>NZ_RRYW01000122.1 GCF_014861365.1 Psychrobacter sp. FME6
GGCTTGAGCGTCTAGCGGTAGGAATCCCCTCCGTTTAGGGAGGGGAGGAAGTCAACAAAAGCGTTCAGGTTGCCATTGCCTCCTTAACGCTTTTTTTATTTTTCGATCGTGAGTTTTCGATTTTAATAGAGCGATTCTTTCCAGTTTCGACTGACAGTATTTTGACGATGTGCAGCTGACAATGTGCTTGTGTTCAGGTACTATGGAATGATGAGTTATCTAAGCGTGAGCGTTTGTTTTGAACGCCCTATATCTGCCAATATGGCAGTTATATCGTATGGCTTAGATGATGTTTATTTTTGCTGCTGATGGTATGTTATGACTGAACCGACCGCAAAGCCGAACGCACAAGCCAGTAGTCACCAAGGCTCTACCGCGTCTGCTAAAGAACAAAGCAATATGAATAAAACTAACGCTAAAGACAGCGTAAAAGACCAGGTTAAAGATAACCAACGTCTTAGCGAAAGTGAGCAAAAAGACAAGGTGGTTGAGACACCTGATAAAGCTATGCTTTTGGCGCTTTTTACCTTGCCAGATACTGAAAAATCAGTCACTCAAGACGCTGTCATCAAAGAAACTGCCACCAAAAAAGCTGCTACTGAAACAGGCGGTGAGCTGCCTAACACCAGTACGACCATGCAAAACACTACTGCCAGCGAGACCAATGTCGCCGCGCAGCGTGTGGCGCTTTATCATACCCAGCATGAGCGTACTCGGCTACTATATCTAGCCTCCACTGCTACGCGTCCCACTTACTTGGTACAAACGCTGAAAACACAGTTCGCAGAATATCAGCAATACTTGCTGGCTCAGCAGCTCGACAAGCGTGGCTTGATGGATACTGATGGGCTAGAGCGTCTCTGGCAGCAGCTACATGTGGTCGATGATATTATTGCCGATATCGTGCGTCATATGCCAGCCCAACAACCGGCAGGGTGGCAGCTGACTACACAAGATGGGCGTAACCCACTGTGTTTTGCCACTGTCGGCAAGCTCAAAAACGGCAAACCTGTTTTGGACCAAGGCAGTCTCAACGGTTATGTGCTCGGGCACTTTGGGGTTAGTAGCTTCACTTATGATCGCGGCTATTATATTGGTCACGTGGTTGGTTACTTATTTAGTTGTTATTTCTGCGCCCATCTATCTATTAGTTATGGCGTCACAGCGCTGGGTCAGCAGGTGGTTGCCGATTATGATTATGCCAGTCTTGAGACCCCGCATATGGTGAGGCTACTACAAGGTCTGGATGGTTATTGTAAAAAACGTATTTATCAATTGGCGGTGATTTGTGCCCGATTGAGCGTCTTTGCCAGCGATAAGCGTATCGAAAGAATGCTGATAGCAGAGGTCAATGACTTTGATAAAAAGTTGCAACAACAGCATTTAGATGTGTTGCTATTACAAGGCATAATGCCAGATAGTAGCGACTCTACGCCGCTTTTCTAAATCGTTGACTGTCTATAGTCGATTCCAAATAAAACAGATAGATTCTATTTTGATGCGGAACTGGTATAGACTTTCTGGCGTGCTGTGCCTGCGCAGACAGAGGCTGCAAAACTTATGTTTTAAACGAAAGTGTTCCAGCCCCGCTGTATCGCTTTTATATTGAACTGACTATATTTTGAAATCCTGATTTATAACCTTTTTTCATTGGCCGTCTTAGGATATCTGCTGCTATGCCCGCTTATCATTTTAAAGCGCTTGACGATCGCGGCAGTGTCCAAAAAGGCTTGCTCGAAGGCGATTCTGCGCGCCAAGTACGTCAGCAACTGCGTGATAAACAATGGACGCCTGTTGAAGTTAGCGCGGTCAATGATCGACAAAACCAAGATAAAAACCGCCATAAAAAACCCTCTGCTTATGAATTGGCACTGCTCACCCGCCAACTATCGGTATTGCTCGCTGCTGGTATTCCATTAGAGGAAACACTTGCAGCTGTCGCCAAGCAATCGCCAAAAACCCATATCAAATCTCTCATGCTCGCCGTGCGCTCGCATGTATTAGAAGGCCTGAGTTTAGCGCGAGCGTTGCAGCAAGCGGCGAGTTTTCCACCGCTATACATTGCTACTATCGCCGCTGGAGAGAAATCAGGGCATTTAGATTTAATCCTCAATCAGCTGGCCGATTACACCGAAAACCGCTTTGCCCTACAAAATAAAATTAAAGTTGCTATGGTCTATCCGATTGTGCTGATGGTGATGGCAATTTGTGTGATTATGGGTTTGATGAGCTTTGTGGTGCCCAAAATTGTCAAAGTCTTTGAACAGTCTGAGCAAGCACTACCGCTGATTACCCAGGTCGTTCTGGCGATGTCGAACGCCATTACCCAGTGGTGGTGGCTGATGCTACTGGTATTGGCAGGGACGGCCTTCTTATTTTATCGTTTTGCCCAGACGCAAGCCGGTAAATTGGCCATAGACAGCACGGTACTAAGATTGCCAGTACTGGCGCGATTATCAAAAGGGCTTAATGCGGCGCGCTTTGCCAGTACACTGGCGATACTCGTACGCTCAGGCGTGCCGTTGATTGAAGCGTTACATATTGGCGCTGCGGTGACGACCAATTTACATATTCAAAAAACCATCATTACCGCTGCTGATAGGGTCACCGAAGGCTCGAGCCTATCGAGTCAATTAGAAAAATCTGCCTATTTTCCGCCAATGATGGTACAAATGATTAAAAGTGGTGAAAACTCGGGAGAGCTGGAAAATATGCTCAGTCGCGCCGCCAATATGCAGGAAGCCGAAGCCACTAACTTTATCAGCACTTTACTGTCGTTACTTGAGCCGCTGATGCTGGTATTGATGGGCGTAATAGTGATGATTATTGTGATGGCGGTGATGCTACCCATTGTTAATATGAATGATTTGGCAGGTTAGGGTGTGTCCTCAATGCAATCGGCAAATATCTAAATATTCTAGCAATCTGACTTAAAGCTTAGCTAAGTTTCTTAAGTTTTGCTTACTGTTGTAGATTATTGACCACATCCTGTTTCTTCTTTCGCTAAATCCAGCATTAGGCTATAGTGAGCTTCAACTAGGGCGTGTCCTCATTTTGAAAATGGTGATAAAAATGAGATAAATTGCAGTCAAACAAGGAAAATAGCACAGATAATATCAAGATATTAGCCAGCTATTTGACACAGTTTGGCAAGATTTAGCCATTTTTAGCCCATTTAGTTGATTTCGTTCAGATTGAGGACATGCCCTAAGTATTGATATTTAAATATCGCTACCTTGAGTTTGCAATCTCAGTGCTAACAGTCATATCTAATAATGTTATGGCAGTGGTGGATAAAAATAAAATCATCGTCTATAGTTGCAATCACTTCATTGTTAATTCAATATTCAGGTATAACTGTGATAATAAAAGCGACGATTATGATTAATAAGACCAAAGTAAACACCACTTTACCAAGCTCAGAAACCACCACTCAAACCTTTTCAGCAGCTAGCAGTAAACAGATGGCAGCATCTGTACAGCGTAGCCAGTCTGGTTTTACCCTGATTGAGATTATGGTCGTCATTGTGATTTTGGCGATTCTTGCTGGCCTTGTGGTGCCTAACATAGTGGGACAGAGTGATAAAGCGAGGATAAAGACCACTGAAATAACCTTGTCCTCAATATCTAATGTATTAGATCAATATAGAGCTGACAATGGTCGCTATCCAACGACAGCACAAGGTTTAGACGCACTGACCACGCCGCCTGCGGAAGCCAAAAATTATCCTGACGGCGGCTATATTAAAGGTGACTATCCAACAGATGGTTGGGAGAATGAGCTTCAGTATGTCTCTCCAGGTAGTGAAGGCCGCCCTTATGATTTGTTTTCTCTGGGCGCTGATGGACAGCAAGGTGGCGAAGGTCAGGATGCCGACATTTATGCCAAGCTATAAGCGCTAGCCCGATAATTTTTCGGAGACGTTACGGGCGCTATATCTGCTGAGAAGTAAACCGCCTACTGGTTAAAGCACTTCTAGTGATATCTATATATCAACCAATAAGGCGTTATTGGTTGATATTTTTTATGAATATATTGAAATATCATTGTTTAATATGCTCAGTTCAAAGTAAAAGCATCGTTTATAAAAATCAGTTATTGAAGCCATCAGAGGTAACCCTATGTTTATCACAATGCCAACATCAGCGCTAACATCAAAACCAGCCAACAAAAATAAAGGTGCTGCTAAAAAGTTTTATGCACTTACTATTGCCAGTAGCTCAATAGTGGCAGCATTGGCAATGACCTCCATGCCAACGCAGGCTGCAGGTCTGGGCGAATTATTTGGTAATAACAATGCAGCACAATCTAAATTCTTGCCAGTCGATAAAGCGTTCCAAGTGGACAGCATTACTAAAGTAACGTCTAAGGGCACGCGTTTATCGATCGCTTTTGATATTACACCTGGTCATTATGTTTATAAAGATAAGCTTACTTTAAATTTCCCCAAAGGTATCAGCGCCGTCCCATTTACTTTTAATCAGTCGCCGGTTTCTATTGACGATCCAACCTTTGGTAAAGTGCCTGTGTTTACCCAAAAAAGCATGGTAGCAACCACGACTCTTACGACTAAAAATGGCAAAGCGGCAAAAAATGTGCCGGTTGTTATTGGCTGGCAAGGTTGTGCAGAATCAGGATTGTGCTACCCACCAGAAAAGATTAAAACCACGCTCAATATTGCCACACGCAAATAAGCGGGTACATAAATAAGCCGTCAGTAGTAATTTTAAATAGCAGTTATAAATAGGTAGCGTTTCATGTCCATTAAGACACCAAAAACCATCTCGTCAGTTCAAACGGCATCATTAAGCAGGCCATCACTAACGGTAAATAAACCGGCAAAAAAGTCTTATTTATTGGCATTTGCTATTGCGGTCAGCTCTTTACTGACAGGGCTGACCGCGACCACCATGACCACGCAGGCGGCAGGATTGGGGGATTTGTTTGGTAACAATCAAAGCGCTGCGCAGTCGGAATTTTTATCGGTGGACAAAGCGTTTCAAGTGAGTAGCAGCACTAAAGCTGCCAAATCTGGGACGCGCTTATCGATTAACTTTGATATTACTCCAGAGCATTATGTTTATAAAGATCAGCTGAAACTCACATTGCCTGCTGGTGTGAAGGCCGCACCTTTTACCTTTAGTCAATCGCCTGTCTTAATCGATGATCCCACCTTTGGCAAAGTGCCCGTATTTGATCAAGTCAATATGGTCGCGAGCACTACCTTGACCAGTGCCGATGGCAAAGTGGTGGACAATGCAGGGATAGTGATTGGGTGGCAAGGGTGTGCCAAAGCTGGGCTTTGCTATCCGCCAGAAAAGATTAAAACCACCGTTAATATTGCTGCTGCAACATCAGAAACGCTAAATGCAGCGGATGGCAATAGTCTTGAAGCAGGTAGCCTTGAAGCCAATAACCTTGAAGAAAGAGGCCTTGAAGCAGGTAGCCTTGAAGAAAATAGTTTGGATACAGAATCAGGACTGTCGGGCGATGAGGTGGTCGACTATGCTTTACTCGAAGATGATTCTTTAGAAGGTGAGTTAACAGGCGCCACTACTATTTCTGGCGCAGACTCCGAAGTATCAAATAATAGTGCGGCTAATGATACGGTAGCCGCCGCCAATGACTTAGAAGAAAGTGATCCATTTGGTCTGGCCAAGCACCCTTGGTTGGCACTGGGCTTATTGTTTTTAGCCGGTTTGGGCTTAGCGCTAACGCCATGCGTATTACCGATGCTGCCGATTGTTGCTAATATCGTCGCTCGTCAAAAAAATCCAACGGTCAAAAAAGGCGTTATCTTAACCACTAGCTATGCGATAGGGGTGTCTATCGCTTACGGCATCCTAGGTGCGGTGATTGCAGTATTTGGTGAATCATTAGGAATTATTGGTTGGCTACAAAATCCAATAATCTTGATTAGCTTTGCGGTAATATTCGTTTTGCTGGCTCTTTATATGCTAGAGGTGTTTACGATTCGTCTACCGTATTTTATCACCAGTAAGATGCAGGGTTTAAGCCAAGCTGGTGATAGTAAAATGGGCAGTGCAGGCGGCAGTTTAGTCGCAGGGTTTCTATCGGCATTGGTCGTCTCACCTTGTGTCTCCGCGCCGTTATTTGGTGCATTGCTTGCCGTCTCGACAATAGGCAGTCCGCTACTTGGTTTTGCCGCTTTATTTATGCTCGGTTTTGGTTTGTCCGCGCCGCTTATTTTAATTGGGGCAACTCAAGGCAAAATTATGCCAAAGGCTGGCGAGTGGATGAACTGGGTCAAGCAAGGTTTTGCCTTACTGCTATTCGCCGTGGCATTGTTATTGATTGAGCGGGTGTTTATCTCGCCAGTGATGCTCTTGGTTTGGGCATTATGGTTTATGGTGGTGGCAACATGGGCATGGAGCTGGTTGGGTAAAGCGCGTATGCTGACTCAAGCTTTAGGGCTTATCGCTGGGATTTGGGCGGCTTGTTTGGTGATTGGTGCGGCGCTTGGTAATGACGATAGCTTGCATCCGCTAGAGTCGTTGAGTGCTGCTCCGATGCTCATGCAACCAGCAGACGGTCAAGCTGGCGGTGTCAATAACGCGAGCAATGCCTCAGACAAGTACATTACGACGCTAGCAGAATTGGATGCCATCACCGCTGCTAACCCTAAAGTCTTGGTTGATTTGACCGCTGACTGGTGTATTGAATGCCGTATTATGGATAAAAACTTATTTACCAATCGCCCAGCGCAAATGCAAGACTGGCAGTTAGTGAGATTAGATATCACTGAGACCACGGCTGACTCTAAAGCTATTTTGGCGCGCTATAAGTTATTTGGGCCGCCGACACTGTTATATTACCAAGACGGGCAGCTAACTCAAAAACAAGTGGGTGAAATTGGTCGTCAGGAGTTTGAGCAGACGTTGACCGCACTTAATAAATGATGCAAAGCCGATAATTTTAGTCTTATCCTCTCAAGACAAAAAAGCCAATATACCGATTCATGGTATGTTGGCTTTTTACTTATTCCTACTTACCTGTTTATTATGCAGCGATAAGGCTAGGGGCTGTATAGAATTCAAATCAGCGGCAGCCAGATAAAGACACAAGCGAGAA
>NZ_RRYW01000123.1 GCF_014861365.1 Psychrobacter sp. FME6
TTTTTTTTTTTTTTTTGCTATTATTATCTTAACTTAAATTTTTCTTCAATCTCTTATGTTATATAGCCTAGTGGGCTATATAACACTTGACTGAGCCTAAGTTGTTCTTATGCTCTTGGTTTGGCTGGGTTCTGAAATCAGGGAACACTCACCCTAAAGGACTCGCAGTTGAAAAACTGCAAATCCTTTAGTGTTGTTACCTTGACGGTGTTCACTCATGCCCTCGGCACGACTTGGGACACTCATCAGGAGGTCATCACTGTATCAAGCTGACCCTGTTAAGATTACGGCTGATAGCACCGCCTAGACACGCTCTTAACCGCTATACGCTTTCTAATGCTAGCAAGGGCATAACACCCAATGTACCGCTTCAAAAGACAATATAACCACTCATTGCGTTGCTCAATATGTCCAGAACCCCCTGTCGAGAGCTTACTGTCACCCATGAAATGCAGTCGTCACTGATGCCTGCCACCCATTACAAGGGAACAGTTACAAGGCGTTAATTGGTGGAAGGTAACGAGCAAATAAATTGTAAAACCACGGTTTTGTTTTGTAAGAACTGGGTTTTAAAATCACTAAAAGAGGTAATTTGATTGCAAAATAGCCTAGATTTGGCTTAAAATAGACCCTAATGGGCTTAATTGCTGGTCAAATAACGCACCTTGTATGCTTATTTGGTCGTTACAGGCGTCGCCAAACGTCTGTAACCGTTAATGAACATTAAACGATAAAGCCCCCTATTACGTCAAGTATTAGGGGGCTTTATTTTTGTTTATTGCTAATTAAATTTTGAAATAATGACTAAATTAGCGTCTCGACTCCCTACATGGGGACCATACTCAGCTATTTCTAACCCATTAAAACTATCAAGAACCTTGCTCATTCAACCTACGATAATTGTCACATCCATTCTGGTTACCCTTATCACAAGCCTTACCATACCATTCTTTAGCTTTACGTTTATCTTGACGTACGCTCTGGCCATATTCATACATAATACCTAGGCTATTTTTCGCAACTGCATTCGCTGGATGAGAACCACTGTGATTAGCCGCTTTTTGATACCACTTGAATGCTTTGGCATAATCCTGACGTACGCCTTGGCCGTTTGCATATAATGCTCCTAGGTTACTTTGCGCCTCTAAAAGACCCTGACTAGCCGCTTTTTGATACCACTTGAATGCTTTGGCATAATCCTGACGTACGCCTTGGCCGTTTGCATACATTATTCCTAAATTATTTTGCGCTGCTAAACTAAATGTCGAATCTGCACCATTTTGATTAGCCGCTTTTTGATACCACTTAAATGCTTTGGCGTAATCCTGCTGAACGCCCTGGCCAGTTTTATACATTTCTCCTAGTTTAAATTGCGCATCTAGAAAACCTTGATTAGCCGCTTTTTGATACCACTTGAATGCTTCCTTATTATCCGATTGGATATTTATGCCATAGGCATAGTGCAACGCCACTTCATATTGAGCGTTTACGTCGCCCTGATTGGCTAGTCTTTGGGTTTCTTCAAATGTAACAGCTAAGGTTGGTAGGGATAAGGTGAGAGAAAAAAGGGCAATAGCTAATTTAGATTTGAATTTAGAAAAGGTCATATATTGGGTTCACGTATTAAAAAATGTTGATTACATAGTAGCATTATCAATAAAAAATTTTGACTTGTTAGCGCAAAAAAAAGCCCCCAGCTGGGGGCTTTTTCTTCGTGAATTTAAGGGGATAAAACCGGCCTAAACCCATTTACCATAATGCAGCTTTATGCGAACAATGACACTCTATGTCGTGCTAAACAAGCAGAATAGAGCTGATAATTATCTAAAATTCAGTCCGAATTGGTCGAAAGGAATTTTAAAAGATAGTCATGAAAAATTCACACCAAATGCAAAAGGTGTTCTTAGTAAGGACGGTGTAAAAACGAGATACACGAGTAGCGATAGCCGCTATACAATCACCAAAGACAATGAACACAATTACTATGAAATATATGATAAGACACGTAGACAGAATATTTTACCAGATGGCAAACCTCCATCTACTAGAGGCCTTAAGGGGAAAGAGGCTATGCAACAACAAATACATATAAGGAACACAGACTAATGAATAAAACACCTGAATACTGCTTTTTTTGCTCACCTGACGACATTAATATAGATGATTATAGTGAAATGTTGCAATGGGGATATGATCATTCAGAAGCTGCTACTGTTTTATCTCTTACTCAAGAACAATTAGATTATTATCATGAAGTAGGTCTATGGGATTTAATGTCAGATCACACAGACTATATGATAGGACCGTCTGATAGTAATGTTATTTTTGATGAAGAAATCCAAAACATACGCAACGCTATAGTAAAAGAGGTTGCATTAAAGGATAGGAATATCATGAAAATAATTGAGATTTTGGACTATGCAATGCTACATGAAAAAGCTGTGATAATGAATTTTGGATAATAAGCCTAGATATCATCTTTTAAGACCCTCCTGTATTCTGTGCAACTGCCATTTAGATTAAATGCTTACTAATACGCCCATCAAAGATAAAAGTATGATTCTGAAGAACTGGGTGTCAACTTATGTCCATTTATTATGTTAGAATTTAGATAATAATATTTAGGACGATACTATGGCAGCTTATATCACCGTAGGTGCGACGACAACTCATGGCGGTAAAGTGATTAGTGGCTCGCTACACAGCACTCATAACGGTATTCCAATATCGCGTAAAGGCGATAAAGTCATTTGTAAGAAATGTAAAAAACTGACGACTATTTTGACTGGGGACGCCTCGTTTATTGTCGATGGTGCACCCATTGCTCGCGCAGGAGATGTGACCAGCTGCGGTGCTAAACTGATCGCGGTTCAGCAATCGTTCTGTGAATCTGATTTTGAGGTGATGAGCGTTGAGCAACCAGCGCCTATACAGTTTCCTAAATCTGATCCAGAAAGTTTGTTTGCAAGCCTTGCAGCTTCTGACGATAAAGATTCTGAAGATGAAATGTCTGATGATGACTTGTGGGTTTGGGTTGACGTGTCTACTGAACAAGCATTGGAAGAGGGTGGACTTTGGGCAGGCCCTGGCATGTATGGCACAGATGAAATACCAGGATCTTCTGCAGCGAGAGAGAGAGCTAGATTACAAGGCATAGAAGATAGAAGACAACCTGTAGGGAATAATGACTATGTGAATTTCACTAAAGATGGTAATCATGCTTATGACTATATATCGCCGCCTGTATGTTCAATACATGATCCTAATTGCAGTATCAAATCCGTAGTGAATTTCTTAAACAAAAAAGGCGTGTATCCAAAACAAAAAACACCTATTTCACCAGGTAGAAACAACGTTTCTAACGCAGATATTCCTGGGCCATGGGGAGAGGATAGCATTCAATCTTCTGGCCTTTATGACAGTGCAGGAAATCAAATTGGTGTTAGAAATGAAACTTTGGAAAACCATAAGTTACATCCAGGAGTTGTTGAGCGAAGAGTTATACTAAAAGGAAGTAATATACATATATTAACTGAGGGAGGTGGATCTGGACTGTTAGGCGGTCCTAATGTTCTACTTCGAGCTAATACATGGGGAAGAGTTGATCAAGTAGTAATTGACGAGTTTAAAAAGTAGTATTATAAGATTTTTTATTTACTAATTTATGGTCGTTCATAACAGGAGTTTATCAGCTATCAAATTTATGGAATTTATCATCATTATGTTTGGTACAATCTACCATTACATAGGGCTAATCCCTTCAATAATAATTGTTGCTCTAAGTCCTATTTACTTTCTATTATATTTCGGCTTCTATAGAAAAGTTATTGTCTTAGCATCTCCTGTTGGAGCTCTTTGCATAATTGTGTCCGTTTTATTATCACTCTTCATGACAGTGATATCTTTTATGGTTAGCGCTTCTATGGGAATGTGGGGTTAATATAAAACCGTCTCTTTTAGCGATCAATCTTTATACCTTGGCTCTGTTGCCGTTCTAGCTCTGCTTGCTGTGTCTGCCTTGTCAACTCTGCTCTATCTACTGTAACAAGCTCTGCTTTGTTATCCTTGTTATAAGTCACCCTTACTTTATCGCCCACGTTCGGCAACTCCTCAAAGCTATCTAAGTCATGGTAAACATTCCTGCCTGTTGGGGTCTTCTGCATAACGCCAAGACGAGTCACTGCGGTTATCTCTCCTGTGTACTGTCGCCCTGCCTGTGCTTCTGTAGCCCCATATCTGAACGATGCGTGATAATTCAGTGTCTCCCTTGCTTGCTCATGCGTGGCGTGGGCTTGGGGGGCTGTATGCTCGATATTTTTTTTAGCATCCATTGTAAGATCACGCTTTTTGGTCGCATTAAAATCTCTCTTGATCCCTTTGTACTCACTAGCTAGCTCTTTCATCTGCTTTTCACGTTTACCCCTACCTAGCCATGAATTATTATCTTTTAATGCTTTATGTTCAGCCGCAAGCCTTGTCATATCAGCCTTGTATGGCTCTATGGTCTTTGCCCTAATCTTCTCCGCAGTCTGTGCCACCATTTTATCAAAGCCTTGCTGCACATCTAACGCTTCGTTGACAGTCTGCCCTTCAATTACAGGGGCAATATCAGCCTCTATTTGCGGCTTTGGGGGTGGCGGTGGGGTGTTGGTAGCTGTTAGGGATTTGGCTGCTTGTTGCTTGGCTCTGAGTGCGTCCATGCCCTGCTGAAACTCTAAGGCTTGCTTTTGTTCTTCCCTCTTGTTGGTGTCGATGCGAATTTCTAGCGCTAAACCCTTTATTTTTAGATTACCAGCGTTGATAGCTCGGTTAATGTCGCCCCTGTCTGTTTCCAGTCCTCTGCGCTCCATTGCTGACGCTTTCCACCCTAGTTTTTGCGTAGGTAGCTGCTCGATGCCACGTTCGGCATAGCTGCGGTGGTCGATGCGTTCATTAAAGCCGTTATGCTCTAGGGCTTGGTTGGCTATCTTAGCCCATTCTGCCCTAAGCTCTTTTATCTCGATGCTTGTTGCGCCTAGCCCTAGCGTCTTACGCTTAGTATTTGATAGCTCGATGGTCGCTTTGTCGTCAAACTCAACTTGACCATCAGCTGACAAGCTGACTTCTCTTGTCGTGGTCATAATGTGAGCATGATAATTTTTATTACTGCCTTCTTCATCGGGAGCATGAATGGCTACGTCAACCGCAACGCCATATTTTTTAGATAGCATCTTTCCAAAATCTAAAGCGGTTTGCGTTCCTGAAAAATCTTTTGCGTGATGCTCCGCAAACTCTTTTCGCAACTGGTAGTCAGTAAGTAGCTCGGTACTTCGCCTTTCATCATCGGTTAACTGTTCTGGGTATTCGGGCATTAACTCAGATGGAATAGCAACTATCCACTCTCTAGCCGTTCTAGCATCTTTTCGCTTCTCGGCTTGTTCCGCTAAATTCCACAACTCACTTCTATCAATTTCGTTATCGTCTTTATCAAAAACAGTGGCAAGAAGAACGCCCCCACGCTTACTATAATCATGGGTAAGCCCTGTTCGCTCATCCTTGATTTCAGTACCAGCACGATAAGCAGCCGATGCCGTGGCACTTCTGCCACTGCTACGACTGATCGGCTTGGTGGTGGCGTGATAGATTGCCATTAGGGATGTATCTCATTTTTTAGGGTGAACATAATGCCTAATAACAGCCGTTCTTCAATCTCGGTGAGGGCATTTAAACCGTAGTCATGCGTCTTTAATATGACCGCTTGTTGGTCTGCGGTTAGATCAACCGTGATCGGTTCACTGGTTGCAAGCTCTTTGTACTTCTCAAAACTTGATGCTTCAAATAGACTCATTATTCTTATTCCTTTTTTTGAGACTTGGTCATTTTGGCTTTTGCTCCGCAGGACGCTCTTAGGACTTGTTGAAACCATGAAACAAAGTGTAAGGGTTTAACAAGTCGTAAGTGCGCACTTATCTAAAAAGACAGATAAGTGAAAGCTCTCCAATTCACTGTTATACTAACACAAACATTGATATATCTAGGTGGGATTATGCCAACAATAGAACAGAAGATAGCACGCAAACAAGACGAGCTAAACCGACTAAAAACTAAACAAAGAAAGTTAGAGACTGGTCAGAAAGTCATCATCGGTGGCATGATGTTATCTTTGGCTAAAGATGACCCACAGATAGCAGAGCAGCTGCTTAACTTGATTGGTAAGAACATCACACGCAAAACAGATTTAGACCGCTTAGAGGACGTTATCACAGAGTTAAGAAGCAATTTTGAGAGGGGTTTTAATCATGGCGTATGATTATTTTATTTCGACTAAGGACAATAACGATAAGGTAAAAATTCCAGAATGGATTAGCGAACGTGACGATAGAATGGAATCTTATAAATCAGCTGGTGAGGTAGACTATCGAGGTAACTTCACTAGCGATGAATTGATCCAATTAGCTAATAACTATGCTGAAACTTGGGGGGATGCTATGAATAGTTTTCATGCAGACCTTCAAAATAAAGGCTTGGCGTACATAAGAAATGCTGACACAGACATATTCACCCTATCAGCAATTTACTGGTCATCAGGCGCTTACTAAGTTAGACCAACTAAAACACTTTTTTTTAACGTTTTTTTAAATATAATTTGTTTTTTTAAAAAATATTAAATGTTTTAGTTGGCTTTTTTTAAGCTACAGCCCTTTATTTTCAAAGGTTCAGGCTTACTTATCTTTTCACCTTAGTTTTTTAA
>NZ_RRYW01000124.1 GCF_014861365.1 Psychrobacter sp. FME6
CATTACCCCCATTTGGATTATTCTTTAGGGGTGACAACTATCCTGCCATAGGGGGGTAGCTCCACTACTTCTCAAAAACCCAAGCCACAAACACAAAAAAGGTGAGCTTTGAGCCCACCTTTTCATTTTAAAAAACAGCTATCTAAAACTATAAGCAATTGCTAGAGGTTTGAGTAGCGAGGAAAACATGCGCAAGCACTACATATCGTAGGCTCAGCAGATTTGACGACGCTAATCAAGCATCTAGTTTTGCGACTAACGTAACCAAGCACGGGCGTTACGGAACATACGCATCCACGCACCGTCCTCGTCCCACTCTTCTGGCTTCCAACTGTGGTTATACGCACTAAGATTACGCTCAGGGTGCGGCATCATAAGGGTGACGCGACCATCAGTGCTACACAGTCCAGTGACACCACCGACCGAACCATTTGGATTGAGCGGATACGTCTCGGTTGGATGACCTTGGCTATCCACATAACGCATGGCGAGTTGACCGTGTTTTTCCATACCGTCGATTTCAGTCGCATTAAGCGTGGCATAGCCTTCACCGTGAGCAACAGCGATTGGTAAGATGCTGTCTTGCATACCTTTAAACAAGATAGACTTGGTACGCTCGACTTTGATGTTGACCGTACGCGCTTCAAAGCGAGCTGACTTATTGGCGATAAAGCGTGGGAAGTTTTCCGCGCCTGGGATGAGGTCTTTTAACTGCGCCATCATCTGACAGCCGTTACAGACGCCTAAGCTAAAGGTATCAGGGCGAGCGAAGAAGCGTACAAACTGCATGCGTAATTCGTCATGGAACAAGATAGAGTTCGCCCAGCCAGAGCCTGCGCCCAGTACGTCACCGTAGCTAAAGCCACCACACGCGACCAGACCATCAAAGTCACGTAGATTGATACGACCACTGAGTAAATCACTCATATGGACGTCGACCGCTTCAAAGCCAGCTTGGGTAAAGCCTGCTGCCATTTCGGTCTGACCGTTGACGCCTTGCTCACGGAGGATAGCGACTCTTGGTTTGCTGTTATCAGAGTCAGCACGGCTTTTTAGATATGGTTCTTCGACTTTTTGGTTAAGATCAAAGTTTGGCGCAGCGATAAGCCCTTGATGGCTAGCGTCGCTAATCAGGTCATACTCTTGCTGGACACACTCAGGGTTATCACGACGACGGGCGATTTGATAGCTGACCTGACTCCATTCTTGCTGCAACTCGCTACGGCTAAATCGTAAGGTTTTATTAATACCATCGTCACCCATATGCAGCGGCGTTTGGATGATTAAGCTATCTTCCTCAGTGCTTTGACCGACGAGGCTGAGCATATCGCTAACGTTAAACTCTTCTGCCATTTGCATTAAAGCGGCGACATTTTCTGGTAATACTTGGATGACCGCACCCAATTCTTCACTGAATAATTGACCGAGTAAGTTCTTATCATTCAATGACAGCTTGATACCTTGGCGGCTAGTGAATTGCATCTCAGCGATAGTGGCTAATAAACCACCATCACCGATATCGTGATAAGCGCTGATAACGTTTTGCGCATTGCCCGCTTGGATAAAGTTAAAGAAGTCGACCAAATCACTTGGTTTATCTAGATCTGGGCACTCGTTACCCAGTTGGCTTGCCGTTTGCGCAAGGATTGAACCGCCGAGGCGCAGTTTGCCTTTGGATAAGTCAATACGGTAGAACGCGCTGTCACCGTTAATGAGTTCAGGCGTTAGCGTTTTTGCAACGTCAACGACTGGCGCAAAAGCGGTAATCACGAGACTCATTGGCGAAACGACTGATTTATCTTGGCTACCGTTCTCGTCTGTCCAGTTGGCGCGCATCGATAGCGAGTCTTTACCGACTGGGATTGCGATACCAAGCGCTGGACATAATTCTTCACCAACGGTATAGACCGCATCAAACAAGGCGGCGTCTTCGGTATCATCGCCACACGCTGCCATCCAGTTTGCTGACATGGTGATATCTGATAGCTGAGTAATACACGCGCCTGCGATATTGGTAATCGCTTCACCAACTGCCAAGCGTGCAGAAGCTTTTGGGCTGATAAGCGCAACAGGTGTGCGTTCGCCAACACTCATCGCTTCACCGCTCATTGGCTGACCATCTAGCGCAATCAATCCTGAAGCAGTTACTGCACAATCGGCAACGGGCACTTGATAGCGACCAACATATTGATCACGCACCACCATACCAGTGATAGAGCGATCGCCAATGCTGATCAAGAATGATTTACTAGCAACGGTTGGATGACGTAAGACATCTTTGATAGAGTCAGCTAAATTAAAGTCATTGAGCTCTAGCGGAGGTAGCTCATTCTCTTGACGATTAAAACTACGCTGCATTTGCGGCGTACCACCAAGCAATACTTGCATTGGCATATTAACTGGCTGATCAGAGAGTAAGTCATCATTAACAACGAGCTGACGTACTTCCGTAGCTTCGCCTAAGATGGCATACGGGCAGCGCTCACGGGCACAAATCGCATCGAACTGGTCTTTGCTTTCAGGGCGAATCGCTAACACATAACGCTCTTGCGCCTCATTTGACCAGATAGCCATTGGCGACATACCAGCTTCTAACGACGGGATTTTACGTAGATTTAGTATGGCGCCCATTTCATGGTCATTGACCAATTCTGGCATCGCATTCGATAGACCGCCTGCACCGACGTCATGGAGAGAAACAATTGGGTTGCCATCTTTACTGTTGTTGCTTACGTCAATATCGTTGCCAGCAAGTGCCCAGCAGCGATCCATCACTTCTTGACAGCGACGCTCCATCTCAGCGTTATCACGCTGAACTGAGGCAAAGTCTAAGCCTTCATCGAGTGAACCACTATCGACCGATGATGCCGCGCCACCACCCAAGCCAATTTGCATCGCAGGGCCACCCAAGACGATTAATAGATCACCTTGCTGAATAGAATTTTTTTCAATGAGGTTGCGTTTGATATTGCCGTAACCACCGGCAAGCATGATTGGCTTATGATAGCCGCGCATTTGGCTGCCGTCTTTTGCCGCTGACGTATCTAACTGGAAGCTACGGAAATAACCGCATAAATTTGGACGACCAAATTCGTTTGAGAAGTTGGCACTACCTAGTGGCGCTTCCGTCATAATCTCAAGGCTGGTTGCCATACGATCAGGCGTACCATAATCCTGCGTGCTTAATTGACCTGATTGCTCCCATTTTTCAGCAAGCTCTGGAATATGCAAGTGCGATACGTGAAAACCCGTTAGACCGGCTTTTGGCTTACCACCGCGACCTGTTGCCCCTTCATCGCGAATCTCACCGCCCGCGCCCGTCGCTGCACCCGCATAAGGGGCAATCGCGGTTGGATGGTTATGCGTTTCGACTTTCATTAAGATATCGATTTCTTCTTGATGGAAATCGTAAGGATGCGCAGAATTGGCATCCATCGCGTCGGTTGGTATAGGATAAAAACGCATGCCGTTAGAGCCAGCCATCACCGCAGCGTTGTCTTTATAGGCAGATAAGATGCCTTGCGGATTGGCTTTATAAGTATTTTTAATCATTTGGAACAGTGATTTAGGTTGTACTGCGCCATCTACTGTCCACTCAGCATTGAAGATTTTATGACGGCAATGCTCTGAGTTGGCTTGCGCGAACATCATCAGCTCAACGTCGGTTGGATTACGCTTTAGCTCGTTGACATAGGCATTCATTAAATAATCAATATCTTCGCTCGATAGCGCAAAACCAAATTCTTTATTGGCTGACTCTAACGCGGTGCGCCCTTGTTCAATCACATCAATATGATTGAGCGATGCTGGCTGCTCATCGTCGAACAAATGATTAACAGCTGCCAAGTCATAAACCAAGCTTTGGGTCATACGGTCAAACAATAATTGCTCAGCGTCTACTGGCAGTTTTTCGCTCAGCTGACCTTTACTAACGTCGCCATCTGCTTTTCCATCAACGGTCAGCGTATAAACAATCACCCGCTCAACACGCTTAATCGCAATTTCACAGTTATTAAAAATATCGGTCGCTTTACTTGCCCATGGCGAAATCGTGCCAAAGCGTGGTCCTACGATCACTTGTATTTGATTGTCTTGCGGGGCTGCAAGGTCAATACCTTCATTAATCCCAAACAAATCCAGCGCTTTTTTATGCTCAGTACCGCTTAGTTCACGCGATAGCACATAAACTTGCTGACTATTGATTTGGCTGACGTTTAGCGCGGTTTTTTGCTGAAACTGACTGATGAGTTGTTGCGTCTGAAAATCGGTAAGAAACGGTTGTCCGGCGATGGTCATCATAAAGGCATAATCCGTAAGATCAAGGCATCTCTGCCATGCTAAGTAAATGGTCCGCGTATTATAACAAGAAGCCCTGTAATAAGCAGTTCTAAACCAAGATAAATTACTGTTACCTACACTCAAACTGCCATAAAACGATTATCATAAAAAAATGGTTATTACTTTTACGACACGAAGATTGCATGGCAGAAACTTTCCGATATTGGCGTCACAATTTTTACTTAAAAGGAGCACTCCTTACAAACCGTCACATCGCATTACTGGCAACCTATATAAATAGTCTATCAGTCATCGGTATTCTAGATAACAGTTATTAACGAGCCAAGTGTTTACTCATTTGAGCTAAAGATTCAATAAGTTAAAGCAATCAAAATTAAAAATAATCAAAATATAGCCGATCCACTATAAAAAATACAGTGCTACTGGGATAAATTTTGCGTAGCCTCTGTCTGCGCAGGCACAGCAAGCAAGAAAAGTTTGTCCCAGTAACACGTGATAATATTTGTACTTATTTTATTTAGGACTGACTATATAATTAGCAAAAACCCAATTACTATAATGAAAAAAGGATAATCACTATGAGTAGACAGGACCATATCGATAAAGTTCAGGAGTTGGTAAAAGACGTTAAATTTGCCATGATGACCACCCGTACCCACGAAGACCATCTGCATGCTTGCCCGATGACCACTAGCGAAACCAGTATTGGCGCCAAAGAGATTTGGTTTATCGGTGATAAGACCACAGAAACCGTCAAAGATATCGAAAAAAACCCACAGGTGAACTTGGCTTATGTCAGCCAAGACTCGAAAGATTATGTGTCCATTAATGGCAAGGCTGAATTGGTTGACGATCAAGAGAAGCTCGATGAGCTATGGTCGCCAGTTTATAATGCCTTTTATGAGCAAGGCAAAGAAGATCCAAATGTGCAGTTGATTAAAGTCGTACCGAATGGTGCCGAATACTGGCTCAGCGGTAGCTCAGTGGTAAATATGTTTAAGATGACCACTGCTGCGGTGATGGATGGTAAAAAAGCAGCAAACCTCGGTGAAAATAACTCTGTAACGCTATAAATTATTTTTAAGCTAAACACTAAAGAAGCATAAGCTATAAGATCACAAACGAAAACGCCAGTGGCTGATGCGACTGGCGTTTTTTATTGACTGAGTTTTAATCTTAAAAAGCTGTCATTAACCACTTTGTTTTAAATAAGGCCAAGCAGCTCTTAGATAAATCATCATTGACCATAGCGTTAAAATTACCGCTGCAACCATGAGTACATAGCCAATCATCTCTAACGATTCCCAGTTTAATAGTAGCACGGTAATCGCTACCATCTGAAACGTGGTTTTAAGCTTGCCCACATAAGAGACCGCGACACTGGTGCTTTTGCCCAATTCAGCCATCCATTCACGCAGTGCTGATACGGCAATTTCACGTGAAATAATCACAATGGCAGCAATCGCCATGATGATATTAGGATGCCATTGCACCAATATAATCAGCGCTGCGGCGACCATCAATTTGTCAGCGACGGGGTCCAAGAAGCGCCCAAAGGCTGATACCACATTAAGCTTACGAGCAAAATAGCCATCGAGCCAATCGGTAATGGCGGCAAGGATAAACACGCCCGTCAATAATAAATGGCGTAATAAGCTGTCGCTAAACTCACTCATACCGACCCGCGCAATCACATTATCTGAGATGGCAGGCATACCAATCCCCATGGCAGGTGGCCAATAGGCAATCGCCACAAATAGCGGAATCATCAAGATACGCGCAATAGTCAGATTGTTGGGCAAGTTAAAAATACTCTTGTCACTTTGCGTACTTGATGGCTCCTGCGTATGCAAATGCGTACTCTCAGTCATGGCAAACCCAGTTTAATATAGTCACAATAATGGCAGATAGCTTAGCATTTTTCAGGCAAGCCGTCATGCCATCTCTTTGGTTATCCAGTTATCTCTATTTATTTCAAATTATAGTCGTGTGAAGCCATAGACAAACCCAACGTCACCCTACCCCTTCTTTAAACGTAATGTCATGTAACCAAAACAGCTAAAGACTCACTGATTGGGTTATGATAACAACTTAAATAAAACAGTTGTACACTTAAATATGTAAGTAAATATATATCGCTATTGAATTGGCCATTACCACCCTAATCTTAATAACTAGCCCTATAAAATAATGATAAATAAAAACTTATAATAACAACCCCACTCTCAACTTGAAATAAGCAAATCAAACTGAAGTGGCGGGTTACCAAGTTTTTTGTTGAGTACAAAGCATAGATTATGTGACAAAATTTTACGAATCAATCGATGAGACAAATGCCATAAATCTCTTGCTCGTACCCTTTGTA
>NZ_RRYW01000125.1 GCF_014861365.1 Psychrobacter sp. FME6
TGAGTAATCGGCCCAGATGATACGTGGCAATAAGACCACGCTTTTTTGCTGGGCTGATGTCTTTCATAGATAGTCCAAACGCTGCGACGATCCCGCCACACATGCCCAAACAATGGGGTGAACCAAAAAACCCCATCAACAATGCTGCAATTAACAATCCCATAGTCATAAAATGACTCCTAAAACATAAAGTAAATAAGATCAGCCATTCAGTTTTTTGTACTAAAGCGCTATCCAAGCCATTTACCAGCTTAGATGAGGTGCTTACTGAATAGGTACTGATATAAATAAATAGCATTTCAAGCACAATATTTGGGGCACCGTATTTTAAATGCCGTGTTTTGGGCAAGCGAGTACAAGCCAATCAATCAAAGCAATAAATAAGCTTGTTGATTGATAGCAAGTGCCAATGCACCAATAAAATATTGAACTATGAATGTTTAAGGTTATTTGAATATGTCTTGAGGAGGGGCGCGGGTGAGAGGCCGTAAAAAATTATTAGAATAGTGAGTGGTTGAGTGATATAAAAAAGTGACTAATACGGCGGGCAATTCAAACCATGCAGAGTCAGTGTGTGCAAACATTTTTGGCACGAGCACCGCAGACATAGAGATACAAAGGTCACAGCTGAGATGTTTTATATCATCTTGATCAGAATTTTCAACGTTATGTTTGCTATGTAATTCTTTTGACGAAATTTCTTCATTGGTATTTGCTGTTGATCTAGCTGTTGAAGTCGATGCTAAGGCATTAGGAGCAGTATGATGGTGCAGATGATAAGCTGCGCTATCATCAGGCATGTTGTGTGATGTATGAGTAATATCAGCCTGTATTTGCTCATACTGTTTAGCGGTTGATACAACAGGTGCAAGCTTAATACAAATGCCGTGACCTAAATGGGCATTATCATCCCATAAAGGAGTCAGCAAAATTGAGACATGCATGATCCAAGCAAAGCACGCAAGCAGCATGCCAAACCATAATGTTACTGGGGATGAGTGTCGTAGATTGAGCATTCGCCACTTAATAAGCATAATTTTGTCATCTATCACCAACTGCTTTTATGTAGGTAATATTTATGGATGAATACTCTGCAATTTGAATAACTCTAGAAAGAAAATCTAATATAGTACATAAACTGTTAAGAGCATTATTTTAAGATAAAGAATAAGGTCTTTACAAGTGTTATGTAAACAATTAAATTTATTATAAGCCAGCATATGCCGTCATTACAATTTACTTCGTTTCTTTTCATTTTGGCATGCCGGTAAGGGGAAACCCCTTAACCCCAAAAACCTTACGGACGTCACCCATGAGCGATGAAAAACCTACCAAGAAAATCAGAGATAGGCACATTCAAATACGCCTCACTGATGCCGAATTTGCGGAGATAAAAATCCGAGCAGGTGAGCTTGGCACATCAACCTTTTTGCGCCAGCTGGCACTTAACCAAAAGATCGAACAGCCAAAAGCCAAGGCTAAAAAAATCATACATACAGCCGACCCTGAATTGGTGCGTCACGTGGCATGGATTGGTAACAACATTAATCAAGTCGCCAAGCATCTAAACCAAGGAAATAAAGTAGACAATGAGATACTCATGACCTTGGTAAAAATACAAGCCGATCTTGATAGCGAGCTTGAAAGGATAATGAGCGATGATCGTTAAATTCTTTCGTCATGGTACAGGCGGCGGTAATGCCGTCTTTGATTATCTACTTGGCAAAGATGGGGATCGCCCTGATGCTGAAATATTGCGCGGTGACGTGGCGCAGCAAAAGTTACTTATTGACTCATTAGAGTTTAAACGCCAGTACACCAGCGGTTGCTTGAGCTTTGAAGAAGCCCCTGACCATCTAACAATTAAGCAAAAAAATGAGATCATGGATAGCTTTGAGGAAACCATTACCGCAGGTTTAGAGGTTGATCGGGTGAGCTTTGCATGGGTTGAGCACAGAGACAAAGGACGGCTTGAGCTGAACTTTGTCATTGCCAATGTTGATCTTGAGCATGGGCGACTGTTCCAGCCCTATATTCACAGCCAAGACAAAACGAGGGTCAATGCGTGGAAAGACCTACAGAACATTTACTATGATTTATCAGACCCAAATGACCCCATACGCAAGCGATTAATGGCGCAGCGTGACAACTTGCCAAGAACTACCAAAGAAGCGCGTGAAGCCATTACAGAGGGCTTGAAAAGTATGGTGGCTAATGGACTGATAACTAACCGCAATGAGGTCATCCAAACGCTCCAAGGCGGAGGGTTTGAAATCGCACGAGAAACGGACAAAGCAATATCTATTAAAAACCCCAGCGGTGGCAGAAACATAAGATTAACAGGTGGATTATATGAGCGAGCTTTTAAGTTTAGCCCAGAACTTCAAGAAACAGTCGAACGAGACAGCAGTACTTATAGAGACAACGCTACAGGACGACTTAGGGAAGCTACACGCGTCCTTTATGAAGAGCTTGACCGAAAGCGAGACTATCATCACACAAGGCACGGAGAGCCTAAAAGAGAAGCAAACCAAGTTGACAGAGAGCTTAGAGACGCATCACGAAGCGATCAACACAGTGTTGTCTACTCACCTATCCAGCGTCCAAGTCCTTACGACAGAAAGCCTAGAACAACAAAAAGCCGAGATAGCGCAGATGATGAGCGAGTATTCACAAGAGTTAAGCCAAACGATGCAATCACATCAAGCCAACGCCTTAGACTTCATACAACACCGAGCATGGGTAGTGGTGATTGGCTGCGCGATTGTCGCTTTAGTGATGATGGGATTTGGCGTCATGATTGGAATGAAACTGGGATAACAGACCATGCAAAAACAACTGATAGAGCAAGTCAGCCAAGCGATGCAAGCGAACGCAGACACGATAGCGCGGCAGAAAGAGATTATCGACTACCAAGAGCAGAGCATCGAGAGATTGAAGCGATTATTGACAGCATTGGCAGAAACGCAAGACAAGGAACTCAAAGCGTTACCAAGCATGTTCGAGACATTAGAGACTTCACTGAGCAAGCACACGAAAGAGCAGCAAGCTTGGTGGAATCATCGCAAGCAATACACAGAAGGGCAAATGATAATCGCAGAACAACTGAGCAAACTCGCAACCACACAGATGCAGCTCACAACAGCCTTGAAACAGTATCAGAGTATATTAGTACCAGCAGACGAGTTAACGAGCGATATGAGCGCATTAGAGACGATGCTGGAAGGTACGATGGAGCAGCTAAAGAGTTCACAGAACGCAATAAAGCAGTCACAGAGCAAATTGATGAGCGAGTTAGAGACTGTAGCGAAATTAGTAAACAA
This sequence comes from Psychrobacter sp. FME6, assembly GCF_014861365.1. GTDB lineage: Bacteria > Pseudomonadota > Gammaproteobacteria > Pseudomonadales > Moraxellaceae > Psychrobacter. The sequence goes on from NZ_RRYW01000125.1 coordinate 3,324, forward strand.
ATAACGCAAGAGCTTGAAAAACAGCGCCCTAAGCGGTCTTATTCGGGCCCCAGTATGGGCAGATAACGTAAAGTAGGTACAACTTTGTAAGCCTTAAATGGCGTGCCTTTACAAGGAAATTGCTAATTGACGAAACAAGAATGAGAGCGTAAACTCAAGTGCTAGAAACGACTAACCCCCAAAGCTGGCAGGCTTCAGGGGTTAGATGAATTTTAATCTGTGTCAGCAGATATAAAACCCATTTTTTCGATACGGTCATTTTATATCAGCAGACGCACCAACACAAGTGTGCGTGATGTTAATACTACCGGAAATATACGAAAACCTCCCCTTAAAGCCTTATTGCACCGATGATCTAGGTGGTCTTGTCATTCGTCCGCGAAAGACAGCCGTCAAGATGCGGTATATTCAGCACAACCCCCCTTGCATGACTCATTTAATTTGCCTTGATATTGATCATGAGCATGGTGCAATGCGCTGGGCGGAAGAATACCTACCACCGCCACGCTGGACAAGCCAAAATCCTGAAAACGGACACGCTCATATCGTCTATGAGCTAAAAACACCTGTTTGCACCAGTGAGCATGGCAGTCGTAAAGCCTTAGACTATCTTGCTAAGATACAAGCAGGATTGGTTAGAGCAACTCGCGCAGACGTCGGCTATACCAACTTCATCACTAAAAACCCGATGCACGAGCATTGGCGTACCGAAGTATGGACAAAAGAAGCCTACGAGCTAAATTATTTAGCAGAGTTTGTTGATCTCAGACCGTTAACAGACTCGGAGAAAGAATATGGACTTGGTAGGAACTGCTCCTTGTTTGATACCGTTCGCCATTGGGCTTATTCTGCTATTAGAGAGCATCGAGGTAAGACATGGGAGCAATGGTACAGTTCAGTACTTAAACACGCTCAGAGCGCAAATATGATGTTCTTAGAGCCGTTACCATACTCAGAAATTAAGGCGACTGCTAAAAGCATTGCTAAGTACTGTTGGAAGCGTGATGCCTACCACTATAACGAGTTTATCTATCGTCAGGCGCTTAAAGGTAGTAAAGGCGGTAAGGTATCTAAGCGCAAGCCTTTAGCTACGTCAGAGCAAACACTGAAACCTTGGGAAGATTTAGGTATTTCCAGAAGAACTTATTACAATCATAAGAAATTAGGTAAGCTTTAAAAGTTGCACTGGATAAGCCTAAATCAGATAACAGCGCTTTTAATGCCGCTATTTGATCTAGGCTTATTGCTGCTTAGGCTATTATATTCTTCTTTCTGTCGTCTATGCTTACGTATGTCGCCCAGTTAATTAAGCAGGTGTCTGGTGGCATGCATTGCTAATGTTTTATCTCAATAACTTTTCTATGAAGGAGACACGGCTAATAATTAAGAAGTCTAGTAGGGCTACTATCATGATAGCAACAATTGCCGTTGGGAAGATTACTGCTACGACAATTAGTACGATCGTAAACCAGCTAGGTATTGATCTCTTACTACCACGCGCAGGTGGGTTTAGACCAGCCACTTCTTGAGCGCTAGGTCGACGCTGCCACCACATTAAATAACCGCTAATGCAAATACCGATGACGGATAAGCAAAACAGTACATTAGCAAGCACGCTCCACCATCCAAGTGTCCCTATATGTATGGCGATACCAGCTGCCATAAATTTCCCAAACGCATTGTAGTCATCAAAGCGAATATCTGCCAATTCTTTACCAGAATAGCGGTCAATATGTACGGTACGGTCAGCCATTGGACTATGCATATCATAGCTCATGGAGTCTTGGCTGAGTGTCCAAACGCCTGTGTCGTCTTGTGGTACATTTATATGATAACGGCCTCTAAACCCTATCTCACGGGCATACTGATTTACCGTATCTACGTTGATAGGTATGTTAGGTGCAATACCATTCTCTCCTTTCGTCGTGCCAGAGATGGGCATTGGTGTTTGCTCAAGTACCCAAGGCACTTCTTTTGTCTTACCAGTATTCAATACACTACCATGTGTCGGTGCGCTATCTGCACCATGAACGTGTGGCTTAGCCCCACTCATATCCATATAAGCATGTGGTTGACTTGGATCGATGGATATAGGTACAGGAGCCACGCCCCATTTGCCCGCAGGAAACTGGCTCCATGCCTGAACAACTTTTCCACCCCAAATGCCCGCCCATGCCATGCCTGAAATACAGAAAAATAAGAGTAGAATAGATATCCAACTTCCTAATGTGGCGTGAATGGTTCGAAAAAACGAGCGCTTTTTTTTCAGACTTGTATCATTATCAGGTACTAACATTGCCTTGATAGACTTACGTTTCTGCCACCACAAATACCAACCTGTTAGGATCATTAGGATGGTTAACGCCGCAGTGGTTTCTTGGATATAATCACCTACTGTTCCTAAAAGTAAATCACCATGAATCGCATCGAAAGTGTGATATAAATTACTTTGCGTCGGTATGCTTTTAACAATATCTGCAGTATAAGGATCAATAGCCACCATGTTATCTTGATTCTCTGATCTTACTTGGAAGAGAGCAACTGTGTTTGATTCTCGGGGCGCAATGTATTTTACAAGCGTACTATCAGGAACACTCTCAAGCGCAGTTTTGGCTTGAGTTGAAACAGGCATTTGTACCGTGGACTGTGAGGTAATGGTCAAGCGATCGTTGTCTCGGCCAGTCGTATTAGACATCAGCAACATGCCAAGTGCAGTACAAGCAAGAATGATTAAAAAAGGGGCAATAAAAATCCCTGAATAAAAGTGCCAACGCCATACAGTAAAGTAATGCTGAGAATTTTTTGGTTTCTGACTTTGTCTACTCATTAGTGAATCCTTAATAATTGGTTATGTAGCTTTGCTCTTAAGCCTGCACTCATCATTTTAGACTTCGCGATCTAAATGATGACAAGCGCTAGAGGCAGAGCCAGATTCTTTAGTTGTCAGTGCTCGTGATTCATTTGCTCGTGATTCATTTGCTCGTGATTCATTTGCTCGTGATTCATTTGCTCGTGATTCATTTGCTCATGGTTCATTTGCTCATGGTTCATTTGTCCGTGATCCATATGTCCGTGATCCATATGTCCGTGATCCATATGTCCGTGATCCATATGTCCATGCATATTCGCCATGACCATTGGTACAGCGACAACGGCCAGTCCGGATATCACCATAATTGCGCCATTCAATTGTCGTAGGCGAAGACGTCCAATATGATGGCGTATCCAATTGACTGTTCCATGAGTAGCAACCAGCATAGGAATAGTCCCAAGCCCGAAAGCAAACATCAAAAC
>NZ_RRYW01000126.1 GCF_014861365.1 Psychrobacter sp. FME6
CAATGGGGATATGATCATTCAGAAGCTGCTACTGTTTTATCTCTTACTCAAGAACAATTAGATTATTATCACAAAATAGGTCTATGGGATTTGATGTCAGATCATACAGACTATATGATAGGACCGTCTGATAGTAATGTTGTTTTTGTTGAAGAAATCCAAAACATACGCAACGCTATAGTAAAAGAAGTTGCATTAAAGGATATGAATATCATGAAAATGATTGAAATTTTGGACTATGCCATGCTACATGAAAAAACTGTGATAATGAATTTTGGATAATGAGTTTAGATACCGCTTTTTTTGCCTACCCAACGACATTAATATAGATGATTACGTTGAAACGATAGATTGGGGAAACAATAATCTACAAGCAAATACTGTCTTACCTCTCACAGTGAAAAATGTCGAATATTATCAAGAAATTAACTTATAGCATATAATTTCAGAGCAGACGAACAATTATCTCTTAGGGCCTAGTGAAGACGACTCTATACATGATATTGAAACAATTGAGAAGGTATATGATGCTTTTTTAAATATGGACATACCGAAGGATAAAAATATTGACAAGATGATTTATATCTTAAAATATGCAATTGACCATAATAGAGATCTATTTATACATATTTGATGCTTGCATACAGTTTGAAAAGCGCGGTAGCAAACATGAACTACTACTTAAACCAGTTGAGATGGATTATTTATGTAGACTCTGAGATAGTCAAAAAAACTTAGAACTATTATAGTGCTATTGGAATGAGTTTTTCGCAGCCTCTGCGTATGTGCAACACACCAGAAAATTTTATATCAGTAGCATACTAATACAGCTGTACTAATGCATGTCATCAACTATAACTATAAAATCAAAAATACAACAACATAAATGGATGAGCGACGGATATGAATTGGCTAAAACAGTTGTCCTCTGGCTTGCAAAAAAGGCAGCTACAGCGTCCAGAGTTGGCGGCGATGTTTAGTAAACCTTTGGCTAAACAATGGGTAGCGATTGATTGTGAAATGACAGGGCTTAATCCCAAAAAGCATCATTTATTGTCTGTCGCCGCCATACATATCAATGACAATACCATCGATACAGGTAATGGCATGCATCTAGTATGCAAGCCGCCTGTGATGCCCGATCGCGACACCATTGTGATTCATGGTCTGCGTACTGCTGATGTTGAGCATGGCATGAGCTACGATGACATGCTGGCGCTGTTGCTGCCGTTTATAGGCAATCGACCAATCGTGGGCTTCTGCACCCAAATAGACACCGCGTTTTTGAATCCTTTGGTCAAGCGTTATATGGGCACGGCGCTGCCAAACGAAATCATAGATTTGCGCCATTTATACAGTCGGCGCATGAGTGGTCAAACCCAAGGGCTCTCCAGTCAAGCGCAGCATCTCACCAATATATTGGCGCATTATAATATCCCTGAGCTGGGCGCCCACGATGCTTATAATGACGCACTGATGACAGCGATGGCGTTTTTGCATGTACGCTAATGTTGATTATTATTTATAAAATGACGTTTTTAAAACACCGCTTTCAATAACAAGCCATCTACGCGAAAACAGCAACTCATGTTACCATAGGCTGTTTTTACCACCTGATGAAAGATGCTCATGCGACCCACCTCAAAACACTGCAACCCTCCCGCCCTTACTGCCAAACTATCACCGCTTCGTAGCCATTTTCGACCCTTTAGTCAGTCTGGTAAATGCTTACCTATGCTGGCACTATTGGCAACCGTAATGGCATCACCGTTCCATGCGCAAGCAGCACTACCGCAAGCCATCGAAGCGGCCTTATCGCGCGCTGATTTAACCACCGCTGATATTAGTATTGTCATTACCCCTGTCGGTGATAAAAATGCCAGTCACTTGCCCGCGCCAATTCAGGTCGTTGATAGTAGCAGCTTAGACGGTGATTCTAATACGGACGGTAAGCACCAACAAACTACCCCTAATAATAACAATAACAATAACAGTGATAAAAAGCCCCTTACCAAACCAAGCGCACTGGTTACTATTGAACAGCAAACGATTAAAAAGCATGAGCAAGAGCTACATGCTTATACCGATGACCCTTACACCTACCAAAGCTTAGAAAGTATCCCCACGATACTGGATGATCATTCAAAACCGATAGTGGTGAATGGTGCAGGTGATAATAAAAATGGCAACGCCCGCACTGATAAATCCTCTATAAAAATCTCATTCTCACCATTACTCAATCATCAAGCTGATATCGCGCGCACACCTGCCAGTACCATGAAACTCGTTCCCAGCTTTATCGCTTTGGATACCATGGGTGCTGATTTTGTCTGGCACACTCGCGTCTATCACACGGGCATTATTATCGGCGACCGGCTGCACGGCGACTTGATTATTCAAGGCAGTGGCGACCCAAAGATGACCCATGAGCGATTGCAGCAATTACTCTATAAAGTGCAAGGATCAGGCATCCATCATATCGATGGTGATATTGTTGTGGATAGCTCGATTTTTAAAAATATCAGTAAAGACCCTGCCGCTTTTGACAACGCACCGTTACGCCCTTATAACGCCAGTCCCGATGGCTTTTTGGTGAATTTTAGTACCGTCGGTATCAAAAGCTATCCATTAGACAATGGTCAAGCCAGCCTAACCTATACACCGAAACTGGCGAATTATAACTTGCCTAATAAGATAGATATGCGTTCAGCGGCATGTGGACAAGCCCGTTATAGTCTTGCGCCGCAGTGGCAAGCTAAGCAGTTGGTATTGAATGCTGATTTGCCCAACAGCTGCCAAGAGCATGCTTTTTATGTTGCTTATCCTGATGCCAAAGACTTTGCCGCTCGTGTCGTCGCTGCAAAATGGCAAGCGCTAGGCAACACGCTGAGCGGCGATGTGATTAGCCAAGAAACGCCTTATGCTGCACAAAAATCTCTCAAAGCCAAACGCGGATTGGTGGCACTACCTATGTCCCCCTTACCGATTGTCAGCTATCCCTCTTTGAATTTAACCCAGCAGATTCACGATATTAACCATTTTTCAAATAATGTGATGACTGAGCAAGTGGCGCTATCGATCGGGGCTTATAACCAAGCTAATAATCAATCCAATAGCAAACCTAATAATAAGGCCGTCGATAAAACCGTCAATAAAGGCATTGATAAAAACATTAAAAGTCAAAATAGCTTATACCAATTTGGCAAACCGACTACGACGGACTATCCTGCAGCATTACAGACTATCGACCAGTGGTGGCAGACCAATCTAAGTACACCGCCACCACATTTAACCAATGGCTCAGGGCTTTGTCGTGACTGTACAATAACGGCAGCCAATCTAAGCGAGCTATTAACCTACGCTTATAGCCATCCAAGCTTCGATGCTTATGTCGACTCATTAGGGGTCGCTGGCGTCAGTGGCACCATTGCTGCTCATAGCAAACGCTTGCCTGAATCAACAGCCATCGGCCGCGCGTGGATAAAAACGGGTACTTTAAACAATGTCACCTCGATGGCAGGCTATGTCAAAGGGCTATCAGGACAAGATTATGTCGTGGTTGGCCTTATCAATAGTGACCAAGCGCTAAATGCTTATACTGCCCGCCCCGTGTTGGACGCGATGCTTGATTGGACCGCGCAGCATTGATTTTTAACAAAAATACTTTTTATTGAATCATGGATAAAGTATTCACTTTAATATTCTATTTTTTACCTTTATAAAGGTTCGCTTATGGCACGCAAAACCACCAACCTTAGCAAGCGTAATACTCGTTCAAACCGTCATGGGCTGCCGCAGGGTCATGAGTCAGTGCAACCTAAACTGGCACTCTATGTTGGTTTTTTTGCGATTGGTTATATTCTTGCCAGCGTGATATTTATGATGATTCAAACCAAGCTGGCTTTAAACTCACAGCTGGTCACCGTCATATCTATTTTTATCGGTACTTATATCGCAGTCAATAAATTCATCAAACATCAGCAGCGCGCTTTGAATAAATCTGAAATCAATCGCTTGATGTTTGGCGGTGTCGCTATCGTCTGGCTACTGACGGTCATTTATTTCTTAGCGATATGGTTCTTTTTATTTGATGAAGTGAGCCGTGAGGTTTTATCTGAGATGGCCATGCAGCAGCCGCTGCCACTACTGTCATCACTGGTTATGATTTTGGTGTTGACCTTGGTCAGTACTCGTATCAGTCTTTGGGCGCTCAACCACCTACTTAATCCCAAACAAAAAGCAAAGTGAGTTAGTCCTATTAAGGCAAGGCTCTACAAAGTTTATCTCCTATTAATACCTAAAATCCGTTAGGCTGACTTTAATAAGTCATGTTTTAACCATTGGCGGCATGGCATTTTTAATAGGAGCAATCATCATGGATATGGTTTTTTTTGACAATATAGACAAGCTTGGACGCATCGTCTTAACGACTGTTATGGTTTACCTATCAGTCGTACTGGTGACTAAAGCCTCTGGTAAACGCTCAACGTCACAGCTCAATAATTTTGATTGGATCGTCACTGTGATGATCGGTTCATTGGGTGCCAGCACTATTTTACTCAAAGACATTCCTTTTATAGAAGGAATTTCATCGATTTTGGTGCTCTACTTATTACAATTTTTGGTCACTAAATATGCCTCTGTCTCACCGCAATTTAGCAGTTTTATTCTATCCGAACCGCGTATCGTCTTTTATCAAGGGCAGTTTTTACCAGATACGATGCGTGCCGAGCGGTTGACTCGTCAGGAGATAGAGTGCGCGATGCGCTCCGAAGGGGTGAATAGCTTCGATGATGTTGAAGCCATTGTTTTTGAGTCTGATGCCAAGCTCACCATCATTCCAAAGCCTAGCCCAACTGAGGCTAGCGATAATAACCAAAGCTCAGAAGATACCGTGTCACAAACCATAAGGCCTTTGATGTGAGCCTTTGATATGAAAATAAAGTGACGTCAATCCAAGATAAGCGGCAGCAGTATTAGTGTCATTAAGCGCAAATAAACAGGGTAGCCAATTTGTATCAGCTACCCTGCCACTTTATATAATAATGATTATTAAATAGTTATTTTACCTAATAGCTATTTGATACGTTGCCAAGTCTGCGAGCGACCGAATACAGGTGAGCCTACATAACCACGTAGGTCTAAGCTTTGACCATTGTCGCTTAGGGTCAATTTACCAGAATAAGTTTTTCCCGATTCAGGGTCGACCAACTTGCCATGGCTCCATTTGTTGTTACCATCAGCCTTTAAACCTGATAAAATCTGTAAGCCTTCGACAGGCTGGTCTTTTAGACTACCTGGACATTTGGTACAGACAGCTTTAGCCTTTTCCTTATTAAGCACTTTGATAATTTTGCCTGAAACTTTGCCACTTTTTTCAGTTAACTGAATGACGGCCTTTTTTTCGCCTGTTTTATCATCAATGGTTTGCCATTGTGTGCCATCTAAAGAGGCAGCAAAGACAGAAGTAGAAAGCAAAACACCTGCAGTGAGAGTAAGTGCTTTTGAGATAGTACGATTCATGAACGACTCCTTTCATTAAAAAATACTTCAAGTTAATTTTTTGATTTATCATAAGACACGATACGGTTGCCTGTAATTTTCTCTTAAAGTGTTGACTTCCTCCGACTGCTTTTAAGTCGACATTTTTTATAAAATTATAAAAAGTTATAAAACAAGAAACTAAAGAACAACTGTTTGTCAAATAGTAGTAAACCATAAAAACCCCTGACGTAAAAGGATTGTTTGTTACATTAACTTAAGCGTAGAATTCTTTTGTTACGCTTTATCAATGATTAAAGTGGTATATATTATGAAGGTAAGAATTTTGACCGTTGGCAATAAGATGCCCAGCTGGGTACAGACAGGGTTTGATGAATACTTTAAACGTATTCAGCCAATGCTGAGTACAGAAATCGTGGAGCTTGCCGCTGCAAAGCGGGCAAAAAACCCTTCTGATGCCAATTTAGCACAGTACCGTGAGCAAGAAGGGCAGGCGATATTGGCCGCACATAATGCCTCAGGTCGTGAGCAACTATGGGTACTCGATGTCAAAGGTAAAATGCTCTCGACAGAAGGGTTGGCACATAAGCTAGCAGATGGCATGCAACAAGGCGATGATATTGCCCTAGTGATTGGCGGTGCTGATGGGGTTTCGCCCGAGGTATTGGCAAAGGCCGATGTGAAATGGTCATTATCAGCGCTGACCTTACCGCATCCGCTGGTACGTGTGGTATTAATGGAACAGCTATATCGAGCGATGAGTATCAATAACAACCACCCTTACCATCGCGGCAATTAAATTAAAAAAAAGCTCTTTTACATAGCGCACCTTATTAAACATCATAAACCTAAATAATATAGGGGCTGTATAGAATTCATCTATTAGGACTGCTGATCGCTAAAATAATTCCAGACTAGGCGTAAATCGAAGGTAATGTCGAGACCTTAGCTAGATTTACAACAACGTCTGGGGCGATTTTAGCATCAGTCCGAAGGAACAGGACTATTTTTTGCCACTTCATAGCCAAAACTATCGCGCTTAGAAT
>NZ_RRYW01000127.1 GCF_014861365.1 Psychrobacter sp. FME6
AAGACCATTACCTCTGACAATGGTAAAGAGTTTGCTCAGCATAAGAAGGTGAAACGAAAGCTCTTTACTTCCTTCTTCTTTGCCGATGCTTATGCGTCATGGCAGCGAGGAACCAACGAGAATACTAACGGCTTAATCAGAGAGTTCTTGCCTAAGGGTTGTGACTTTAGACAAGTCTCTGATAATGAGATACAGCACATTGAGAATAAACTAAACAACAGACCAAGAAAACGCTTAGGGTTTAAAACGCCCAATCAGGTGTTCTATAATATAATTTAGCGTTGCACTTGGTGTGTTAATCTAAGTACTGATTATTTTATATGTTGAATACTTTATATATATAGTTAAAATACTTTAAAAACGCTACGATACTGCTGGTATAGTTTTTTTGTAGCCTCTGTCTGCGTAGGCACAGCAAGCTAGAAAAATTTATAACAGTAGCACGTGGTTATTTACTTTATTACAATCGCATTTCTTTTATGTTGAACTGACTGTATCATCGTTGTTGTAGTGATTACTTACAAATTCAGTGTAGGCGAGCATTTATGGACACGCTATAGTGTTTAAGATATTTATTTGGGAGAGTGTTATGAATTTAGAATTATTAAAACAGTTGCGTACCTCTGTGGTTATAACGGGTTTATTAGCTGGCGCCATGACGGTTAGTGCTTGTCAACAAAACCAAGAAACAGACCCAAGTTTGGAAGACGGCATCAGTGAAGAGCAGTCAGTACCAATGTCTGCTGAGCCTGCCGAGCCAAGCGATGTTGTCGTAGATGCACCTGTAAGCGACGTAGAAGATGATACGGTTGCTACCGTAAACAATGATGTGACTCAGATATCCTATCTGTGTGCACCTGAATTAGCAGTCGAAGCGACTTATAAAGATACTGACAACCAAGTAGTTATTGGTACGGCCAAAGGAACAGTCACATTGACCAAAACCAATGATGGCAGCAATCCTGAAGTGTTTGAAGGATCGACAGCTATTGATGGTAACGAAGGCTTTGTGCAGTGGCGCGTGGCGCATAAAGATCGCGAGACAGGTGTGATGCGTACTGCTGGTGCAGATGCCTCTAACGTCAGTACTTATGAATGTAAGAAAACAGAAAAAGCACCAGAAGACGCGGTATAAAGTAAGCCTTACGAAACGAGCACGGCCTATAGTATAAGACCCAATAACAAAAGCAACGTTCGCGTTGCTTTTGTTATGTCTGATTTTTCTTATGTCCAATTTTTAAAACTTGTAGGAAATAGCTTTATTTTCTTTGCGTAGTATCGCGCTCATGTGCCAAGAACCCTTCTTCTGCCACATCTAGCTCTTCGTGCTTAAGCTCTACTTGGATGCTATCGGTATGGGTATGGGTGGTTTTATTAATGTCCACTTCTTGAATCACATGGGTGTCTTTGGTGATAGTAGCTACTTGACGCGATAAGATGATCTCAATCGGCTCATCGCCAACCTCAATTTGTTTGCCATTCACCGTAACCACGGCCTTACTGTCTAACGATGGCTCAACGTGACGCAGTATGTCTTTATCATCATAACTGCCCGATAATAAATCCTGACTTTCGCTATCGTGGTATTCCGTACGCACTGTAATATATTCTTCTACCAGCTCAATAGGCACCTCGATAGTCTTGGTACGTGCGTGCTTAGTAACGGTAACTTTGCCAACATCCAAGCGTTCCTTGTTGATAACTGGACGCTCTTCTAATAGTTCAAGATGACCACCGCTGCTGGTGTTTGTTAGTGCGTCATTTTGATTGGCTAATACGGTTGGCTCTTGATTGTAGTCTTGTTGCTGATGGCTATGCTCGGCTAACTCATCGAGGTTTGGGGGTACAGATGCCGTTGTGAGTTGATCTTCTTTGTCGACTCTATCATTTATAATGGGTTTATTGTCATCGGTATTCATTATTGTATTCCTTATTGTCAGGCCGAAAAGTTTGGGCTATAAAAGTACTGAGCTGTAAAGCTGTTGGGTATAAAACAGTCGGATATAAAAAAAGACCAGAGGCGTGCTCTGGTCTTATTCACTGAGTTCATAAACTCAGCTGCTAATTGCAATCACATAGCCTTTTAAAATAGCCTTTTAAAACAGATATTCAACTATGTGAACACATTGCTTATTACATACCACGAGCGCGGCGTACATCTTCTGCGGTAATGCCGTCACGGTCTACGATGTTACCTTCACGGTCTACGACGTTGCCATCATTATCAATGTCTAACTCTTCGCGCTGGATGGTTTCGACGATAGTTTCAGTATGACGCTCAGTAGTTTTACCGACGTTGACTTCTTCAGATACATAAGTATCTTTACCGACGCGGGCACGTTCAGCTTCTAGCTCCACTTCGACAGTCTCGTTACCAGTTACATCACCGATACGGCGGTCTGTTGGACGATCTACGTTAGTGCGCTGTATATCGGCATGCTCTTCTTCGAGCTCAACATCGACATTGCGTTCTTCGGTAACCACATGCTTACCGACTTTTACCAACCCTGCAACGATGCGGTCTTTATTCACGGTTAGGCGCTCTTCGAGTAGCTCTAACGTGTTAGGTGCATCATAGGCAGTATCTTTAATATCCATACGCTCTTCAGCTGGAATAGTCTCAGCAGTAAACGCTTGACGATCTTTTTCGTATTGGTCTTTATAGCTGTACTGGTAGTCATGATCATAGACTTCCATGGCCTCGACTTGCGCCTGCGTTAAGCTATCAAAGAATACGTCATCACCTACGATACGCGCTAGGCCTGCTGGTACCAATACTTCTTTTGAGCTGAACCAACCACCTGCATCAACGATTAAATAGCGGATGCGACCAGTGGTGTCTTCTACCAGTGCGCCCTCAATTTTACCGATTTTCTCTTCATTGACGCCGTAAGCAGTTTTACCTGATGGGTCATAATAGTCATCACCAATAAGGTCGCGGTGAGTCGCTTGGATGTCTTTTAAACGAATTAGTTGGCTCATTATTGTCTTCCTTTTTTATAAATTAATGGTTATTTTTTTAAATATTAAAACTTTCTATCAAATCTAGACGCTACTAAATCTAAGCGTCATTAAAAATAAAATCAGTAGCTCAGCGAATATTAGTTAGTGGCTTTTAATTACAATAACTTTAATAACTTCTAATCACAATAAGTTTAATAACTTCGTCACTGATCTTTAAATCAACTTATAATCATCCTAACACCACGATTTTTTATGCGATATATGAGCTAGGTAGCAAAGTGTGCGCTTGAAGTAATTGCGTGTAATAGGCTGTAAATGGCATAACATAGCTGGGGGTATAAATTAACGTGTCTTTACACAAAGCAATATTCTGCGTGGTTTGAGGGGCCACAGACACAAAAAAACCGCACAGCCATGAGCCATGCGGTTTTTTAAATATCAGTATCAAGCAAAAATACCAACCAAAAATACGATTGGTTATATAGTCAGTTCACAATAAAAGCGATACGATGCTAGTGACGTGCTATGGCTATAAGTTTTCCTTGCTTGCTGTGCCTGCGCAGACAGAGGCTGCAAAAAATTATAGCCATAGCACTGTATCGTCTTTAAAGCGACTGAGCTATAAACATTTGAGTATTAAGCAAGCTCTATCGCCACGGCAACAGCTTCACCGCCACCGATACATAACGTGGCGACGCCTTTTTTACCGCCTGTACGCTTGAGAGAGTTGATCAATGTGATTAGGATGCGGGCACCTGAACAGCCAACTGGGTGTCCTAAGGCACAAGCCCCACCGTCGACGTTGACTTTAGCATGGTCGATTTTTAGCTCGTCCATCGCCGCCATGGTTACCATCGCAAAGGCTTCGTTAATTTCCCATAGATCAACATCAGCTATCGACCAGCCAGCGCCAGCCAAGACTTTCTCAATCGCCCCAATCGGAGCAATGGTAAATTCGCTTGGGTGACGCGAGTTCGATGCTGTCGCCAAGATACGTGCTTGATAATCTAAGCCTTCGGCTTTTGCTTGAGATTCTTTCATGACCACGACAGCCGCCGCACCATCAGAGATTGAGCTGGCGTTTGCTGCTGTGATGGTACCCTCTTTGGCAAAGGCTGGGCGTAGAGTAGGGATGCGCTCAGCATTAGCTAGTGCAGGTTGCTCATCGGTATCAACGGTTTGCTCGCCTTTACGAGTTTTAAAGGTAACTGGCTCGATTTCGTCTTTGAAGTGACCGTCTTTGATAGCGGTTAGGGCGCGGTTGAGTGACTCGATAGCAAACTCATCCATCTGCTCACGGGTATAGCCTTTTTCGTCGGCCATTTCTTGCGCGAACATACCCATTAGCTTACCGGTTTCAGCGTCTTCTAGACCGTCTAAGAACATATGGTCTTTGACTTCTTTGTGTCCCATACGGTAGCCGCCACGCGCGCCTGGCATGATATAAGGGGCGTTGGTCATTGATTCCATACCACCAGCAACCGCCACATCGAAGCTACCCGCTTTGATGCCGTCGTGTGCTTGCATCACTGCTTTTAGCCCTGAGCCGCACAGCTTATTGATAGTCACAGCACCCGTCGCATCAGACAGGCCTGCTTTACGCATCGCTTGACGGGCAGGGCCTTGACCCAAACCGGCGGTCAAGATACAGCCCATGATGACTTCATCGATATTATCCGTGCTGACGCCTGAACGCTCAACAGCGGCTTTAATCGCAGCGGCACCAAGATCGGTTGAGCTCATATCTTTTAATACGCCTTGGAAGCCGCCCATTGGCGTACGTGCGCCGTTTAAAATTACAATTGCATCATTTGACATCGTTATTATTCCTTATTAAGTATTTTGTATAAAAGTATTTCGCTTTGGGTGAAAGGCTTATTTTCTGATAACCCTCCCACTTTTTAGATGTCTGGCTTACGCAAGCTCATCTAAGCGAATACGTACTACTTTATCAGTAATGGTATCCAATTTTTCAATTTTTTCGATGGCCAGATTCATTTGACTCTCGACCACAGGCAGGGTCAAGATAATCACCGGCACTTCACCGGCTTTGTGCGCAGGTTTTTGCAAAATCGCATCGATGTTGATACCAGCGTCACTCAAGATACGGGTGATATCTGCCAACACCCCAGGGCTATCGTAAGCATGTACACGCAAGTAATAACCCGTAGTCATCTGCTCAGCGCGCAATATTGGCGTATCAGATAGCTGCTCGGGAATAAACGCTAAGTGCGGCACATGATGGCCCTTGTTATTTTGATTAGTGTTGTTTTGATCGCTGCTATTTTGATCGCCGCTGCTTTGGTCGTCGTTGTCTTTGCTACCCAAGACTCGCACCAAATCCATGACATCGGCCATCACCGCAGAAGCGGTCGCACCTGCACCCGCACCGTCACCGCAATACAGCGTTTGTCCAAGTGGGTGTGAATTGACCAGTACCGCATTTTTTACGCCATTGACGTTGGCAAGTAAGGCGTCTTGCGGGATAAGCGTCGGGTGTACGCGCAGCTCAATGCCAGCGTTATCAGCATTACCTTGACCATCACGGCGCACCGCAAAACCTAAATGCTTGATACGGTAGCCAAGCTCTTCGGCATAATTGACGTCTTGCAAAGTAATGCCAGTGATGCCTTCACAATAGACTTTGTCAAACTGTAGCGGGATACCAAAAGCAATAGAGGCGAGTAGGGCCAATTTATGCGCCGCATCGATGCCTTCGACATCAAACGTCGGATCTGCTTCGGCATAACCCAATTCTTGAGCTTCGCTGAGCACGTCGGCAAACGGACGACCCTTGTCACGCATTTCGGTCATGATAAAGTTGCCAGTGCCGTTGATGATGCCAGCAAGCCATTCGACCTTATTGGCCGCAAGCGCTTCACGCATGACTTTAATAATGGGGATGCCGCCTGCGACCGCTGCTTCATAAGCAACATGCACCTGATGCTGTTCAGCGAAGGCAAAAATCTCATTGCCGTGCTCAGCCAATAATGCTTTGTTTGCCGTAACGACGTGTTTGCCGTTTTTGATGGCGTGCATGATGACGTCTTTTGCTAGCGTAGTACCACCAATAACTTCGATGACGATATCGACATTGTCACTGGCAGCGGTTGCCATCAAGTCACTGTTTTGAATGATATTAGGGTCAATATCATCACGCTGACGGCGGGTACCAACTTCGGTAATGATAATATCGCGTCCGCTACGGCGTTTTAGTTCATTTAAGTTGTCATTGATTAGATTGATCACGCCCGTACCAACGGTGCCCAGACCAAGTATCGCTAGTTTGATGGAATTACTCACAGTATCCTCAAGAGGTTAAATACAGTCAATCCTATATAAATTGGATACAGCGTCAGGCTCGCTTAGTCTACTATTTGTAGTCCTTTCACTTGCTTGCCTTCCTTGTATCCAAAGTATATTTAATGGCTGTGTTTTAATAATGTGTTGATTAATTTAATGATAGAATAATGGTGTTAT
>NZ_RRYW01000128.1 GCF_014861365.1 Psychrobacter sp. FME6
GAAGGAACAGGACTATTTTTTGCCACTTCATAGCCAAAACTATCGCGCTTAGAATGACTAAACTTACTATTTTTGGCGTCGAATTGCCTAAAAAATAGTCTCTGTCAGTTCCTTAGCTGAATTCTATACAGCCCCTAGCTAAAAAACTTATTTACACATCATACGGGTCACGTAGAACGATTGTTTCTTCGCGGTCAGGGCCGGTTGAGATGATATCAACAGGGCAACCAATCAACGCTTCTATACGTTTGATATATTTTTTGGCATTTTCTGGTAGATCGTCATAATTGGTGATACCAACCGTTGACTCGCTCCAGCCTTCTAGCGTTTCGTACTTAGGTGTTACCGCTTCATAGAACTCAGCATCATGCGCGCCGGCACACTCAGTTTCAGGTAGGTTATAACCTACGCCGATTAACAGCTCTTCCAAACCATCTAATACGTCAAGTTTGGTCAAGCAGATACCTGACATAGAGTTCAATACCACAGCACGGCGTAGAGCTTCAGCGTCGAACCAACCACAACGACGTGCGCGGCCTGTCGTTGCGCCAAACTCGTGACCGACTTTGGCCAAATGCGCGCCAACATCATCAAATAATTCAGTTGGGAACGGACCGCTACCGACACGCGTAGTGTAAGCTTTGGTGATACCAAGGACATAATCTAAGTACAACGGACCGATACCTGTACCCGTCGATACGCCGCCCGCTGTTACGCTTGAGCTGGTCACAAACGGATAAGTACCGTGGTCGATATC
Organism: Psychrobacter sp. FME6; assembly: GCF_014861365.1. Classification (GTDB taxonomy): domain Bacteria; phylum Pseudomonadota; class Gammaproteobacteria; order Pseudomonadales; family Moraxellaceae; genus Psychrobacter. The sequence goes on from NZ_RRYW01000128.1 coordinate 758, forward strand.
GAGTAATGTCCCTTGCGCACCTTCAAACATCAGGTTTTTGCCAGCAAGGCGAAATTGGTTCAAATCTTCAGTGACATCAGTAACCATGCCTCTGATTTCTTCTTTCCATTCTTGGCAAAGCTTAAATGTCTCATCAAAATCAATCGCGTCAACTTTATAGTACTGCGTCAATTGGAAGTTATGGTATTCGATTAGGTTACGTAGTTTTTCTTCTAAATCATCACGGAATAAATCAGCAAGCTTGATTGCACGGCGCGCTACTTTGTCTTCATAAGCAGGACCGATGCCGCGACCCGTCGTCCCGATTTTTCCAGTGCCACGTTTGGCTTCGCGCGCTTGGTCTAATGCGACGTGATATGGCATGATAAGTGGGCAGTTCGGTGAAATGCGTAGACGCTCACGTACTGGGACGTTATTGGCTTCTAATTCTTTCATCTCTTTTAGCAAGGCATCAGGTGCTAACACCACACCGTTACCGATGAAGCAGGTGACGCCTTCACGTAAAATACCTGATGGGATTAAATGTAGGACGGTGGTTTTGCCATCGACAACTAACGTGTGACCAGCATTATGTCCGCCTTGAAAGCGAGCGACTGCTGAGGCTTTTTCGGTCAGTAAATCGACGATTTTACCCTTACCTTCATCGCCCCATTGGCTACCCAAAACTACGACATTCTTACCCATGATCAATCCTTACCTTTGTCTATTGAGGTGTGTGCAATAACGGTTTAAAAACTAAAATTATGTTAAAACTGCTTATCATCTAAAACAGTTATGATGTATTTACTATATGCTTTTAACTGAACGCGCGCTAATTTTTAAATAGCGTTTAACTGCCAGTGATTATCTATAAAGCTTAAACGATGCGTTGTATTAGCTGGGCGGTCTTCGGCGTTTAACGGCATAGTGACGCGATAGCCTTGCTGACGTAAGCTTGCCACTTGTTGCAACAGTGTTTGCATCTGCACTTGGTCCGCGCTGCTTGACGCGTCATAATCAACCAGCACGACGGTTGGTGCATCAAGCTGAGTATGAGCCAGCAAGCGGCTGACATCCATACTAAAGCCAGTGGCTTCGCGTATTTGATCGCCTGCTAATTGACTGCCACTCTGCATTCCATCAAAACGCCCACCACGAACCAACGGCTGGGTTTCACTATTGATATAACCGTTGAATACAATACCTGTGTGGTAGTGATAGCCTGACAGCTCCGTCACATCGATACTTACGGCACAGTCCCATTGATCCTGTAGATGTGTTTTTAGGCGTTGTAACTCGTCAATGGCCGTCGCAATCTGAGTATCTTGCTGCGCGGTAGTGGACAGCTTCGCCAATAAGTTTGTAATGTCATGACCAAAACGCGCTAGCGCATAAAAATCATCACCCATTGGCAGTGCTTGGCAAATGCGCTTAAGCTCTGGTAGGTTTTTATTGGCGTACAAATGCATCAAGCGTTCAGTGTCATTATCTGGTAACTCGGCAAATTCAGCCAAGCGCTTAAATATTGCCACATGACCCAGATCGACGTGCAATGCAGCGCTCATATTTAGCGTATTTACCATGCTAAACAACACATCTATCAGCTCAATATCGGCGGCAAGTGAGGCACAACCAAATATTTCCGCCCCCAATTGCAGCGGCGTACGTGAGCCAAAAAGACCTGATGGCAAGGTATGAATCACATCCCCAGCGTAGCAATAACGCGCAATACCTGATCCACCATGATGCGCATCGATACGTAAAATCTGCGGGGTGATATCGGCACGCAAACCCATCAATCGACCGGTTAATTGATCGATAATTTTAAAGGTTTGGCGTTTTAAATCTTCTGAGGCGTCACTCAACAATGATTCAGTGAACTCAATCATCGGCGGGCTCACCAGCTGATAGCCGTGCGTAATAAGCTGCTGAGTCAGCTGGTACCTAAGTACTTCTTGCTTATGCGCATCTTCAAATAACACATCAACAACCCCATCAGGCAACAGCCAGCTATTGGCCACGTCGCTGGCAAAGTTACTTAAGTATGGGGTGCTATTGGGAGCAGCAGCGTGGTTAACAGGCGGAGTCGCTGCTGTATTGATCGTACTTGACTGGGCAGGTTTTGCAGAATCAGAACTGACAGACACAATAAATCCTTGTTTGGCGTATCGCTTACCAAAAACGCGTTAGTGATGCGGTACTTAGATGCGGTACTTAAAGGTTATATTTACCATTGCATTGACGCCGTGCATTTTTATTTTTAACGCGCAACATCATTGACCCAATTATTTATAAACAAACTAGGTAACCGCAAAATGGTGAGTAATAAGTGTAATTTATAATGATAAGACGAGTATATTTATACGCTAATAAACGGCAATAAATAATCAAGGCACTTTATGCTTTAGTTTAGCATAGCAGGCAAGGTTCGCCTAGTGACAATTGGCCGCCATCACTATCTAATTATGCCTCATTGGTGTTAAAGATAGGCTAATTATTAGCGCATTATATCGATAATCGGTTAAGTAAGAATAATAGCACTGTTTCTGTATAATAAAGCACGTTTTTAATAAAATCATGAGCTTGGCTAGGACATTCCTTAGGGCATGTCCTCGACTCAGACTCATGTTACACTAAGCCATATTTTTATCTCGGAAGCCTTATGTCATCTGATTACCACCCAAACCCAGCCATTAATCAATCAAACGTTTTGGGCACGGCCCTTGCCAGCTGCTGCTTTGACCCTATCACCGGCTATTACCGCAATGGCTTTTGTCATACTGGCAATCATGACGTCGGTCAACATACCGTTTGCGCCAAGATGACCAGTGAGTTTTTAAACTTTTCTGCCAGTCGCGGTAATGACCTTATCACCCCGCTGCCTGAGTATGGGTTTGCTGGCCTTAAACCCGGTGACTACTGGTGTATTTGTGCGTTACGCTGGATTGAATCGCTAGACTTTGACATTGCGCCACAAATAAAACTGGAAGCTTGTCATGAGAGCTTGTTGAGCCTGGTCGATATTGAGACTTTAAAAAACTATGCGCTGTAGCAAAGTTATTTTAATTAGACTAAAGGAGAGGGTATGAACCAAGATGACGACTTGATTGTCGAACCGACAACTCGTATCACACCTGACTCTACTGTCGGTCTGACTGACGCAAACATGAAGGCTGAAAATTCTTATTCAGATGACCATGATAACTATGACAGTTATATTTATGGCGATACGGATGCGACGATTGAAGACACTATTGAAACGATGACTGTCTATGATCCAGACTCTGAGCGCTATGAGGATATCGATTTATCTAGTGATGGTGAAGTGGTCAATTGCTATGCTTACTCACGTAAAACCGGTGAAAAACTCGATAAGATAGCGCTCAACGATGTCAGTCGTGCCTTGAATAACAATGGTCAATTTATTTGGCTCGGTCTATATGATCCCAGCTTAAAAACCATGGTCAAAGTCAAAGAAGCGTTTGGTCTGCATGAATTGGCGATTGAAGATGCATTTGCCGACCACCAACGTGCCAAGGTTGAGAACTACGATAACGATATGGTGTTTGTGGTATTACGTACCGCCAAGCTCGAAGACAATGTCATTCGCTATGGCACCACCGCGATATTTATGGGTAAAAACTACCTAATTACCATCCGCAATGGCCCATCAAACTCCTACGCGCCAGTCCGTGAACACTGCCACCGCCGCCCAGAAAAGCTGCGTATGGGACCAATATTTGTGCTGCATGCGATTCTCGATTTTATCGTCGATAACTATATGCCGGTCACCGATCGCTTGGGCAGTTATTTACGTGAGCAAGAACGTAATATTTTTACTTATGAATTCAATAAAGAAACGCTTAGAAACTTATATGAATTAAAATCGCAATTAGTACATATGCGCGCGGTTATTCTGCCGGTACAAGATATTTGTAGCTATTTTATCAATCACGATAACAGTGACTTAATTTCACCCTTTTCTCATGCTGCCAAACCTTATTTTCGTGACGTCAATGACCATTTATTGCATTCTTTAGATGCCATTAATGGACTCAATGAGATGCTAAGCGTGGTGATGAACACCTATCTTGCTATGGTCAATATGGGGCAGAATGAAGTGGTTCGCAAACTTGCCGCTTGGGCGGGTATTTTAGCGGTACCGACGGCGATTGCGGGAATTTATGGTATGAACTTTGACTTTATGCCAGAGCTACATTGGGAATATTCCTACCTTGTTATCATGGCAGTGATTGGCTCGCTGTGTGGCTTTTTATACCTAAACTTTAAGCGTTTGGGCTGGTTATAATACCAAATCCAAAAAGTAAAATTGGCTATAATAAGCATAGACCATGCTTATTATAGCCAGTGAGCAGTAATATCGATACATCACCTACTATTGGTATAACTTTTTCTTGCTTGCTGTGCCTATGCAGACAGAGCCGGCAAAAAATTTATACCAACAGTAGCATCTCAGTCAGTAGCATCTCAGTTTTAAAGTGAATCTAGTATATGTGCTTTAACAATAACGATATTTCTAGTAACAGCTTATGGCTTATAAACCCGCAGCTTTTTCAGCAGCATCAACGGTCTGGCGGATCAGCGTATTGATGGTCATCGGCCCTACGCCACCTGGCACAGGTGTATAAGCACTAGCGATATCTGCCACACCCTGCATTTCGATATCACCAACGCCGCCGTTATCAGTGGGATGAAAACCTGCATCGATAACCACAGCGCCCGCTTTAATCCACTCCGCTTTAATTAATTCAGGCACACCCACTGCCCCAACCACGATATCAGCGCGTTTAATATGAGATGCTAAATCCTGCGTTCTTGAATGGCAAATCGTCACCGTACAGTTGGCATTTAATAGCATCATCGCCATTGGTTTACCTAGAATAGCACTACGACCGACGACGACCGCCTCTAAACCTGCCAGCTCAATATCATAATGCTCTAATAAATGCATGATACCTTGCGGGGTACATGAGCCATAAGCAGACTGCTGCATCGCCATACGACCAAAGCCCAGACAAGTCACACCATCAACGTCTTTCCTAAGGTCAATCTTCTCAAAACAAGCGCGTTCATCGATATGCTCAGGTACTGGGTGCTGTAGTAAGATGCCATGAACGTCAGGATTGTCATTCAGCTCGTTTACCTTAGCCATCAACTGCTCTGTCGTCGTGCTATGTGGCATCTCTACTTTGATAGAACTCATACCCACCCGTTTACAGGCATTGCCTTTCATACGCACATAAGTCGCAGAGGCAGGATCTTCACCGACCAATATCGTCGCTAAAATCGGTGTACGCCCTGTTTTAGCTTTAATAGCGTCTACACGCGTACTCAGTTGCTGTTCTATTTGTTTGGCAAGTGCTTTGCCATCCAAAACGGTGGCGGACTCTTGGGCAGTAGACGCAATAGACATAGGAACTCCAATAGAGGGTACGATAAAAAAGTAAAGACAGCGCCCGCAACTACTTGCATGCCTGTCTTATGCTTGGTCAATGTATGATTAGGGTTTATATTGTACCTGTCTGCGCCAAAAAATCCTAGCGCACAATTTGACTTCCTCCCCTCCCTAAACGGAGGGGATTCCTACCGCTAGACGCTCAAGCC
>NZ_RRYW01000012.1 GCF_014861365.1 Psychrobacter sp. FME6
ACGTTACTTTAATCAAAACCTCTTATCAGGTGTCCTAAATTAGTTGACCACTACAGTTGGACACTCTGAATACTACGGAGGGAAAATTCCATTTATTCGTTCAGGAGAAGTTAGTAGTCATAAAACTGAGCTATTTATCACGGAAGAGGGATTGTTAAACTCTTCTGCTAAGCTAGTATCTAAAGGTGATGTTTTATATGCGTTGTATGGTGCTACGAGTGGCGAGGTTTCTATTAGCAAAATAAATGGGGCGATCAACCAAGCTATTCTAGCAATAATACCTTCTAAGGGCTACAACTCTGAGTTTATTGCTTACTGGTTAAGAATGAATAAGGGTAATATTGTAAACACTTATTTGCAAGGTGGACAAGGTAATTTGTCAGGAGGAATTATTAAAAGTTTATTGATAAAATTACCATCATTTAAAGAACAAACCGCCATCGGTCAATTCTTTAAACAACTTGACAACACGCTAAGCCTACAAGCCAAGCAGCTCAAAACCTTAGAGAATATTAAAAAAGCCTTATTGGCAAAAATGTTTGTATAACCCATTAAGGCTCGCCCATGACCTTTGCATCCGAAGCTAAATTTGAAGACGCGCTTATCCATATCTTGCAGCAAAAAGGCTGGGAAGATCAAGTTATCAACCGACCCACTGAGCAAGAGCTTATCGATAACTGGGCGCGTATCTTATTTGAAAACAATCGTGGTATCGACCGCCTCAATAACGTACCGCTGACGGATGGTGAGATGCAGCAGCTTATTGAGCAAATTAATACCTTAAAGACGCCTTTGAAGCTAAACGGCTTTATCAATGGTAAGACCGTGTCAATCACTCGTGATAACCCAGACGATACCTTGCACCTTGGCAAAGAGATCAGTCTAAAGATATATGATCGCCATGAGATTGCCGCAGGGCAGAGCCGCTATCAGATTGTTAAGCAGCCACAATTCCCAACCAAGTCACCTGTGCTTCGTGACCGCCGTGGTGATCTCATGCTACTGATTAATGGCATGCCTGTCTTTCACATTGAGTTGAAGCGTAGCGGTGTGCCCGTCAGTCAAGCGTGCATCCAAGTCGAAAAATATAGCGAGGCAGGTATCTTTACAGGGCTGTTTGCATTGGTGCAAATATTTGTCGCTATGAACCCTGAGCAGTCGGTTTATTTTGCCAATCCCGATGGCAACTTTAACGATGATTATTACTTTAGTTGGGCGAACTTCTACAATGAGCCGTACACCAGCTATAAAGAGATTGCCGCGTCCTTGCTGTCTATCCCTATGGCGCATCAGATGATCGGCTTTTATACCGTAGCGGACAAAGCCGATGGCGTGCTAAAGGTCATGCGCAGCTACCAGTATTATGCCGCCAATGCCATATCTGACAAGGTATCTACTACCAAATGGCAAGATGCCAATAGCCAGCTTGGCGGCTATATCTGGCATACCACAGGCTCAGGCAAGACCATGACCAGCTTTAAGTCCGCGCAATTGATAGCCAGCTCACAAGACGCCGATAAAGTGATTTTTTTGATGGATCGCATTGAGCTGGGTACGCAGTCATTCATACAGTATCAAAACTTCGCTGATAGCAAGGACGGCGTACAAGACACCGATGACACCCATGCTTTGATCGGTAAAATTAAAAGTAGCGACCCAAAAGATACCCTGATTGTCACCTCCATTCAAAAGATGAGTAATATCGAAGCCGACAGCAGCGGTATGAACGCTCATGATCTGAGTGTCATGCAAGACAAGCGTTTAGTATTTATCATCGATGAGGCGCATCGCTCAACCTTTGGCGATATGCTTAAAATCATTAAGCAAACTTTCCCAAATGCGATATTTTTTGGCTTTACGGGCACGCCCATTCACGATGAAAACCAGCGAAAAATGAACACTACCGCTGATATCTTTGGCGATGAGCTGCATCGTTATAGCATCGCTGATGGTATTCGTGACAAGAACGTCTTGGGCTTTGATTTGTACCGCGTAGCCACCTTTAAGGATAAAGAAGTGCGCCGCGCGGTAGCACTACAACAAGCCAAAGCCGATACTGAATCAGAAGCCTTAGCGGATGACGCTAAGAAAAAGAAGTATTATGAGTTTATCAATGATGTCGCCATGGCAGGGCATAAACAAGCTGATGGCACGTATGTAAAAGGCATTGAGGATTACCTGCCAAAAGAGCAGTATTTGACAGACGAGCACCAAAATATGGTGGTCGAAGATATCTTAGACAACTTCCCAACGCTGAGCCGAGGCGGTAAGTTTCATGCCATATTTGCTACCAGTAGTATCATTGAAGCCATCACTTACTATCGTTTGCTAAAAGCACAAATCAAGGCGCAAGACCTCAATCTAAAAATAAGCGCTTTATTTGATGCCAATGAAGGCAACGAGAAGACATCCGTTTTTAAAGAGCGCGGCATGGCTGAGATCATCACCGATTACAACAGCCAATATGACAAAGACTTTAAAATAGCCAGCCATAGCAAGTTTAAAAAAGATCTTGCCAATCGTCTGTCACATAAAGAGCCGTATCAGTTTATTGAGCGCACGCCAGATCAGCAGCTAGATATACTTATTGTTGTTGAGCAGATGCTAACAGGGTTCGATTCTAAGTGGGTTAATACCTTATATATCGATAAGCTCATACGTTACGAGAATATCATTCAAGCGTTCTCGCGTACCAACCGCTTATTTGGTCACGAAAAGCCCTTTGGTACGATTCGCTACTATCGTAAGCCCTATACCATGGAGCGCAATATCGCAGCAGCCATTAAGCTGTATTCTGGCGACAAGCCCATTGGACTGTTTGTTGATAAGCTTGAGAGTAACTTGGCTAAGATGAATCATGTTTTCGCTGAGATACAAGCAGTATTTAGCGCAGATGGGATAGCAAACTTTGAAGCGCTGCCTAGTGCTGAGGCAAGCCAAGCTAAATTTGCCAAGCTATTCAAACAGCTGAACGATCATTTAGAAGCAGCAGATATTCAAGGCTTCACGTGGGATAAGCTAAGCTATGATTTTGACGATACTAGCGTTACGCTGAGCTTTGATGAACAAACCTATCTGGTGCTAGCTATACGTTATAAAGAGCTGTTTCAAGGTGGCTCATCGGGCGGCTCAGGTGATGTGCCCTTTGATATCTCAGGGCATTTGACCCAGATCAATACTGACAGAATCGATACGGCGTATCTAAACGAGCGCTTTAATAAATATATCGAATCACTCGAATTAGGCGATGCCGAGCAAGCGCTAAATGAATTACACAAAGCCTTTCCGACGCTAAGTGTTGATGAGCAAAAATACGCTAATATATTCTTGAATGATGTACAGCGAGGTAAGGTCAAAGTCGAAGTAAATAGTACCTTTAAAGACTATATCGTTGACTATCAAGTAAAAGATCAGAACGATACTATTCAGCAATTTGCAGATAGCTTAGGGCTGGATGAGGCACAGCTGCGGACGCTTTTAGACAGCGCTGTGACTGAGGCGAATATCAATGAGTTTGGACGCTTTGATGAGCTAAAAAATACCGTGGATAAAGATAAGGCTAAAGCGTACTTTGAATCTGTAGAGGGCAGCAGTATCCCTATGTTTAAGGTTAATATAAAGATTGACGCCGTATTGAGAGCATTTGTTTTGAGTGAGGGCAGGCTAGAGTAGAAGATTTCTTGGTATGTAAAGAATGACAAATAAGTAAAATTAATTTCTAGATTAACAGTTTCATAGGCATAACTTAACATGAACAACATTGTCATCAAAACGATTCAGCCCTCCGATATACTAAGAGTTGACACCGCTGAAAAAAACGACATTGTAAGTGATGTTTTCACTGGCAATGTATTTCATGAGGATAAAGACATACCCGTTTATTTTAAAGCGTATGCTTATGATCATCCGCATGTCACTACAGGTGATCGAGGGATGCTTAATGAAATTATTGGCTACTTGATTTGTGATTTATATAAAGTACCGCAACCTGAACAAGCGTTTTTAGTATTGATGCCTAAAGACAGTCTTACGCATTTGTGGAGTCATCTTAGCGATCGCCTCAAAAAAAGCTATGAGACTAACGACGTGATTCCTATGTTTGCTACGCAGCGTATGTATGCCAAAGCATTATCGCTTAGATACAATCATAGCAGACAAGCTGTAGAGCGTGAGCTTATTAAATGGACACATTTCAAAGAAGCACTAATTTGTGATGAGGTCATGGCAAATACAGATCGCCTACCTCGTAACATTCTAACCGCCAACGCAAAAGATTTTTGGTTAATTGACAATGGCAAACTTGCTATAGAAGACGGCACTAACTGGCAGTCAACAGATCTCATTGAGAATAATAATTATAGTAATTATTTGGCTGATCTAGTGATTAGGGACATACAGGCTGATAGCAAAAAAGGCAATCTCATTATACAAACAGCATTAAAGAAATTTAAAGCCATTAGGCAGATCACAGCTGAATGTGAGTTTTGGATAGAGGTATTAGCAAGTAATCAAGATCGTGAAATATGGCAGAAATTCTTAGCATTTTTGCAAAGTAGAGATCATAATATCACTCATATTTTAAGTGAACGCTATGGGATGCTGTCATTATGAATTGGACAAGCTTACTACAACCTAAAGATGCGATGGCTTCTTTTATCAAAGGTCATTTTTTTGTCATCAAATTCACACCTGATATTGTAGCCAAAGAAGTATTTAACCTAGGTGTTGGTTTTATAGAAGATGGTAATGAAAAAATTCGGTTTAAGCTGGCTCACTCAAGCTTGAAAGGCTTTGCTTGTATCTACGGTAAAAATGCCGTTCAAGGTCTAAGACTGTTATTACAGTCTATCTCAACAGCATTAAATACAGTAGGATATTCTTATCCACCCTCTTCACAGCTGACCTATACGACATTAATGCCTACTAAGGGCTTATCTATAGAAGCGATTCTAGACTCGTTATATCGTGATTATGTGCATATGGATCACTTTCAAGAAAAGAAAAAACCGACAGTGCCTGTTCTTAACACAGTAGAGCTACGTAAGGGATTAAAGCAAAGCTTAAAGAGTATTAATAAAACTGAGTATTATCAGGAAGAAGAAATCCTACTAGAAAGTAACATTGACAATAGTGAGATTGCTTTAGACCTACCTATTTGGCGACCACAGCAAAAAAACAGTCTTTTTGAAAACGATTGTCTATTTGCAACTGTAGTGTCAGCTGATTATCTAGAAAAAAACGCCCTAAGTTTTAATTTAGATTATTTGGGTTGTAGTAATATACAAAAAGCATGTCTGTTAACAGGCCAAGAAGCTAAAGCTGGGCTATTTATATATCGTCCAGCGCCCAATGAGCGTATTACGCAAGATGTTATAGATGACATCGATAGCCATATAGAAAAATCGTTATACGCTTTAAAGCATCTAAGACAAAAAGAAGGCTATAACATTGAAATGGATGTTTTATATAGCGAAGAAGAAGTTTACAACAAGGTAGCTGATTTTGTAACTTAGCTATAATTTATATAAATAAGCATTATCAAAGCGATACAATAAAGGGCAGATCATTTAAATGGGTGATCTGTTTTTTTTGCTAATAAGTTCGCTTTACCTCTATACTAGCCCTAATGATCAATTCAAAATTGAAACTTATACTGTTATGCTGAACCACTACCAAAGCCTTGTCCTAAGCCTCACTCAGCAGCCAACCGAGCAAGAATGGCTTGAGTTTAAGCATAACTTTCATAGCCCTGATGAGATTGGCAAGCGAATATCTGCGCTTGCTAATGGTGCGTGTTTGGCTGGCAAGAAGTTTGGTTATTTGGTGTTTGGCGTAGAGGACGGCACGCACAACATCGTTGGCACAAGCTTTAGCCCGAGGACAAAAAAAGCCAAAGGCAACGAAGATTTAGAGCATTGGCTGATAAGCCGTATAAGCCCTAAGATTCACTTTACCATTCATGAGCTACAGATCGATGGTAAAGCGGTGATACTTTTTGAGATTCCAGCAGCCATCGATACACCAATTAGCTTTTTGCATGAGCCTTATATTCGCATTGGTAGCGTCACAAAACCGCTAAAGCACTATCCAGATCAAAGCCGTAAGCTATGGCAGAATCAAGCCGATGACTGGAGTGCTGAGATTTGCCACGAGGCAGCGCTTGAAGATCTTGACCCTCAAGCAATCGCCGTTGCCAGACAAGTCTTTGCTGATAAAAACAAGCGTTTGGCTGAAGACGTCAAAGAGTGGGACGACATCACTTTTTTAAATAAAGCCAAAATTACTATTCACGGTCAAATCACCCACACGGCGATTATCTTATTAGGTCGTTATGAATCCACAAGTTTTTTAAGCCCAGCCCAAGCGCATATCACATGGATTTTAAAGGGGATTGATGGCATTGAAAAAGATTATGAGCATTTTGAACCACCGTTTTTGTTAGTCTTAGATGAGGTGTATAACAAGATCCGTAATCTCAATTATCGCTACATGGCGTCAGGTACGCTGTTTCCTGAAGAGGTGCAGCAGTACGATCCTTATATCATTCGTGAAGCGTTAAGCAACGCCATTGGTCATCAAGACTATCGCTTAGGCGGACGTATCATAGTAGTTGAAAAAGAAGACTCAACACTATTGTTCCAAAACAGCGGCGCATTTATCCCTAAGACTATTGAGAATGTCTTGCTACAAGATGCGCCTGAAGCGAGTTATCGCAATCCGTTTTTGGTCAATGCAATGGTCAGTCTAAATATGATGGACACCATCGGTAGCGGCATCAAAAAAATGTATCAGATTCAGTCCAAGCGCTTTTTTCCTCTGCCAGATTATGACTTAACCCGTGAAAGGGTAGGCGTGAAGTTTACAGGTAAAGTGCTTGATCAAGAGTACGCCAAGCAGTTAGCAACCGTCGATAATCTCACACTGCATGACATTATAGCGCTTGATAAAGTGCAAAAAGGGCAAGTGATCACTGAAAATGAAGCAGATGCGTTACGTAAAAAATCCTTAATAGAAGGGCGCAAAAACAGCTATATTATCGCCGCTGATGTCGCTAAGCATACTGAGCAGCAAGCGGAGTATATGTTACTCAAAGGGCTTAATGAAAAGTATTATGAAGCAGCTGTCCTAGATTTGTTGCAGCAATTTGGAGAGGCGAGTCGTTCAGACTTTGATAAGCTTTTGTATAATAAACTGCCTGAAGTTTTAACAGATGAGCAAAAGTTTCATAAAATAAAAAATTTACTCCAAAAAATGAAGAAAAAAAAGCTCATTTATTTTGAAGATAAGGTTTGGAAGTTGGTCTAAGATTAGACGAACTTAGACGAACTTAGACGAACTTAGACGAACTTAGACGAACTTAGACGAACTTAGACGAACTTAGACGAACTTAGACGAACTTAGACGAACAAAAAAATAAGCCGCATTAAGCGACTTATTTTTGGGTAGTGCTCAATGGAAACGAGCAGCTATCTTACCTTCAATCCACTGAGCTATTTCACTTTCAACCCATGCCACACGCCCTTTAGATAGCTTAACCTGAATAGGGAAGGTGGGGTCATAACGGTTCGATCTTTTATCGAGCATATCGTAAATCGTTGTGCTGCTAAGTCCTGTGTAGTGTACGACCTGTTTTAGCGGCAGCATTCGCGGTATCTGTGGCATGCTTAGTATTGATGTGTTTTGCTGAGTATTTGCGTTTAAATTTTCCATGATTATCTCCTTGTAAGTGAACGAGAGCATCACCTCTCATATACTTACCGAGTCCCATATTTTTTTATGGCCTCCCATGCAGTCCGAGCGTTAGCCTTTGATGCAGGTAATAAAAAAAGGAGCTGATCTGATCAACTCCTTTCTATGCCATTATTTATCTGTCACGAGTTAGCTCACCGCTGTCACGCTTTGACGTAAGCCTTGCGCGATACTGCGGGTGTTTGGCTGCATAGTTTTCTCTACCTTGCTAGGCATTTGATTGCTATCATCTTGCGGATAAAACTCTTCCACCACATCAGACATCTCATCGCCATCAACTTCAAAGCACGAATTGGCATAACCAAGCGTGGCAGCTTGCTCTAACGCTGTTTGATCAAAGCCGTTTTCGCTAAGCTCACTATCAATTGCCTTAGCTTGCTGTACCGCGTCTTTGAGTGTTACCCCATCTCTTAGCGTTAAATCCACAAAGTAAATGGGTGTGCGATAGCTTTGGGTGGTGCTTTTACCTCGTAAGGTTAATTGCAGGGGCAAGCAGGACAGCTTATTACCTGATACTGCGGCGAAGTAGCTTAAGCGTGCCGCAAGGGTGCGAATACTATTAAAGCCTGTAGTACGAAAGATAAACGTACCCAGCTCATCGTCCTCAGACAGATTGACGTACAGACGACCGTAAGGTTTACAAGCACCACCTTGTGCTAATGGGCAACGATCAGGTGATGGGCAAGGCAGTTGCTCCATGCCGTTATTGGTACGCCGCTGACAGTGTTCGCCATCTCCCACGCATAACGGACGACCCGTTTGCCGATCGAATAGCGTGTACTGAGCGCGCAAATTAAGATCAGGATCATTGAACAGCATGCGTACGGGTATTTGTCTGAGCTTACCTTCACTACGTGCGCGGAGCTTTTCATCAAGCGGATGATTGACCCAGCCGTCTTTATTTTGCACTTGGCTGGTAATGGTGAATTGATCGTCTTTGGCAGGTAGGCGTTTGCCATCCTTTTGGATAACGCGTCCAATGCTGATACGACCGAGTACGGGCGGGGTAATCGTTAGACCTTTAATCATGATGATATTCCTTATTTGTTTAATAATTTGAATAAATCGACATAAAAAAGCCCACCTGTGATAGGTGGGCTTTATGCGTTTGGTTAATGAGACTAGCTGTCTTGGTTTAATTATCGTTTAAGATGACGAAGCGACGACTGTCTTGACGGGTTTTACTAAATTTATCCATCAGCTCAGGATGGGCTTTAGTGACGGCTTTACTGTCTAAGCTCACACTATCCTTAGAGCGCTTCCATGAGATTGCGCCTTTGTCAAAGACCGCTACTTCATTGTCTTTGATTAAGCTTTGCAGTTGATGTTTGATCTGGTCATGCTGCTTTTGTAGCTCACTCAGTGAGTCACGGTGACTCAGTAACTTAGTGAATAGCTTATTAGCCCCAGCGTCTTCGCTGAAATCGATTTTACTGGCAGGCTCAGGCTTAGGGTAAAGCTGCTTTAAGGCGCGCGCCGCTGACTCAGAATGATCGGGCGTTGGCGGTGTATCCGTTTCTACGTATTGCCAGAACAGACGCTCATGCCACAGAATGCTATTGATCAGTTGCTCATCGCGCTCAACCTTGTAGATCTTCGCTTCGTGTCCGCAGAGTAGGACACAAATATGCGCGGCTTGTTTGCCTGTGACTGCCAGTTGATGCTGTACTTGGCAAGTGACGTATAACGGTACGCCATGCTTCCACAGCTTAGCCCCATGTTCCCCAGCGGTTTTGCATTCCAGTATCTGTACCTCATCGCTACCAGTGATGGCGTAATCCAAGTTCGCTAACATAAAATGCTGCTCAGGATCAGGGTGCTGCAAGATGGCGTTGACGCGACGAACCTTATTGCCAGTCTGTTCTTGATAGTATTTCGCCACCATAGGCTCTAAGGTGTTGCCCCAATACAGCGGTGAGTACCCTTCGATGCTCTCATCAATGTTTGAGGTCATACGCCCTGTTTTAATCATCCACAGCTCCAGCATTGATAAATACGGATGAATACCACACGCAGCAGCAGCGTCACTACTACCAATGCCTTGCTTGCGAATCTCAAGCCATTTGTCATGGCTGAGATTTTTGGTGCTGACCAGACGTTTTGCTGTGGCTTTGACAGTTTTGTCTTTCTGAACGATGTTTTTCTCGGTTGGCTGAATTGTCTTAGCATTAATTTTAGCAGTCGGTTTTGTGTGTCTAGCTTGCAATGCTTTACGCTTACGACGTCTCGTTGGAGCGGTGTTGTTTAAAGCGATGGTTTCCATGATAGATTCCTTATAAATAGATTAGTGAATGTGATCGGTTGAATAATCGGCATAAAAAAACCACGCTCTAGGGCGTGGTTATTGCTGGTGTCATAAAACAACTAAGCGATTAAGGCTCGCGCATCCTGTAGACCTTTTTCCTTCAGCTTAGCCCCAGCACCGAACCATGCTGAGTTAAGCCGATTGTCGGTGTTCATCGCTCGGCGCTCATGATCGACGTATTCAGTGATACTACAGAGCAAGCCATAAGCAGTGTCTTTAGCCGCATCGAGATCAGCACCGCGTCCTTGACCATTAAACATCTGCATCACCTTATTCATTGCGCGAGCATTGGGAACCGCATCTTTTTCTTTCTTCGCGCTGTTAAATAAAATGATGTCATTGTCCTGATCGTTAAACACACGGCTAAGATAGTTAGCCGCTTCCGCTTGGGTAACACGGCGCTCAGACAATTGTTTCATCTCGTAGATGTGCTCATCCCACTGTTTAACCGATACGCCCAATTGCTGTTTGACCTTGTCAGCATCAAAGGAGGTGGAGTGCGGGACTTTCACCACGCCACCACTACCATCAGCAAGGCTTACCGCAAGCGTGTTATTACACACCACACGGATATTGGTAAACTGCGCTGTAGTCGCAAGCGTGCCATCACAAGCAGTTGCCAGCAGTAAGTAGCCATTACTGACATCACCGCCCCTAAGACTGGCTGACTGGCCTGTACGTGCCAATGCCCATAGCTTACGACCACCCTTTAACACACCTGCGGTTTCAAGCTCAAAGTGTGAGTGTTCCGTGAGCTCACGATAAAACTCAAGTATCTCCTCAGGCTGTACTTCCTGATAGCGCTGACTGACCACTGATAACGGATCAAGCGTGTCGGAGCGGTACAAGACCTTTTGATCAGCGAATGGCAAGATAAGGTTATGCCCTCGATCGTTCTCAGCCATGTAGCTGACGTCCGACGATTCGATACGCCAATCCATTCCTGCCTCACGTGCCCAAACCTCTAACGGCTGCTTGGGAGATAGCTCATTCCCTAAGCCGTGCCAAGGGGTTTCGCCAACGTATGCCATGCTTTCTACTAAATGTGCCATGATAATTTTCCTTTTGTATTATGATTAAATTGAGTTTAAGTGAATGAGTGAAAGGTGGTGAAGACATGCGAGCAGTCATCACAGCGATATTGTTTATTGACCAGTATTGGCAGCGCTTGATGAGACTGAGTGATCTCAATAAGCGCTGCTACCGTTGTTCCTGCAACCACACCTATAGCAGGATGTACTTTAAGTGCTTTGCAAAGACTAACACCAAGGCTGACTAATACCGCAGGGGATAACAGCTGATCAATAAGATTGATTTGACTACCATCAGTCATCTCGTAGACCAAAGATGACTCACAGCTAGGACACAGGGTTTTCATATATACTCCTAAATTTTGCGCATAAAAAAGGCCTGCTAAAAAGCAGACCTTGATGAAGGAATAAGGTACACACAAACAGGCTGTACTCAATCTCATGGTAATAGTATATATTTGAGATTATTTTGATATGGGCGGTAGTCCTCGACGTCTGGATGTGCGGTATCGACCGTGTGCAAAGGTGTTCATGTTTGGGAGCCATACTTTTAATTTTTGGTCATACTTGCTTGGTTGCGTCAGGTAACACGACGTTCTAAGAGCGTTGTTAACTTCCTGTTCGTTATCCTGATGAATCATGCCGATACCTAATTTACCGTTTCGCTCATACCCCTGCTTAGTCTTTTTATTGTGGTAGTTATAGCACTCGCCTAGACCACCAGTAATGACCTTCCACTTTTCACCAACCTCTTTTGCGATATACCAATCATTTTGTCTCTTATTACCGTCATATATCAGCAACAAATGACAATGTAATCCGCCCTCGATGCCACCATGCTCTAAAGCCCAAGCGTAGCCCTGCAAATCTTCAAAGCACGTTTCCTCATTACCGATAAGATCTCGGAATTTGCTCATGTGATGATAAAAATCTTCAATGCTAACAAGGTGGCTTGTTTCTTTGGCGTACTTTAGGTCGATACGTACAAAGAGCAGTCTTTTGTAATGATGAATCAGATGGCGTACATATTTTTCGAGTGTCCTCTTATTTTTAGACTCCTGATAACTAAACACACTACGTTCACGCTTAATATCTTTTTTATAGTATGACAGTGTTTTAATAAGACGCTGTGTTTTATCGTAATCCCAAATGACATCTTCTGGATATTGATCACCAACGATATATTGCGTACTGCGAAAGAAAGCTTCAATGGGCACCGAGTAAATCAATCCATTGTCACCCTCATAGTAATACATGAACGGATGATACAAATCGTTCAGCTCATCTATTATCAGGTCAAATCTCAATTCATTAGAAATGATATCGATTACCAGTTGGTGAACTTTAGTTAATAAGTTACTTTGATTGAGGTTAATGTTTTGCATGGTATTTCTCCTATGTGGTTTGTCTTGCACATAGTAGAGCTACATCATATTTTTTTATTCTGTCTACTGGTGGTTTAGTGAGGAGATAGTCAGTGTGGTAACGCTGCGCTATATAATAATATCAATAACCGGTTAGTGGCACTTACCAATACTGCGGAGATATCGGTAATACATTATCCTCAATTGTAGGGATCTTGGTTCATATTGATGTTTTTTGAGTAAATGGAGTTAGCTGATAGAGAAAAGTTAATACACTGTTTGGTGAATAGCAGCATTAATTTGATGCGAGGGTCTAGGTGAGTTGATCATGATTTATGTCTCCAGTATAGGTTCATATACATGAGGAGAGTCATAATATTTTAGGGCGCTATTATTAAGGGTTAATTCATAGTCGTTTATCAATAAACATGATTGTTATTCGTATCACATACTCATAGTGGTCAGCTGATAAAAAACAATAATATATAATAAGCTGTTAAGGAGGCTCATTTTAATGTCCATAACCTAGGGGGTATGAAAACTAAAAATACCGCTAGACTTGGTTATACTAAGAGGATAGAGTTACGGTTTTGGGTAATAGAACTATATTAATAAGCTTACATTGCATAAATTAGCTCTATGGGCTTATTTATCAACTGCTGACGTAATCTGTTGCTATAAAAATACTAGAAAATAGCCAGTGATAAACTACAAATTTTTGTTAAATTTACTAAGATATATCTATAAGTTTATAAGGAAAAAACTATAATGAATCGACGCATAGATACCTTTTATGAAGTGCTAGATGTTTCTTTACCAGTGTTCGATGACTATGATCGAAGCAATTTTGATGACGCCTCGATTCGCTACGCAAACTCTAAGACTTTAAGGTTTGTAACAGATGAGTTTATTCAAGCATGTAGAAGAGATCGCACAAATATAGAAAGGTTTTTTGAAGCTTTAAGACAGATGAATACTGAAGATGCTAGAGCATTGTTGTACAGCAAAAACCTGATGGATGGCCGTGGTGTCGATAATATAGGTCTTGACGATGATGACTATAAAAATAGTTTAGTGTCATACTTCCAAGATCATCCTGAACCCTTAATTGAATTTAACCATATAATCGAATACAAGATAAATAACCTTTTGCCCGAGTCATATTTAGACTGGTTCAAGGACAATTTGCGTCATTCACTGTTTTTAGCTTATCTGCTGAGAGATTATATTCAGTATAATGCTTACAAAGGTAGAGACGAGCTGATTAATGCAGTAGCAGATATCTTACGCTATGACACTCATGAATTTATAAGTTTATGGAGAAACAACATACCGAAATATGAGCGCCGAATTTCACCATTTGGTGATTTTCAAGCGAAACATATAGTCTGTGTGAAGGCTAGATACTTTAAAAACTGCTTAGATATCACGAAAGATGCTAAATGGATAGACGCTACCAATACGGAGCAGATAGAGTGGATATACGAATATCTACGTGCCAAAAACCCTCAACAAATTATTCTGGATAGGGTCTTTATTCCAAAGAATATTGAAGAGAAATACGAGCTTATTCTTGCAAGTCTGGATGTTTTGTCCAATGTTGAAAATGCTGATATAGGGACTAAAAAGAACAAAGGCTTCTCTGAACGAAGCTACACGCTATATAGCATGAAAAAAGCATGGGACGGACAAAAGCATTATAGTAAAAAGAAGCAGGTAGAGAATGGTAGCATTAAGATATATAAGAAAAATCAAGATAAGTTAAAAGCGATAATGAAGCAGAAGGGTTCTACTGCAAATCAGGTTATCAATGATTCGATAGAGCAGATGTATGAGCGTCTCATTGTAGAAAAGACAGATGCTTAGAGGGTTACTCTAAGGCAACCCTCAATTTAAGTTAGCGCTAGCTTATCTATCGGATAGCAAGGATTGTAAGTCTTTGCTAGTAACTCCCTTATCTTTCAAAGCCTGTATCAGAGTTTCGCTATCTACTTCTAACAGTGATGCTTGTTTATTCTCGCTTATTGACTGCTCAATCTGCTGCCGCGCTGTTTGAAAGTCTACAACTTCGCCTTTGTCTCTTAGTAAGTCTAAAAAGTCAGCCCAAACCTGCATGATCTTACGGCGCTCTTCTAAATGCTGAGCATGGTTATAAACCGCGCGTATGTTACTTTTTTTGTCATGTGCCATCTGTTTTTCAATCGCGTCGCCCATGTAGCCAAGCTCGTTAAGATTGGTTGAGGCGATGTGACGAAAGCCGTGACCTGTCTGCTTACCAGCATAGCCTAGAATATCTAGCGCGTTATTAATAAACTCCTCACTATACGGCTGATGCATACCCGTATGATAGAACACATATTCATATTGTCCTGTGATGGGTTTCATCTCCTCTAGTACTGCTAGCATCTGATCTGACAACGGTACAACGTGCTTACGTGCAATTTTAAGGTTATCGATATCAACACGCCATAAACGGTTGGCAAAGTCGATATGCGCCCATTTCATCATACGTAGTTCAATGGTGCGGCAAAATGAGTACGCTAAAAACTTCATACCTAAGCGGGTTTGGTCATGACCATGATAATTCTCAATAGCTTGGAGTAGGGCAGGCAGCTCATGGATATCTACATGCTTCATGTGCTGACTTTTGGCTTTAGGATAGAGTGCTTTTAGATCATCGATTGGATTTTGCTCAATGATGCGTTCGCGTTTGGCACGTCTTAAGACATTAGCCACCAGATCGATAGTGCGTCTGGTTACCTCGCGTGGCGGCTCACCGTCTTTGTTCACACGCTTTTCGATCTCATCTGCCATTGATCGACAATCCTCAAAGCTTACATCTTTTAGTGCAATGCCTTCAAAGTGGGGCAACACGTCTTTATGCATACGGTTATAGTCTTGCTGATAGGTACGTGGCTTGACGTTACGCTGACGTTCAGCGAGCCAGTCTAACGCATAATCATTGAATTTTTGTGCATGAACATTATTGAGCCTATCTTGACGCTTTTTATTTTTTGGATCGATACCATCTGCTAGTAGCGCTTTAATCTCAGTATTGGCTTGTCTGGCTTCAGCGAGTGACATGATGGGGTAAGTGCCAAGTGTGAGGCGTGTCTGCTTACCATCAAAGCGATAAGCGCTTATCCATGTTTTTGTGCTTGTGCTACGGACTAAAAGCTGTAGCCCATACTGATCACTATATTTGTCAGGACGTGAAGGCGTACATTTTTCACTTGGTTTGAGCTTGCGGATTTTGCTATCGCTTAACATGTTGGTCTACTCCCTATGCTTCCAAGCCTTGTAATTCAAGCGTTACAAATATAACGTTGGTCTAAAGCTGAATTATAAAGCCTAAATGTTGGTCTTTTTGAGGTCTAATGAAATCATAGACCAACAGATAGACCAACACAAGCCACGGGATAGGTGGGTTATATTCGGATAGATTGGGAAAACACTAGACATAAAAAAAACGCTAGACGCGTTATTTATAAAGGGTTACAGAGGTATATGGGAGTGTTTAGGACAAGGTGGGAAAAGGAGTGTTTTATAAGATTGGCGGTGAAGGAGGGATTCGAACCCTCGATACGCTATGAACGTATACACACTTTCCAGGCGTGCGGTTTCAGCCACTCACCCACTTCACCGTTTAGACAGCGCGTTTTTGGACGACACTGATTTTTGACTGGCTAAGTATAGCGGATACCATTTAAAAAGTCACCACTTGCGCCCTATCTTTCTTGATTGTTAGATGCCTGCTAGGATAGCATGCACGTAATAATAAGCATAAATGGTAGAAAGTTGAATGATAAGTATTGGCAAGCCTAAATATAGGCTTACAAATAACATAATAATGACAGTGTTTACGGCTATACTCAGTATGAGCTCAGCGTACGCCGACGATTTTACCCAGTGTAGCCAGTCCTTTTATGGTGGTATCTATCCCGAATTTACTAATCCTAAACTGAGTAAAGATACCCAGTCATTATGTTTTGATGGTTTTGCTGTCATGTATTCTGGTGTATCGCGTACGCCGCTGTGGTCAGCCGAATATTTGGACCGCAAGCGCTTGCAGCAAGCCAAAAAAATCGATCGTGAAGACAGCTTTCATGAAGAGAGTCGTTTACCGAAGTCCATGCGCGCTAAACTGTCTGATTATTCAGGCTCTGGTTATGATCGCGGTCATCTATCCCCTAATGGTGATATGGCCAATCGTAGCCAACAGTATGATAGTTTTAGTCTGGCTAATATTGCCCCGCAATCTCCACGTAATAATCGCTATATTTGGCGTAATATTGAGTCTGCCACTCGCTATTTGACCCAGCAGTATGGTGAAGTTTATACCATCACAGGAGTGGCATTTACTGGCAAAAAAACCAAACAGCTTGCTGACCGCGTACTGGTGCCCAGTCATTTTTTTAAAGCGGTTTATATCCCAGCGACCAATCAAGCGGGAGTGTACTATGCACCGAATGATGAATCAGAGCGTATAGAAGTCATTAGTATCGATGCGTTGACTACTGAGATTGGTATCGATGTCTTACCCGTACTAGACCCTCAGACCAAAGCGCAAGCGTTTGATTTACCATTGAAGGCGGGTGAACGTTCAGACATACCAGATGAGCCCGTAGAAGAGCCCACTTGGATATTGTTTGTGTTGGCAATACTAGAATGGGTGCTCACACAACTGCAGGCGTGAAACGTCTGTATGTGATCAAAAACGGATGATATTGAAAAATAACGTAAGATACGATTTATAAAAAGGATATTATAAATGATTGAACCATTTGCTAATGACCACCAAAGTATGCAGATTGGAGAGCTGGTTATCGAGAACCAAAAAGATAAAATCATCATTTATGGAGATATTGATCTGACGTTGGATTCGTCTGGATATCAGCAAGCTGAGCAGTTACACGAGCTAACAACCAAAATTATGCAAGCTTTTGAGACTAACGAGCCTTATAACAACAATGATATTAAGTCAAAGAAAAAGGATGACCAGACAGGCAAAGAAATAGACAACCCTTTCCTGTAACTCTTTGATATGGTTTTGTTTTTATAGAAATAATAAAGTATAAAAAAATTACTAGGCAAAATCTAAAAATTGCTTATAATGGGTCAAGACATCGCTTATACCGTTCAAATCTTTGGACAAAAGCCTATGAGTAGACACGGTCATTAAATATAACCGTCAAGCTTTAAAAAAGATTCTAGCAAAGGATAAGCATAGAATATTAGAAACATAACGTTTCGAGTAACCACTGTATAAATGAAGGGAGTCAATTTATGAAATTACTTACAAAAACTGCTTTAGCTGCGGCTGGTATCAGTATGGCCACTATGGCATTTGCTGCTGATCCATTAGCCAATACTACCTGGCAGACCTATGACGATGGCAAGCCAAAAGGCACGGTCAAAATCACTGAGTCAAATGGTGTGTTGACAGGTAAACTCATCGCAACTAACTCAGCCAAAGGTAAGAAACACGTCGGTATGACCATTATCTCTGGTCTGAAAGCTGATGGCGGTGGTAAATATAGCGGTGGTACGATTACTGACCCTGAAAAAGGCAAGGACTACCGTATGACTGCACAACTAAGTGGCAGTACGTTAAATTTAAAAGGTTATATTGGTCCATTCTCACGTAGTCAGCAGTGGAAAAAGAAATAAGTCCATCGCTTATTTTTACTATCAAGTTTAATCTTGAGCCATAAAAAATCCCACATTACCGTAAGGTTTTATGGGGTTTTTTATGGCTCTAACTTTAATTTATGGTTCTAGTTTTGGTATAAGCTCAACATGTTTATATTACAAGCTCGAGATGAGATTCCATAATGCATATTAATTCCCCTTGAATTGATGCAATCAGTTATCAGTATGCTCTATCAGTCTGTACTTATTATTCGTTCTCAGGCTTTAAATAGCGTCAGGACCTGTCTCGCCCGTACGTATACGAACGACTTGTTCAAGATTGGTCACAAATATCTTACCATCGCCGATTTTGCCAGTGCTTGCAATACGAGTGATGGCTTCGATAGCAGGCTCGACCATTTCATCGACGACCGCCACTTCGACTTTTACCTTGGGTAAAAAATCCACTACGTATTCTGCACCGCGGTAGAGCTCAGTGTGGCCTTTTTGGCGACCGAAACCTTTAACTTCGGTGACAGTGACACCTTTGACACCGATGTCAGAAAGCGCTTCACGTACATCATCGAGCTTAAATGGTTTTAAGATCGCAGTGATTAGCTTCATAAAAAATTCCTTATTTGTGTGATGCCATAAGTTGATGGATAGAAGTGTTGTGCCTTATTGTATCGCGGCTATGTTTACCAGCGGCTATGCTTACCACGAGTTATTCAAAGATTGGGCTAAACCTACTCAAGGGGAAGGCAGGATTAACCGTATTTGCTCAAAATAATTATGGTAATGGTAAAAAATTGCTCATAGTGTAACAATAAAACCCGTTGCTATAAGCGTAAAGAATAGTAATCAACCTTTAGCGTTAAACCAACGAAAACTTTATTATAACCAACTTTCTAGGTGCTTGGGGAGGCTATCCTGCCATTTCATGTACTGATTTGATAAATTGACAGGGTGATTTGGTGAAATATTATGGCGTGAGAAGCAGAGACTGATATTAGAGTAAAGCCTCTGCTTTTAATAGGATAGGTGTGGTTGTTGTCTTATATGGATGAATCTAGGTCTAAGCTTTAGGGAAGAGTAGGTATGGTGTTTTGGTGCTGCCTAGTAGCTTTTTGGTGTCGCTACCTTGGAGTAATTCACGCAGACGGGATTGACCAAATGCCCCTGTCATTAGTAGGCCAATATCATTCTCGTTTTGATAGTAATTTAAAGCCGCGGTAACATCACGGCAATCTAGCAAAGCCTTTTTAGATTTGATGCCGGCTTGTTTGAGGCGTGCATAAGCTTCGCGTAGCGCGTCGCAATTCTCTGAGTTTTCTTTTCCGACCATGACAATATGCACGGTTAAAGCCCGAATAAGCGGCGTTTTGCACAGCCAATTGAGCAATTTATGAGATGTTGGGCTATTGTCAAAGGCGAATAATGCGGTAGTAGGGAGCAAAAATGGGGCATGAGTCACCAAAATGGGGCAGTGACTGACACGAATTAACTGGCTCAATGTCGATTTACAGGTAACATGATGTCCGATAACGATTAATTGTGCTTTGTCATCGACATAATCGATACTCTCATTGAGGTGTTCATGACGGTGCAATGTATAGGTTTTGAGTTTGGGGTGCTGCTGCGCGCAATAAGTGGTTGCTTGGTGTAAGAGAAGCTTACCCTGGGCTTTTAGTTCACTATTACTCGAATGTTCTTTTGCAGTGAATTGATCTAATAAAGTGTTTTCATCATCAATATTGAGACAGCATGAGTAATCAACGGCAGCTTTTTGTTGTAAGCTTGGCACTGAATGTAGTAGCCCGATCGGCACTTGTAGGCGGATTGAAGCCCACATGGTTGCATCTAAAACGGCTTGCACGTGATCAGGACAGTCTAAGCAAGCAATCACGCTATCTGGCTTCAAATTACTCATAAGGGCACCACATCATTTCAATACCAAAAATACAGCTACATTGGTAAAAAGGGTGGGGAGGCAATGCTCACGCCTCATCCTCTTTACCAATGCAGCTGTCTATTCAATTGTTTGTTTAACTGTTTATTTATGAGACATTGATGATTAACACGATAGTGTAGGATGTAGACGCAGACTTTTTGCTCAATCCAGCAAACCAATATCGCGGCGATCATGAACAGAGAAGCGATCAATCAGCGTACGACTGGCATTATTTAGTCCAACTACTTTGACATCAATGCCCTCGCGTTGCAAGCGCATAACCAGCTTATCCAAGGTGTCAACGGCACTAATGTCCCAAAAATGGGCTTGGCTGACATCAATCTGGATGCTATCCAAGGCTTCTTTGGTGTCGAAGCTATGTAAAAACTGTGTCGTAGACGCAAAGAAAACCTGTCCTTGTACATAATAATAGCGGGTGTTGCTACTGTCGTCGTATTCACTAAATATGGTTAAGAATTGACCGATTTTATTGGCAAATGCCAATGCAGATAGCAGCACACCTACGCCGACACCGTAGGCTAAATTGTGGGTAAAGACCGTGGTCAATACCGTCGCTAGCATGACAATATTAAAGGACATCGGGTGTGTTTTGAACTCGCGAATAGACTGCCAGTTAAAGGTACCGATAGAGACCATAATCATCACCGCGACCAGCGCTGCCATTGGGATTTGGCTGACCCATTCACTCAAAAACACCACCATAATGAGCAAGACGATACCTGCTATCAAAGTAGATAGGCGCGTACGTCCGCCAGATTTGACGTTAATCATTGACTGACCAATCATCGCACAACCTGCCATACCGCCAAAGAAACCTGAGACCACGTTAGCAATCCCTTGACCGCGACACTCACGGTTTTTATCACTGGGGGTATCTGTTAACTCGTCAACGATCGTCGCCGTCATCATAGATTCTAACAAACCAACGATAGCCAACGCGATAGAATAAGGGGCTATGATTAGTAAGGTGTTTAGGTTCAATGGAATGTCAGGCAACAAAAACATCGGCAGGGAGTCTGGTAAGTCACCCATGCTACCGACGTTACGAATATCAAGGTTCATATACATCGCGACCGCGGTTAATCCCACGATACAAATAAGCGGCGATGGAATCACCCGACCAATTTTAGGAATGAGCGGGAACAGGTAAATTATCGCCAAGCCCGCTGCTGTCATGATATAAACGGTCATACCGACGCGCTCAGTCATTGGGTTAAGCTCTGGTAATTGGGCGGCAAAGATCAATATCGCTAGCGCATTGACAAAGCCAATGACCACAGAGCGGGAAACAAAACGCATCAAATTCCCGAGCTTTAAGATGCCCATTACTACCTGAATAGCGCCGCACAATAAGGTGGCAGCCAATAAATACTGCAAACCATGCTCGGCGACCAAATCGACCATCACCAGTGCCATCGCCCCTGTTGCCGCCGAAATCATGCCTGGACGACCACCGACGAAACTAATCACTACCGCGATACAAAATGAGGCATACAAGCCGACTTTTGGATCAACGCCAGCGATAATAGAGAAGGCAATGGCCTCAGGGATTAGCGCCAGTGCAACGACTAGGCCTGATAAAACGTCACCGCGAACATTGGAAAACCACTCGTCACGTAAGTTATCAATAAAAGATGTCATAAGTAAACTGCATAGGGTTAGAGGCAAAAAAAGTAATCATTACTCATTCATAAAATGATCGCGTCGCTATAAGAATAGCTATTCATCTTTCTTTTACGGCAACAGGCGCTGTGTCATGTTGCGGCATTGAATTATCGAGGCATTGTCATAAAAGGTACGGTCATAAGAAACACGGTTATAAAAGGTACTGTCATAAAAAACATCGTAATAAATATGTCTACTGATTTACTTGCTGGTATCACTAATACGCTCATCAATAATCGATACGATGATAAATTTAGTGAGTTTACCTAAAATTATTTGGAATTGGGTAGTTAAGGTAGGCTATTCAAAAACAACACCTACAATAACGAATAGAGTCAGCAATGACTTGCTGCGGTAGAAGATAATAAATCATCTGTCAAATAAAAGTAGCCGTTCGACATGATCCGTCCATGCATGATTCGTCCACAATAGCCATTTTGCCAAAGAGAAGTGACAACAGCGCGCTAACTGTGACAACATGCTAAACTAAAACGGCCAGAGTAAGTCTCTGGTCACTGACAGATTAGGGCAGCTATTATAGCACTAGCCACTTAATATAAAAACAGGCGCATAATAGCATAACGCCGTAAAAAACCAGTACCGAAATCTGAACGATACCGTTATGATGTTTCTCATCTTGATGGTATCGTTTGGCTTTTTTATAGGCTAGATTTTTTGATGCCATTTTGCACATCTAATAGAAGGAATAGATATGACCACCAACACTGCAACAGATGCCTTACTTCATAAAGGCAGTGGTCTACAAGTCGTGGTTGGTTTGGGGCAATCTGGGTTATCTGTCGCTCGCTATCTGGTGGCGCAAGGTTATCAAGTAGCGGTCACTGATGCTCAGGCAGTACCTAGACTAGCGGATCAGTTACCTGATGAGATTGATATCCGCCGGTTTGGTACGATTGACGCAGCGCTATTGCAGCAAGCCACACGGATTATTATTAGCCCTGGTATTTCTCTGGCGACCGAAGCCGTTGCAGCCGCACGTCAAGCCAATGTCCCAGTGGTCAGTGATATTCAGCTATTTTGTGATGCCTGTACGGTACCGATCGTAGCGATTACCGGCTCTAATGCTAAGAGCACTGTGACCACGTTGGTTGGGCAAATGGCGATAGATGCTGGGGTCAATGTCGGTGTCGGTGGCAATATTGGTGTACCAGCGCTAACATTACTGGATAATACCGATATGGAGTTGGCGGTACTTGAGCTGTCCAGCTTTCAATTAGAAACCGTGACCGATTTAAACGCACAAGTCGCCACGGTGCTTAATATGTCGCCTGACCATTTAGACCGTCATGGCGATATGCTCGGCTACCATCAAGCCAAGCACCGTATTTTTCAGGGTGCAAAATCTGTGGTTATTAACCGTGAAGACGCATTGACGCGCCCACTGGTGGCTGATAATTTACCCAGAGTGAGTACGGGCATTCATGCCCCTGACGAGAATCAATATGGTCTCATCACTGACTCTGAAGGCGATATTTATCTTGCACGCGGTACAGAAAAACTACTGTCGGCAGATAAACTGTTGATTAAAGGCCGTCATAATCTGCTCAATGCGCAAGCAGCGTTAGCGTTAGGCGAGCTGGCAGGATTGGCAGTTGATAGCATGCTAGATACCTTGCAACAATTTACTGGACTTGAGCATCGTTGCCAATATGTGGCAAATGTGGCTGATATTGATTATTTTAATGATTCAAAAGGCACCAATATTGGCTCGACGATGGCCGCTATCGAAGGGCTGGGTGCAGTCTATGCGCCAAAAGACGGCAAGCTATTATTGATTTTGGGTGGGCAAGGCAAAGGTCAAGAATTTGGCGAGCTGACCCCTTTTATCAATCAGTACGTTAGTCAACTACTGCTTATCGGTGAAGATAGTCAGCAAATTGAGCAGCACCTGCGTACAGCCAACTTAAGTGATGACGTAGCGCTACACCAATGCCAGTCTTTGGAAAATGCCTTTGACACCATTCAACAAGTAACTGTAAGTAGCCTATCACAAGTGCAAGCGGTGCTATTATCACCAGCCTGTGCCAGTTTCGATCAATATAGCGGTTATGCGGCTCGCGGTGAGCATTTTAATCAACTGGTTGACCAACTAAATCTGGCGCGTGCCGATAGTATGACTACTGGTTAAAGGCTGCAAAAAATTTACTCCAGTAGCACTTATATCGGTTTTAAAGTGAATCAACTATAAATGATTGTTTTGCTTATAAATTGCTGCTACTGTCGATGATGACCAGTCAGATTGAGGACACGCCCTAGCTATCTGATACGACAGCTATCTGGTGCGATCTACTTTATTTTTTAAACGGTGGCGTTTGATAGACGCCGTGTTTTTTCGTTCGTTAGTGTATATAAAATTATGGCGATCTCTTCTTTTTTTCGTTCTTCTTCTCAATCAAAGCCAGCCTCTGGCTCAGATGGTATCCTTTCTATGCCGTCAGCACGCGCCATCTTAATATCGAGTGTCGGCTGTATGCTGGTGCTTAGTTTATTGATGGTGGCTTCTGCTTCTATTCCTTTTGCACTCAGTCGCGGAATGACAGAGCTGCATTTTTTCAAAAACCAACTGCTGTATATGACGATAGGTTTGATTATCGCTGCGGTTCCTTATTATAGCGTGTCTTTACGGTTGCTATATAAAACCGAAACCCAGTTTATTTTGCTGGGTATTACGGGCATGCTATTAGTGGCGACCTTGTTCAGTACGCCTATCAATGGCTCCAAACGTTGGCTAACGATAGGCGGTTTTAATTTTCAGGTAGCAGAGTTAGCGAAACTGGTCATGATTGTGTTTGTCTCTGACTTTGTGGTGCGTCGCTCTTTTGAGGTCCGTAATGGTTTGGATGGTTTTTTGCGGATTATGTTAGTGGTCGCGCTCATCACCATACTGTTATTATCGCAGCCAGACTTTGGTTCTTTTGTGGTGATACTTGGTACGCTCTTTGCGATTTTTTATATTGCGGGTGCCCCTTACAAGCATTTCTTAGCGCTAGGTGCTGCTGCTATTGGCGGTGCTGTGTTGATGGTTACGACAGCAGAGTATCGGTTAGTCCGAGTGATGTCGTTTATGGATCCGTTTGATGATGTACAAGATACGGATTATCAGCTGGCGCGCAGTTTGATTGCTTTTGGTCGTGGGCAATTTACAGGTGTTGGCTATGGCGAAAGTGTACAAAAACTGTCGCATCTGCCCGAGGCTCATACCGACTTTTTATTGGCCATCACTGGTGAAGAGCTAGGCTTTGTTGGGGTTAGCATGGTGCTGTTGCTCGAGGCGCTGATTATCGGCAGTGCGATGCGTATCAGTTATAACGCGCTCAAGCGTCGGCAGATGCGCATGAGTTATACCGCTTTTGGTATCGGTGTGGTGTTTATTGCGCAGACAATTATTAATGCGGCGATGAATATGGGCGCAATTCCGACCAAAGGTTTAACCATGCCGTTTTTCAGTTACGGTGGCTCATCGATGCTGATTAGTTTAGTGATGGTCGCGCTATTACTGAAGATTTACAAAGAAAGCCCTGAAATCGAAAAAAGCCAGTGCCGTTATTATTAGTATCGTTAGAATAGTTTAAAACGCGTCGCTATTGGTGGCGCTTTTTATTGCTTGTTTTTCGTCTTTTATCCATTGGGTATATTTAACTGCTGTTTGCCCTGTAGTGGCGTATTGTCCCATTGGGCAACGGCCTGTCTTAGCATATTGCTAGGTGTATCTCTATCGACCGTTGGTTGCTGTAAGAGCTGTAAAGCGTCAGTGATAAGCTGACTTGGGTTACGAGTATCGATGGGTTGAGCCAGATTTTGCTTGGAGAGCTTTTGCCCATCAGAATGACATATCAGTGGCAAGTGAGACCAATGATCGATAGCAGGCAAACCAGCGGCCTGCATGATACTGATTTGTGCCGTGGTCATGGGTAAAATATCCAAACCGCGCATAATATGTGTGATTTGTTGTAGACCATCATCGAGGCTGGCTGCCAATATATAATTGATCATGCCATCTTGGCGGCGCACCACCATATCGCCTAATGTTTGCTGCGGATTATCCCACTGCATACCTTGGATACCATCGTTGAAACCAATCCTATAATCTGGCAGTTGGATACGTAACTTATGTTGTTGTCTATCAAGGTCAGCGCCGACACAGCGGCGCGGATAACGCGTCCTATTTGGTTGTAGCGAACTGACAGCATCGTGATGCTTGCTTGGTTCCTTTTGTGCCCAATATTGCTCCAAATCTTTACGTGAGCATTGGCAGCCATAAGTCAGCGATTGCAGAGAGGAAGACAAGTAATCATTATAAATATCAATGCGTTCAGACTGATAAATAACATCGCCATCCCAGTATAATCCAAGCGCTTCCAAATCAATTAAAATTTGTTCAGTAAACTGTCGGTCACAGCGTTCGGTATCAGTATCTTCGATACGTAATAGCCATTTACCACCCAATGATTTTATATGGCAATAGCTGGCAATCGCTGTCGTTAGTGAGCCAAGGTGTAACTCACCAGTCGGTGAGGGGGCAAAACGACCGATAGGCTGTGATGATGAGGTTTGAGTTAACATAGAAGTTTGGATGGACTTTAAAATTGATGGTTATCGGTAAATGGGATAGAAGGTAGGATAATAAAAATTAGCGTAAAAAGATATTTATTAAATGCGGCTGTTTTGTTAGCAGGATGAGTTCTAAAGATATAGCTGATTGTGTCAGCCATGCTTTTTTTAAGATGCGAAGTTTTGAATTGGTTATCAGTTGCCAATCTCAAAGCCAGTAATGACAAAGCTATTAAGCCAAAACACAACGAGCGACCATATTAATATGGTCGCTCGTGCTTGTACTTATATTTTTATACCTACATTAACAGTAGGTTGCTTAAGCGCCTTGGTTCTGGCGTTCTTTAATTTCAGATAAAGTCTTACAGTCGATACATTGCGTCGCTGTTGGGCGTGCCTCTAAACGACGCAGACCAATCTCTACCCCGCAAGTTTCACAAAAACCATAGTCTTCGTTTTCGATTTCTGACATAGATTTGTCGATTTTGCGAATCAGCTTACGCTCACGGTCACGTGTACGCAGCGCCAAGGCAAACTCTTCTTCTTGGGTAGCACGGTCATTGATGTCTGGCATGGCACTTGACTCATCTTGGATATAAGTCTTGGTGCGATCCGCTTCACCAATCAGTTGGTTTTTCCAGTCCAATAAAATAGATTTAAAGTGCTCTAACTGTGCATCAGACATATACTCTTCGTCTTTGCCCGGCACATAAGGAGTAAACTTAACTTCACTCGGATTCGTAGTCACGGTGCTCATATGGGTATCCTACTTTTTCAAATTGATTCAATAAAACGACGTATCAAAAGACAAGACGTTATTAATTTACCAAACGCTATAATTTGTCCCTTTATAAAACGTTTTACCACTTGGTAACACAAGTAACACAGCTGATCTAATAGTACGGTTATCTCAAAATGCTCATAGCAACATATCAATGTTCAGGTATATGGTTATGTCTATTTTTATTTAAACTGCTTTATTTAAATAACAGGGTTTAAATAGTGCTGCATATTACTGACTGTAGAAACTTAGCTTGTGGTCGATCTAGCCATCCTAGCTACTATAGTTTTGCTTATTATTAAATATCAGGTGGTCTTCGTTTTATTTTATAAGTTGTAACATTGTTTTTAATAATAATGAAGCTATTTTTTATAATGACCACATTTCTACTTTGTCAGCTATCTTATGGTTCAATCAAGCAGTATCAGCTAAAAGCCTAAAAAATAAGGGCTGTCAGCGTTAATGGTGCCAATAAATCTGGGCATCAAGTATCCAGTCTTTCAACCCAGCTTGCAACCTTTCCATTGTTGGCTAATTGCAACCAACGATACCCTGGCAATGCGTTTGTGTCGTAGGAAAAATCATCTTCGAAGGGTTTGAACTGATAGCAGGTAGACGGTGTACTATAAACGCTAACCCCCTGACGATGACGCACTTGCTCTTGGTGGGTATGACCACTAATAATGACTTTTAATTGCTCGAATTTTGCCATATGCTGCCAAAAACTCTCGCTATTGTCTGCCATATGGGTATCAATCCAGTCAGAATCTATAGGAATGACGTGGTGGTGCACGGCAATTAATGTAGGCTTATCACAAGCGCTGAGGGTCTCGCATAGCCAATCGATGGCGGCGGGGGTAATTTCACCTTCTACTTTGCCAGCCATAGATGAATCTAATAACAAAACCTGCCAGTGATCACTTTCAATAACATGTTGGCTCAGTAAACGTGAATCGGTCGGCCGTGCGATGAGCTCGCGCTGAAAAAAGGGTAAGTCACTACCCCTTTCATCAGTGACGTCATGGTTGCCAGCGATACAAGCAAAAGGAATGCCCGTTGCTTGTAATACCTTAAAAATATGGTCATAGATAGCAGGAATTACCTCACTAACCAAATCCCCAGTCACGACAATCAAATCACAGCGGATATCGCCACTCAATGCTTGCTGTAGCACGGACTCAAAACGGTGCTGACAAACCGTTACCTCGCCATTTTTAGTACTGTCCTCATCATTATCATCGGCAGTGGAGACCACAGGCGTTGATAAATGCAAGTCAGTGATTTGTAGTATATTCAATTGTGCATCTGGCGTGCTGATTTTATTCACAGGATAGCTTGGCATTGGGTCAGTCCCTTATCGAATCAAAATAAGTATTATCGCTAGAATAAATATAAATACATTGAACGAGTTATAGTCATTGGTTTCTCATTGCTATTACCAAGCTGTTATTACCAATAGGCATATTAGGGCAATTTTATAACATAACGTCAATGAAAGCTCTAGCTATATTGATAAAATAAAGTTGGATAAAACAGTAAATAACCGCCTTTATATTACGCATACTACGAAGCGATTAGCGACGTGCTGACCAAAACCTTGTGGTCATTAGCTTTGAGACAGCAAGCGCCATAAAGAATAAAATTGCTAATATCAAGACGATAGAGAGACCCGTCTGAATATCCAACCAAATGCTACCCCAAACGCCTAAAGTGACGCCAAGCTGCGCGATTACTAGCGATATAATGACCATTTGTTTTGGTGATGCTGAATATAAGCGTGCCGTCAGTGCTGGTAAAACCAATAAACCACTGATTAATAAACTACCAACCGCCTGTAGAGCAATCGCACAAAACCCTGCTAGTACGCCCATAAAAAATAGCCGCTGGCGTGTGGGGTTGATACCCTGAATACGTGCCAATGCTTCGTGGGTGGCAAGCTTAATTTGCGCTGGCCATATATAGGTAAGCAGACCCAATCCAACCATGACGCTACCAGCGAGTAACGGTAAGTCTGCCCAGTCAAGCTCCAGCAAATTACCAAATAAAAACCCCAGTACGTTTGCTTGCTGGTCAGTTAGCTGGGTCAAAGCCAATAAGCCTAGACATAGCAATGACACCGCAACCACTGCCAGTACCGCATCGACGGGCAGACGCTCATCATCAATGAGCACCAGCCCCAGCACCACCATGACACTGACTAATGCAATGCCTATACCCATTGGCAACTGCCACCAGACTGCCAAGGCCACGCCAAGTAAGGTTCCATGAGCTAATGCGTCAGCAAAAAATGCCATGCGTCGCCACAATACCAAACAACCTAAAGGCGCTGATAATAAGGCTAAAATACTGCCAGCAATCCAAGCAGGGGCAATGATGGCTAACCAAGCGCTCATAATAAGTATCCGTAATAGTTTTTATAAAGGTTTAAGGCTTTATTATAATTCGAGTTCGCTTGGCGCGTGATGCTCACAGGCGTGCGGTTGGTGTACATAAGGCTGCTCATAATGATGGCCAAACAGCTTTTGAAATTCGCTGCTAATAGCAAGCTCGCTGGGCTGACCTTCACAGCAGATATGCTTGTTGAGACAAATCACCCGTCGACTGCCTTTCATCACCCAATGTAAATCATGCGATACCACCAGCATGGCACAGCGTAAAAACTCTGGTAATTCATCGATAAATTGATACAGCCAAACCTCGGTATCAGGGTCCAGCCCTTGCATCGGTTCATCTAAAATTAATAAATTGGGCTTCTCTAATAATGCGCGTGCCAGCAATACCCGCTGCGTTTCACCACCCGAAAGGTGCAGCATTTGCCGCGATAGCAGATGGGTCAATGATAAATTATCAAAGATAAACTGCCGCTGCTCAGCCGTTAAGCGTTTTTTGTCTGCTTGTGCTAGTAAATCGCGGACACGTAATGGCAGTATTGGTGGTACAGCAAACCGCTGCGGCACATAGCCAAGCTGTAATTTCTGGTGGGGTGTAATCTGTCCATCAGTCGGCTCAATTAAGCCCAAAATAAGTTTGACCAACGTTGACTTGCCCGCGCCATTAGGCCCGATAAGGCTGACCGTTTCGTTAATAGCAATGTCGATATTAATATTTGACAGCAAGCGTTGCTGGTTAATATCAAAGCTAACGTTATTTAAGCTCAGCAGTTTGCTAACACTATTAATGCTATTGCCAGTAATAACAGAAGCGCTCGGTTGATTAAACGGTAAGGTAGACAGGCTCATAATATGACAACGAGTGGGTTAGTAAAGGATATACATAAAATTTGATGATAAACACTTATCATCAAGGGTCGTTATTTTACTGGCACATTTGGCAACGACCGCTCAGCTCAATGACACTGCGTTCAACGATAAAACCAATATCTTGCTCAGCAAAGCCCATCATCTCTTGTACGGGCAAGCTGCTACATTCTTGTACGCGCTGACACTGCTCACAGATTAAAAACGCTGCCGTATGCTGCGCCCTTGGGTGACAGCAAGGTACATACGCATTGATAGAGGTCAGTTGATGTACCAAACCTTCGCTTAATAAAAACTCTAAACTGCGATAGACCGTCGGCGGTGCAACATTCTTTGTGCTATCAATCTTATTATCGCTGTCTGATAGACGCATGTGCTGTAATTGGGTGATTAAATCATAAGCACCCACTGGTTTATTGGCTTGCAATACCAGCGTATAAATCTGCTGACGTAAGGGGGTAAAGCGCACACCGCGTAGACGACACTGCTCTTTTGCGGCGATTAGGCGCTCAGACACATCCTGAGGCGTAAAATCTTGCACGTCGTGCACATGCTCACAATTAGGTGAGGTAGTCGACATAGCACAAGCTCCTAAAAATGGAATGGCATTTTAAGTATAGTAATTTATATTGTTATAGTATAACATACTAAAACCAAAATCAGATAAACGGTCTTAATTTATCTACGTATATTTCTATCATCCATACATTAAAGAACCGACTATGAACTCAGTCTTTAACGACTCTTTACGCTCACGCATTATACTACAGCGACTGCTCATTACTGGAATAGTAATGCTCGGCACTTTGGCAGTTAATGCCCAAGCCGCCACAGTCAGCGTGAGTAACTATCCTTTGTTTTTGTTAAGTCAGGCAGTCACTGAGGGTGCGCCGCCTGCCAAGCAATTATTGCAGGCAGGGGAGGTCGGTCACCATGGTAGTATCAGTCCTGGCGATATCAAAGCCATTCAGGACAGTAAGTTTGTGGTCTGGTTTGGTGAGCCACTAGAAAAAAACTTGGCAGCGAGCTTAAATACCGCGCCCAATGCTATTGCATTGTTTGAGTTTGATGCTTTTCATCGTCATCCTTTGCGCGATATAAAAGGTAAACCTATTGCTGACACCTTAGACCCGCATATTTGGCTCGATCCTGATAATGCCAAAGCCATGACTCGCGCTCTTGCGGTGATTCATAGTCATGCCAATCCGCAATATAAAAAGCTGTACCATGCCAATGCCCAAAAATTTGCTCAACGACTGGATAAAGCCGTAGCAGCAACCAATAAAAATGCTACTCAAAAAGTGCGACCATATTGGGCTTATCACGATGCTTATCAATATATCGAAAGCAGCTTACAGCTAACGTTCATCGGTAGCTTAAGTACTGACCATCATTTAGCGCCAAGAGCGAGCCAATTACGCTGGCTCAATGAGCAGCGCCCGGACAAGAAAATGTGCCTTGTGTCGCCAAGCCAACCTGCTAAAGGATTGTTAGCCAAACTACAACCTGTACAGACCACCGTTCAGGCAGAAGATATGAGTAATAGCAAAGACTTTGTCAGCGGCTGGCAGGCGATGGCGCAGCAGATATATCAATGCATATCATAAAGCGCTTATACAGAAGCTTTTGATAGAGTATTGATTAGAGCATCATTTGCAGATAGTAAGAATAGATGACTGGTAAAAGGTATATTTTTCTTGCTTAACGGTCGGTCGGTCCTTATAATGAGTGGCGTTTTATTTTGGTTAAAAGGTAACCCCTATAGAGTGGGCCGTTCACGGATAAAAGTAACAGCGTCGCGACTGTGTTAGATTGCTACCTTACCCCAATCCTGTAAGGCGATAGGACTACCGATGACCAAGCCTGCCAAACGCACACAAAAAGATAAGATTGGCATTTATATCAAGCGCCAAGCATGGATACTATTTATCCTTATTATTATTGCTTGGATATTAGATACTATTTGGTTACATAGTGCGCTGGTAGTAGCAAAAAGCGCCGCTATTGGTGCGCTACTTAGTTTTGCCACTCAAGTGGTATTTGCTTTTTTTATTTTTTGGTATACCGGATATCGCGCGCGCTTATATATTGTTAGCCAGCTATATCGGGGTCAAATGGCCAAATGGCTGTTGACCGTGTTTGGTTTCGCACTAATTTTTATTACCGTACAACCCCTATCCGCGCCTGCGCTGTTTATCGGTTTTATGGTAATGCAAATTAGTCACAGTTGGATGTTGTGGCATATACGTTAGTATTGATAAATGATTTTTATTTATATAGAGGTGATTTGTATATATAAATAGCCAAATTATAACCGACACTAGCAAGTCACCCCGCTGTCCAGCTTCTCTATGACTAGTTGTATAACGTCGAAGCATGAAAATTTGTCTGATGACATTACTAATGAGCGTTTGAAACGCATATAATACCCAATAATGTGGGTGCAATAGCGTTAATTTGGCTATTGATAGCGTCACTAATTAAATTCTTACAATTTAATTAATGACGCAAAAGCCTTTTAGCAAACGCGACTCACAGCTAACTTACTCATACAGCGGATAAAAAAGTCACAATTGACTTTACACGAATACAACGCTGCATTAATATAGGCGGCTAAATATCTTGGTTACGAGCGCTGCATTAAGCGTTTATCGTGATTAGAAGAGTTGAATAAACAATATATGATAATTTTCTGTACATATTAAAGGGCTACTACTGAATAATGATGAGCCCTTTTTTGGTAGCTAAAATTTATTATCAGCTATTAAATTTAGCATAAGTAACAGAACTATGGGTTGGATGTTATTGCTTATAGAGGCGCTTTAGCGTCGTTTGTTTATCTGCATTTAAATGCTGCAGGTTCAAGCGCTAAAGACCTCATCAGATGACAACCGTATTTTTGGGTAGTTGAGTAAATCGTTGACTAATAAGAAGCTTATATTATGGCAGGCGAGCAAACAACCACAGACTATATCTCTCATCACTTAACGAACTGGACGTACGGCTATCTGCCGGGCGAAGGTTGGAAAGTTGCCTATACTGCCGAAGAAGCAGGATTAATGGGTTTTAAAGCTATCCACCTTGATTCTATGCTTTGGTCAATTGGTCTCGGCATTGTTTTCTGCGCTATCTTTTGGATGGTCGCTAGAAAGGTCACTTCAGGCGTGCCGGGTAAAACTCAGGCCGCGGTTGAGATGATCGTTGAGTTCGTTGATAACAACGTGCGTGACTCTTATAGTGGCACCTCAAAGCTGATTGCGCCTTTAGCATTAACCATCTTCGTTTGGATTTTCTTGATGAACTTGATGGATTTGCTGCCGGTAGACTTTATCCCAGCGCTTGCCGGACAAATCGGCGCAGCAATGGGGGCGGGTGGAGGTGATCCACATCATGTGTTCTTTAAGATTGTTCCAACCACTGATCCTAATATCACGCTCGGCATGTCATTCTCTGTCTTTGCGCTGATACTATTTTATAGTATCAAAGAAAAAGGGTTGGGCGGCTTTGTTGGCGAGCTAACACTGCATCCGTTCAGTGCTAAGAATCCTATCGTACAAATTATTTTAATACCCATCAACTTTATCTTAGAGTTTGTTACTTTAATAGCCAAGCCTATCTCATTAGGTCTGCGTCTATTCGGTAACATGTATGCTGGTGAGTTGATTTTCATACTGATTGCCCTAATGCCATTTTGGATTCAGTGGGCGTTATCAGTACCGTGGGCTATTTTCCACATCTTAATTATTACCCTCCAAGCGTTCGTATTTATGATGCTGACGATAGTTTATATGTCACTTGCATCATCAACTGAACATTAATTAGACATTCAATAGGTAAATGAGGATACATCCATGGATCCAGTATTAGGTGGTTACACAGTTATCGCAGTAGCACTACTTATCGGTTTAGGTGCACTAGGTACAGGTATTGGTTTTGCTATTCTAGGTGGTAAATTCCTAGAAGGTGTTGCACGTCAGCCAGAACTTGGCTCACAATTGCAAACTCGTATGTTCATCGTAGCAGGTCTTCTTGATGCTATTCCGATGATCGGTGTTGGTATTGCTATGCTATTGTTGTTCGCTAACCCTCTAGCAGGTTAATCCGAAAGCTCAGTTGTAAATGTTTGGTACTCAAGGATTTACTAGCAAATATAGTCAAGATTTGACTGCCAAACATGATCAATGAAACTGATTTTTCATTAACAAAGAGGTGATCACGTGAATATCAATTTTACCCTCGTCGGTCAAGCCATTGCTTTTGCAATCTTTGTGATGTTCTGCATGAAGTTTGTGTGGCCACCACTTATCGGTGCCATCAATGAGCGTCAGCGTAAAATTGCTGAAGGCTTGAATGCCGCAGAAAAAGCAAAAGCAGATTTGGCAACCGCGGAGCAAGATGTCCAGCAGGAGCTTGATCTTGCAAAGACCAAAGCTGCTGCTCTAATCGAGCAAGCGAACAAGAGTGCCAACCAGCTTGTCGAAGATGCCAAAACGCAGGCCCAAGCGGAAGGCGAGCGCATTCGTCAACAAGCGCAAGCGTCTATCGACCAAGAAATCAATCAAGCGCGTGAGTCATTACGTGCCCAAGTTGCTGAGCTGGCTGTACTTGGTGCAGAAAAGATTTTGCAAGACAAAGTCGATGTGCAAAAACATGCCAGTATGTTAGACCAACTGGCGGCGAAGCTGTAATTGTGAGGATATAATGGCTGACTTATCAACCTTAGCACGACCGTACGCTAAAGCCGCGTTTGACTATGCCAACGAAAACGGGGCAGTAAATGAGTGGGAGAACTTCTTATTTATTGCTGCTAGCGTTGTCAATGACAAGTCGTTCAGTACTTGGCTAGACAATCCAGCTGTTTCTGCTGAGCATAAGTCAGCTGCTTTGATCGATCTTTATGATACACAAGTAGCTAGCGCTAATGATTCTGCTTTTAAGCAGTTATTAGGTGAGGCTAGAGGGGTTCGCCCTGATAGCGACGCCAGCTATCCAAAAGTATCAGTAGCACTTAGTAACTTCGTTAAACAGTTATCAGAACAAGAGCGTCTGGCGCTGCTTCCTGAAGTTTATGAGCATTATCGCCGTCACAAGGCAATAAGCTTAAAGCAGCTTGACGCATATGTGACCACGGCCTATCCATTGACCGATGCCCAGCGTGATATGCTGCAAACACGTCTCGCTACCTCGCTAAATGCTAGCGTGGTGATTCACGAGTCGGTTGATGCAAGTTTATTGGCAGGCGCTACGATCAAAGTCGGTGACAAAATCATTGATGATTCGATGCGCGGCAAGTTACAACAGTTAAAAACACAGCTAACTGCCTAATGCCAATCATCAACGCAGCTCAATAGAGCGTGCATGATATAAGAGCATTTAAGTCAGTGGGCGGGTTATCATAAATTAAAGGAAACAAGGCAATGCAACAATTGAATCCAGCGGAAATCAGTAACCTGATTAAGCAGCGTATTCAAGACCTTGATGCGGGTGCAACTGCAAAGAATGAAGGCACGATTGTCAAAGTATCTGACGGTATCGTGCAGATTCATGGTCTTGAAGATGCCATGTACGGCGAAATGATTGAGTTTGAAGGCGAAATCTACGGAATGGCGCTTAACTTAGAGCGTGATTCTGTCGGCGCGGTAGTACTTGGTGATTACCTAAAGCTGCAAGAAGGTCAAAAAGCCTATTGTACTGGTCGTATCCTTGAAGTACCAGTAGGTCCTGAGCTGCTAGGCCGTGTTGTTGACGCCTTGGGAAATCCTATTGATGGCAAAGGTCCTATCAATGCCAAAATGACCGACAAAGTCGAAAAAATCGCCCCAGGCGTTATCGACCGTCAATCAGTAGATCAGCCAGTAATGACCGGTTATAAAGCCGTTGATACCATGATTCCAATCGGTCGTGGTCAGCGTGAGCTTATCATTGGTGACCGTCAGACGGGTAAAACCGCGATGGCTATCGATGCGATCATCGCCCAGAAATCATCTGGCATTAAGTGTGTATATGTAGCAATTGGTCAGAAACGTTCTACCATCGCTAACGTGGTACGCAAACTTGAGCAAACTGGCGCACTTGAATACACCACAGTTGTGGTTGCTTCAGCGTCAGAGCCAGCAGCACTACAGTATATCGCACCGTACTCAGGTTGTACGATGGGTGAATACTTCCGTGACCGCGGCGAAGATGCACTGATTGTATTTGATGACTTGTCAAAACAAGCCGTTGCTTATCGTCAAATTTCACTACTATTACGTCGTCCACCAGGCCGTGAAGCGTATCCAGGGGATGTATTCTACTTACACTCACGTTTACTTGAGCGTGCATCACGTGTAAACGCTGAATATGTAGAAAAATTCACCAATGGTGAAGTAGTTGGTAAAACTGGTTCATTAACCGCGCTACCAATCATTGAGACCCAAGCCGGTGACGTATCAGCATTCGTACCGACCAACGTGATTTCAATCACTGATGGTCAGATTTTCTTAGAGTCAAGCTTATTTAACTCAGGTATCCGTCCAGCAGTCAACGCTGGTATCTCGGTATCGCGTGTTGGTGGTGCAGCTCAGACTAAGATCATTAAGAA
The DNA here is from genome assembly GCF_014861365.1 of Psychrobacter sp. FME6. GTDB lineage: Bacteria > Pseudomonadota > Gammaproteobacteria > Pseudomonadales > Moraxellaceae > Psychrobacter. The sequence goes on from NZ_RRYW01000012.1 coordinate 36,911, forward strand.
ACTCTCTGGTGGTATTCGTACTGCTCTAGCTCAGTATCGTGAATTGGCGGCATTCGCTCAGTTTGCCTCAGACCTTGATGATGCGACTCGCGAACAGCTTGACCATGGTGAGCGTGTGACTGAACTGATGAAACAGAAACAGTATCAGCCGATGTCTATCGCTGAACAGTCTGCGGTTATCTATGCGTCAAACGAAGGGTTCTTATCAGATGTTCCTGTTAATAAAATAGGTTCTTTTGAAGAAGCTTACTTACGCTATATGCATGATGAGCAAAGCGAGCTGATGAAAGAAATTGATGACACTGCAAAATATAATGATGATATTGCAGGTCGTTTAAAGTCAGCAGTCGAGACCTTTAAACAAAATCACAGTTACTAATTTACTAACGATTAAGTTAGTAAATACTCAGTTAACGGGTTAAGCCTGATTGGTTATGGCTGTTGTTTATAGCTAATAAAGTGGCGCGCTGTCTAATAAGTTTTTTATTTAGATAGCAGCGCCACTATTCTAACCGTTGACGGCATTACATCGCGTCATGCACAAGATATAAAGTATTATTTTTTAGATTAATGTTATATATTAAATAATTGTCGCATGCGCCAATGCTTTTTAACCCTCTTATATTGGAATCATTATGGCAAGCTTAAAAGAGATACGTGCCAAAGTCACCAGTATTAAAAGCACCCAAAAAATTACTCGTGCGATGCAAATGGTAGCGGCAAGTAAAATGCGCCGTGCCCAAGAGCGCATGGAAGTGGGTCGCCCGTATGCTGATAGTATGCGCCGGGTTATTTCACATTTGGTGCATGCCTCATCAGACTACAAACATCCGTATATGGTCTCGCGTCCAGTCAACAAAGTTGGCTATATTGTTATTAGCTCTGATCGCGGTTTGGCGGGTGGTTTGAATATTAACTTATTCAAAGCATTGATGAAAAATATCCAGCAATATCAAGACCAGTCTGTACAAGCCGAGTTTGCGGTTATTGGTGCTAAAGGCGTCAGTTTCTTCAAAAACTTTGGTGGCAAAGTCACCTCAGCGGTAACCGATTATGGCGACAAACCAACGTTTGAGCAATTAAACGCCCCCGTTCAGGCCATGCTTGAAGACTATAGCAACGGTAATTTAGACCGTATCTATGTGGTATATAACCAGTTCGTTAATGCCATGACTCAAAAGCCAACCGTCAATCAACTGGTACCTTTACCAGAGGAAGCGCTTAGCGAAGAAGAGAGCGGCATACAGACAGAACTTAGCTGGGATTATATCTACGAGCCTGATATCAAGACGTTGATTGATGAGTTGCTTGGTCGTTATATTGAGTCGATTGTCTATCAAGCGGTAATGGAAAACATCGCCTCTGAGCAGTCCTCACGTATGGTTGCCATGAAAGCGGCGACAGATAATGCTGGTGACCTAATTAACGATTTACAGTTGGTTTATAACAAGCTGCGTCAAGCGGCGATTACCCGAGAAATATCGGAAATCGTTGGCGGTGCTGCTGCTGTTTCATAGTTGAAACCCTTTATAAAACACACTATATACAGAATTTCCAGGAGAACGCAATGAGTAGCGGTCGTATTGTACAGATTATTGGCGCGGTTCTTGACGTTGAGTTCAACCGTAACGAAGTCCCTCAAATTTATGATGCTTTAGAAGTAGACGGTACTGCAACCACCCTAGAAGTACAGCAACAACTAGGCGATGGTATCGTGCGTACTATTGCGATGGGCTCGACCGAAGGCCTAAAGCGTAACCTTCCAGTGACTAATACTGGTGGCCCAATTTCTGTGCCAGTAGGCGTTGGTACACTTGGTCGTATCATGGATGTTCTTGGTCGTCCTATCGATGAAGAAGGTCCAGTAGTCGCAGACGAAAAATGGTCTATTCACCGTGAAGCGCCAAGCTATGCGGAACAGTCTAACAGCACTGAATTGCTAGAAACTGGTATTAAAGTTATTGATCTACTTTGCCCGTTTGCAAAAGGTGGTAAAGTTGGTCTGTTTGGTGGTGCTGGTGTTGGTAAAACCGTTAATATCATGGAGTTAATTAACAACATCGCCCTGAAACACGAAGGCTTGTCTGTGTTTGCGGGTGTTGGTGAGCGTACGCGTGAAGGCAATGATTTCTATCACGAAATGCAAGACGCTGGTGTTGTTGATACTGATGACTTTACTAAGTCTAAAGTGGCGATGATTTATGGTCAGATGAATGAGCCACCGGGTAACCGTCTACGTGTTGCTCTGTCTGGTTTGACCATGGCTGAGTACTTCCGTGATACCAAAGATCCTGCTACTGGCAAAGGTCGTGACGTTTTGTTCTTCGTTGATAATATCTATCGTTATACGCTTGCCGGTACTGAAGTATCAGCATTGCTAGGCCGTATGCCATCAGCGGTTGGTTATCAGCCAACACTTGCTGAAGAAATGGGTCAGCTACAAGAGCGTATTACCTCAACGCAATCAGGTTCGATTACCTCAATACAAGCGGTATATGTACCTGCGGATGACTTGACCGATCCATCACCTGCAACGACGTTTGCTCACTTGGATGCAACCGTGGTACTGAACCGTGATATTGCCTCACAAGGTATTTATCCTGCGGTTGATCCACTTGACTCAACGTCACGTCAGCTAGACCCACAAGTCATTAGCGAAGAGCATTATAGTGTTGCTCGCGGCGTGCAAGAAGTATTGCAGAGCTATAAAGAGCTTAAAGACATTATCGCTATTTTGGGTATGGATGAGCTATCGGAAGAAGATAAACTAACCGTTTATCGTGCGCGTAAAATTCAGCGCTTCTTATCACAGCCGTTCCACGTTGCTGAAATCTTTACTGGCGCGCCTGGTAAATATGTCGCACTACGCGATACCATTGCTGGCTTTAAAGCAATCATCGCTGGTGAGTACGATGATCTACCAGAGCAAGCATTCTATATGGCTGGCGGCATCGATGAAGTAGTCGCTAACGCTGAAAAAATGAAGTCTTCTGCAGCGTAAGTTGTATTAGTATTCGCTAACGGGTAGGTATAATATAAACCTTATATCTACTCCTCAGTAACGCATCGCAGTTTTTACTGTTTTTTGATTGCGCTTTGATGGTAAGGAATTAAGTATGGCAACGTTACAATGTCGCGTCGTAAGTGCTCGTGAAGAGTTGTATTCAGGCGAAATTAGCATGTTAATAGCTACTGGTACCGAAGGCGAGATTGGTGTATTGCCAGGTCATACACCGCTTATTACCTTGCTAAAACCAGGCGCAATGCGAGTGCAAATGCCAAACGGCGAAGAAGAAGTCATTTATGTATCAGGCGGTGTATTAGAAGTACAACCAAAAATGGTGACAGTATTGGCTGATACTGCCATGCGCGCGCACAATCTTGACGAAAGTAAAATCGTTGAAGCACGCAAAAAAGCCGAGCAAATGTTGGTCAACCAATCTGATACCGTGCAAACGAATGCGGCTTTGGCCTCATTGGCAGAGTCAGTGGGACAGCTACAAACTATTCGTAAGTACCAAAACCGCGCTTAATTTATTATATATAACGTCAGGCAGTACTCTTACTCCAGCGTTGTTTATAATTATAAAAGACAGTCCATCATGGGCTGTTTTTTTATATCTGCTATTTAATACTATAGTCAGTGAGAAGTAATATCGCTACATCACGTACTGCAAGTACCGTTTTTTCTTGCTTGCTGTGCCTACGCAGACGGAGGCTGCAAAAAACTATACCCGCAGTATCGTAGCGTTTTTAAAGTATTTTAACTATATATTGCTTTTATGGTGAATAATACCGTAAGCAATTAATATTAGGTGATTGCCACAATGCCACTAGCGACAATGCCGATATATGGTTATATTAGATATGTTACTATCGGAAATATCGAATGATAATTAAACTTAATGTTGCTATATAAGCGACTAAAAAGGGTTGTTTTTGCCCATTAAGATAGTGGACGAAAAACAGTTTTTATTATCACCCTGCTATTTGCTTAAAAAGCATAATTTTTGGACGTAAACTAAAGTTTTAATGGGTGTAGTTTATAGGTTTTGTTAACGACTATAAGCTATAGTATAGGAAGCCGTAGGTTTAATAGTATACTGTGCTACCAAGTTTGTAACAGCTATACAAACCACAATTGTGCCACTTTATGGTGCTATTAATTTTACCGCTCTTACTTTTACTGCTTTTAAATGAGATGTATTAGAGGATATAACAATGACAACGAATGAAGAAGACAATACTCCGCGAATCTTAATTGTTGAGGATGATGAGCGTTTGGCCATGTTGACTCAAGATTACTTAGTCAAAAATGGTTTAGAAGTCGCCATTGAAACGGATGGCAATCGTGCTATTCGCCGTATCGTCAATGAACAACCAGATATGGTCGTACTGGATGTCATGCTTCCTGGTAGCGATGGTCTTACGGTTTGCCGTGAAGTTCGCCCGCATTACCAAAACCCTATTTTGATGCTGACGGCGCGCACAGAAGATATGGATCAGGTATTAGGTCTTGAAATGGGTGCTGATGATTATGTCGCCAAGCCTGCTCAGCCGCGTGTATTGCTTGCACGTATCCGTGCGTTATTACGCCGCTCAGAAAATGCGCCATCAGAAGATGTGCCACAGCGCTTAGAATTTGGCGAATTGGTCATCGATAATGGTGGTCGTTCAGTTAACCTAGGTGAGGAGCTAGTCGACTTTACCAGTGCTGAATATGATTTGTTGTGGTTACTGGCGTCTAACGCTGGTCGTATCTTATCGCGTGAAGACATCTTTGAGCGTCTACGTGGTATCGAATATGATGGTCAAGATCGCTCGATTGACGTGCGTATCTCACGTATTCGTCCTAAAATTGGTGATGACCCAGAGAATCCAAAACGTATTAAAACTGTACGTAGCAAAGGCTATCTCTTTGTCAAAGAAGGCAATTAATCCCAGAATTTTAATAGAATCTTGAGCATTTATCATTATTTAATCAAAAACCAGCAAATATGCTGGTTTTTTTGTGGCAAAGTTTTAATTTTTGAACTTAAATGTAGTGTTATGTGGTTTAATTAAGCAATTATTATGGCTCTGATTAAATAGCTATGATGTGGGTGCGCTTTTGATGCACCGTACCTCAGCTAAAATATATAAGTCAGGGTTCATCCATACTCAATAATGTTCGATATCACTTATAATGCAGCGCTTATATACTGAATGATATCAGCAGTTTTTATTCATTAAGTTGGTCACGGCACGTATGTCATTAGTCTCTTCTTTAAAACACAGTATCTTTGTTCGTATTTATGCGGGACTACTCATAGTCTGCTTATGCGTGGCGTTATTTGCCCAACTATTGATGGAAACGATCAATAAAGAACGCGTGCAATCTTACCGTGAAAGCATGGCAACAGGCGCTTTTCACATAGTGAGTGAAGGTCTGGCTCACCAAGAAACGGCATCGCAGCGTGAATATTGGTTATCGGATGCTAGTAGTTTATTTGGCACGACTTTTAGTGTTTTACCGATTGATAAGGTGGATTTTAATGCCAGCGAATTGCGTCGTTTTGAGGGTGGTAAAACTGTCGTCCGTTATGTCAGCCAACCTATTTATGCCGATGTTTACTATCGGTTACCAGACAATAAAAATGTCTTAACCGCACGTATCTCACAAGTTACCGAGCAGCAAGTGCGGGCCATCGCTGTGTTTTTGTTAGATGATCTCTCTTATCATGTCACCTTATCTGATAAGCGTAGCCGTTTGGCTGAGTTAGAAGACAAGTTTACCTTTCCGTTAGAGTTCAAAGCCGTCAATACACTTGATTTAGATTCAGATCAAATGGCACGCTTACGCCGTGATGAAGTCGTCATCTCATTGCAAGATACCAATAGTAGCAAAAGCAATTCGGCTATCAGGGTAGTGGTGCCATCTGAGATTAATGACATGGCAATTTTGATTGGTCCAGTGCCGTTATTTAACTACTTCCCCCTTAATCTGATTATTAGTATGATTCTTATCAGTATGTTCTTGATCAGCTTAGGGGTTTATGCGCTGATTTTTCCACTTGAGCGTAAATTGCAGTTGATCCAAGTTGGTGTCAATGAAGTTAGTAAAGGCAACCTTGATAGTAAAGTACAGGTCATTGGCCAAGATGAGATTGCTCGGTTATCAGCGACATTTAATGCGATGACTTCGCATATCAAGCGCTTGATTGAGTCGCAGCGCGAATTGACACGCGCGGTATCACACGAATTGCGTACGCCCGTTGCGCGTATTCGTTTTGCCGTAGATATGCTGGCTGATACCGATGATGAAGATTCTCGCTTTATGCAGCGCGACTATATCGACGAAGATATTGAATCGCTTAATGGTTTGATTGATGAAATTCTAACCTATGCAAAACTTGAAGAAGGCTCGCCAAAGCTTGATCTTGAGCCAGTCAACTTAAAAGAGTTGATCGAGCAAATCGTCCGCGAAACCAAGGCGCTGGGTAAAGATATTGATATCGTCGGTAAATTACCGAGTGCTAAAGTTACCGCTATCGCCGATCGGCGCTATTTACATCGTGTGATCCAAAACCTTGCCGGTAATGCGTTACGCTACGCTGAAACCACCATCATCATTAGTGGCGGCGTTAAAAAAGGCAATGCTTTTGTCAGCGTGGAAGACGATGGTCATGGTATTCCAGAGGAAGATCGTGAAAAAGTGTTTATTCCGTTCTCACGCTTAGATGACAGTCGTACACGAGCATCTGGCGGCTATGGTTTAGGTTTGTCTATCGTGTCGCGGATTGCTTTTTGGTTTAATGGTAGTATGAAGGTGGACGAGAGCCGAACGCTTGGTGGTGCTAGATTTGTCATGACTTGGCCCATCAAGCCTCTGACACAAATTCTTGCTGCTGATGAATTGACCCAAGAAAAAAGCGAGCGCGATTTTGACGGTAAATAACTCAATGGTATAAACATACCGCTATGTTTTAGAATTGTTCATTTTCAGAGCATGTCATTAATTAGCGCATTTATACATTTAGTGGTCTTAAAATATAGGAGAGCAAGGGATGCCGTATTTATTTGGTGGTTTGGTGGTTTTGAATGCGATAACGTTGGGCTATTATTTATTTTTGCAGCAGCCATCGACGACGCAAACCTTAAAGGCCGCAAAAGACGACATTACTCAACCATTAACGTTTGCTAATAGTGCTAAGTATATCCCGCCTATTATTGGGAATAGAGAATAGGATCTGTTGCACATTCAATATTAGGACACGCCCTAGAACGACTGGTAGCTAGAGCCATTCGACACCCCTTGAGCGATTTTTCATATTATTCAGGCTTATCCAGTCCAGTATCGTTAGAATCAGAGATATCTTCTGTTTGGGCTGCCACGGTTTTATCTCCAGCAACTTTGGAAAGTAGGGGAATACGCACGCATACTTGTAGACCACCGTCAGGATGATTGATGGCCTCGACCGTACCATGATGCAACCGTGCGATACGATCGACAATCGCTAGACCTAAGCCGCTGCCTTGGGTGGTACGCGCTGTCTCGCCACGTTCAAAGGGCTGCATAATACGCTCTAAGTGGTCATCTGCCACGCCATCACCACAGTCCCGTACGCATATCATTAATTGTTCTTGTGCTTCTTTGTTGACCACGCTTTCACTAATCACATCGCTATCTTCCTCCTCAACAGTTTCTATAAATGTCGGCACCACAGTTGCTGACAGATAAATAGGCGGCTTGCCGTAACGCTTGGCATTATTGACCAGATTGATAACAAGGCGTTTAATAGACATGGGACGGACAGGCACGACCTTGTCACACTCTGATTGGTAAATGAACGCCATCGGTGCAAACTGCACCATAATTTCATTAAAGATGGTGTCTAAATTGGTGAGACTGACTGGCTCATCAGAACCGTCTTTCATAAATGAAATAAACTGCTCCAGAATGGCATCCATATCCTCAATATCGTAAATAAGCCCTTCACGAAAAAAGTCATCTGGCAGCATCTCAGCCGTCAAACGCATGCGAGTTAGCGGTGTGCGCAAATCGTGTGAGATACCCGCAAGCATAATCGTACGTTCTTTTTGTGCTTGATTTAAAGTGGTGAATAGGCGATTGAATGCCATATTTACCTGGCGTATCTCAGTGGGTCCTTTTTGTGTTGGTAATGTAGTGGCGTGACCGAGGCGAATATAATTGGTCGCTGCGCGCTGTAAATAACGCAATGGGCGATTTAATTGTCGAGCCAATAAAATGATGGTCAATAGCGTTAGAATGGGTAATCCAATTAAAAACAATATCAATAGAGTCGGACTGTACTGGGAATAATAAACCACTGGTTCGCGAATCCAAAAGCTGTCATCACGACTATCCTGTACCCAAAGCTGTGGGGTCGGTTTAAACTTAAAATATACCTCAACCGGTCGCCCCAACTGCGCGCCGATTTCACGCTGCAACACATCAGTAAAAACACCGACAAAGGCTTTGTCTGAAACCTCTGGAAAATCACTCGGATTATCTACTACTACCACATGAGAGTGCTGGTAAATCCACTGACGCACCTCAGGATGATCTTGCCAATCTTTATTGACGCTATTCATTAGCCGTAACTCACTGGTCAAATAACGCGCATGACTCTTCAGCTCTGGTAAATACAGGCTACGCCAAAAAAATAAAATCGATAAGCTAACACTGATGATGACAATAAAAGCCACCATCAAGGTTGTAAGCCAAGTATTGGAATAAGAGCGTGGTAGCCAACCTTTACGACGTGATTTTGGCTTGGGGTTTGGAGTGGTCATATAAATCCAAGGTGTTGAAGGTTAGATTTTATTAGGTCTAGAGCGTGTTGAACATATTTGCTTAAAGCATTAATTTATCCTACAGAGTAGCATAATCAAAGGCTGACACTGTGGGCTTTGATTAAATAAGTTGTCCATGATGAACTCTTAAATGCATATTAAATCAGACTTCGTTAGCCGTATATTTTAGTAAGGTAGTCAGATGAAAAGACCAAATTATGGGTTAAAGATAAGCGCTCATTATCAAATATGTTTTACATCGACTGGCATTTAAGCTATTGTTAATAAATAATTAAATAAGCACAGTTTATGTTTTCAATAAAATAAGACTGTGATATAATTATGCCCTTTTTGGTATACCTGCGAAAGAGAGAATTCACATGGTTGTTATTCGTTTAGCACGGGGCGGTGCCAAGAAACGCCCATTTTATCAAGTAGTTGTTGCTGATCAACGCCGCGCGCGTGACGGTCGCTACATTGAAAACATCGGCTTTTTTAACCCACTCGCTAAAGAGTCTGAAGAAGCAGTACGCCTAAACATAGAAGCGTACAATGCGTGGATCGAAAAAGGTGCACAACCTTCAGATCGCGTTGCTTCATTAGTAAAAGCTTACAACAAGTCTGCTGCTCAAACTGAAGCCACTGCTTAAGTTTTTGTTGCTGGATACTGATAGCATTTTTTGCGCCAATCAGTAGGCTTTAGAACACATAGCGTAACTGGTCTGACCAGGGTGCGCCATTAACTGTTTATCGCATTTTGAATGCGTTTATCGCTTTTCATTGAAATGTATTTATCATTGCTGTTTTAATCATTGCTAGGTTAGCCGTTATGTCCTCTGTTCCAAACGCTAGTAGCCTTATGAAAATCGGTCAGCTTAAGAAGCCTTATGGCATTAAAGGTTGGCTTTGGGTTTTTAGTGATACAGATGATCGTACGGCAATATTTGGCATGCAGCCGTGGTGGATGAAAACGGCCACTGGTATGAAACCTTTGACTGTTAAGGCTTGGCGTGAGCAAGGAACAGGAATTGTGGCTCAGTTTGAGCAAGTTCCTGATCGTAATGTTGCTGAGACCATGAACGGGGTTACCGTTTGGGTTGAGCAAGACGTCTTACCTGAAACAGCTGAAGATGAGTATTATTGGTCGGATTTGGTCAGCTTACGCGTGATAAATGAGCAGACTGAATATCTAGGCACTATCACTGAAATGTTTGAGACCGGTGCCCATGACATCATGCGCGTAACGGCAAACTCAGACAGTTTGGACAATGAAGAGCGCCTGATTCCATGGCACAAGCAAACCGTGATTGAAGTCGATATGACTGAAAAAACAGTGCTTGTGGCATGGCCAAGTGATTATTAATAAAGCCTTTCATTTAGTGATACGGCCTTTAGTCCTATCGCTAAGCGCGTTTGATAATTACCCCGATTTATTCAGCCATTATTAGCCACTGTGCAAGTAGACATCAGATGTATTTTTCTGTCATTAGTATTTTTCCTGAGATGTTTGCGACGATCCGTGAGTTTGGTATCACGGGACGGGCAGTCACTCAGAAACAAGTGACGATTGAATGCATTAATCCACGTGATTATACCACTGATAACTATCGCCGTATTGATGAGCGCCCGTATGGTGGCGGTCCTGGGATGGTGATGATGGCCGAGCCATTATCAAAAGCTATCGAGGATGCGCGCCTGCGAGCCAGTCAGCATGGCTGCCGTGTCGACAGTGAGCATTGTCCGGTGATTTATATGTCGCCACAAGGGCAAACACTCAGCGAAAGTAGCGTAGTCAATATGGCTGAGTATGACGGCATGATTTTATTATGTGGTCGTTACGAAGGCATTGACGAGCGCTTATTGTCGCAATATGTTGATATGGAAGTGTCACTGGGTGATTATGTATTGACTGGTGGCGAGCTACCAGCCATGGTGCTGATGGATAGTGTAATACGTCGTCTGCCTGATATTATGGGTGATGACAAGTCAGCTGAGCAAGACTCGTTCGTCGATGGTTTGCTTGATTGTCCACATTATACTAAGCCGCATGAGTTTGCGGGTATGGCAGTACCTGAAGTACTACTCTCAGGTCACCATGCCAATATCGCTAAGTGGCGCTTTAGCCAGCAAGTCAGTCGCACGCAAACGCGTCGTCCAGACCTATGGCAAGCGTTTACCCCAACGGTAGAGCAAGCAAAATGGTTAAAAGCATTGGCAAAAGCAGATAAAAAGTAGAGGGTTAATACCTGACTTTATCTTCATTAAGCGAGATAAACAGTTAAGAAATAAAATTTTGAGCAACAATAAAACGAGTCATCGCATTATGGCCGTTGGTTATAACCCATTTACGTTGTGTCTCACTATAAAGAGATATGATTAATTATTACAAACAGGTGATATGCGTTAAGCCTCTATTATCTAATGTGAGGAGATAACTCTCATGAGCAACAAGCATCCATTGGTTCAGGTCATCGAAAACGCTCAATTACTTGAGCGCCCAAGCTTTGCACCCGGCGATACCGTTGTGGTACAAGTAAAAGTACGTGAAGGTGAGCGTGAGCGTTTACAGGCTTTTGAAGGCGTTGTAATTGCTAAGCGTAACCGCGGTATAAACTCAGCGTTTACCGTACGTAAAATCTCAAGTGGCGTTGGTGTTGAGCGCGCATTCCAACTGCATTCACCAATTATCGATAGCATTCAGGTGAAACGCCGCGGTGCAGTTCGTCGTGCGAAACTATACTACTTACGTGAGCGCTCTGGTAAATCAGCACGTATCCGCGAAAAGTTGGTTGCTCGTGCTCCTAAAGCTGCTCAGGCAAAAACTGACGCTTAGACTGTATCGAGTATCTGACTTTAAGCATTGTGCTTAAAATTGCTACCATGGTTAAGTTGTTTATTGTGCAGCTTAGCGATGAAGCAATAATAGATACAAGCCCTTATTCATAGGTTTATTTATAAATAAGCGGGCCATACCAAAAAGACAAAACCCCAATCTATGCGAAGGCTAGGTTGGGGTTTTTGTATCTGTAGCGATAAGTCCAAGATCTAAGTCTATAAAATCTAAGTCTATAAAATCTAAGTCTAAAAGATTAAATCTAAGCATCGACATTATCGATACGGTTAGTTTGATCCTTAGATTTACTGTACTTACGCAGTCGAATATAGAGCGTTTTGGTGACGGTGGCGATGGTTTTTTGCTGATCATCAACGATATCCACTTGGTATTCACGAAATACCGGTTCACCTTCTTTTGCCAGCTTCTGAATAGTAGTGACTTCATTATTAGGGATTTTCATTCGTGCAGTGACTTTGCTATTACCGGGCGCAACAAACTCGATATGCGAGCTTTTGTCCCAGACCACGTAACTGCTGCCCAATTGGTGCATGAGCATCAACATATAAAACGGGTCAACCATCGAATATAAGCTACCACCAAACTGCGTACCGACGATGTTTTTGTTCATAGGGTTCAGCCCCATGCTGACCACGCATAGACCTTGATCAAGGTTGATATAATCAATTTTTATACCAGCACCGATATATGGCGCATAGGTATTGATACGTAGTTTAAGTAAATGCGGTGTCAACAACGGCATAATACTTTGTTTGGCCCTGCGTTTTAGCGTCTCAAAATTGCTGGGTAGTACACTCATAAATTTGTCCTATTACTTTTTTAGACTTTTTTAATGATAGCGATTAAGTTTTTTGGTTGGTTAAGGCTAAATATCATAAGTAAAAAACATCAAGTGCGCTAGACTTAAAGCGTAACCAGCGCTGATGTAACGAAAGTCTGAATATGGGTTACTGCTATTAATCACAGCTCCCAAGTTTACTGGGTTACCGCTAATGACTCGTCTATTAAGGGTAAACATTACTGCCACCTATTTTGCGGTCAGTTTATTGAAAAAAGCGTGAATTCAGTTTCGATAAATTATAAATGCAAACTTTAAGTTATTGATTATAACAATACGTATAGTATCTTTACATGGTTATATGCTCGCATTCCAAGGATTCATGGCATACAATAGCCTGAAATTTGTGGTGACGCTTTATTTTATAAGGCGCCAAATCACGTTATTGTTAGTCAACCGAAGCCTCAGCCGACACAAGGAAATGTGATGAGTAATACTCAGATCCCTTCTTCAGGGTCTAATCAGCAACCATCAAATCCAGCCACTGACGACAGCGAGCAATTGGGTAGTTATCTCGATTTACATAAGCCAAGCTCAAGCTTTGATAGTCGTGACGCCTATCTAAATCATGAACTACAAATCATGAAACCAAAGCGCTGGCGTGCCAATTTACCTTTCCGTGATTATCGTTTTGAGTATGAAGATGCGATTCCAGCGATGGCAGCGACCATTGGTAAAGTCGTGATGGTGGGCGCCATCGCTGCTACCTTTGCAGGGCCGCTTGGTTTGGGTGATGCCTTTGTCCTAGAAAACGTTCGTTATGAGCTGTTAATCGTGGCGTTTTTTGCCATCTTATTTTCAGGCTTTTTACTCCCTACTGCCAACCTTGCTGGTACTCATGGACCTTTAATCCCGTTGATTCCTATTGTGGTGGCCGCTGGTGGTCACCCGATGGCGTTTGGCTTACTGATTGGTGCCTTTGGTTTATTACTAGCGATTAGTAAAGGGGGCAGTCTGCTGGCAAACTTGACCAGTAAAGGCGTGTGCGGTGGTTTACTGCTGTATCTGGGCTTTATTGGTACCACATCGCAGGTGAAAAACCTGTTTGCTTGGGCAGAAGGCATCGGTATGACCCATATCGCCTTTGTGGTTATTTTACTCACTATCGTACTGTATGCGGTGTTGGAAAACTTCCAAAAGCGTTGGTTGGCCGTTCCGCTCAGCTGTTTATTAGGTGGTGGCGTCGCTTTTGCCATGGGTGCGCCATTTTCGTTTGAAACCGCGCCAGGTCTACCGAACATGAATCCGATGTATTGGTGGGGTGAAAACACCGGTTGGATGCTAGGGTTGCCCACTGTTGAGAGCTTTATCGTGGTGTTACCATTTGCCGTCTTGGCCGTTGCCATGTGGTCGCCAGACTTTTTGGGTCATCAGGTCTTCCAAAAAATCAGCTATCCGCAACGCACTGAAAAGGTTTTGATGGATATTGATGATACGATGACTAGTGCCTCGATTCGTCAGGTAGCAGGCTCGGTACTCGGTGGCGCAAACTTTGCTTCTTCGTGGGGCACTTACATTGTGCCAGCAGCGATTGCCAAGCGTCCGATCCCAGCCGGTGCAGTTTTAACCGGTATTTTCTGTATTATTGCTGGCGTTTGGGGTTATCCCATGGACTTAGCGATTTGGGAGCCGGTCATGTGCGTGGCGCTCATTGTTGGGGTCTTTATTCCATTGCTTGAAGCAGGGATGGAGATGACACGTGAAGGCAAAACCACCCAATCCGCTGCCATTGTCGTCTTTGCTTCAGCGTTGGTTAATCCAGCCTTTGGTTGGTCAATTACCCTTGTGCTCGATAATTTAGGTTTAATTGGTTCTAAAGAACGTAGTGCCAATTTGACCAAAATGAGTCGCTGGATTATTCCCGTGATTACTTTTGTAGTCTTAACAGGCGTGATGGCCCTTGTCGGTATGTTGCCAGGTATTCCAGCATTAATGTCGAATTTCCGTCATTAGTCTTGCATGGATTTACTACTGAAAAAAACCAGCCTCGTGCTGGTTTTTTTGCGCCTGTTGTTCAACGCGCGGTTGCTCAATCAATGGCTGGCTTGCAAAATGGCTTTAGTCGCCCCATTAATATAGTCAGTGAGAAGTAATATCGCTACATCACGTACTGCAGGTACCGTTTTTTCTTGTTTGCTGTGCCTACGCAGACAGAGGCTGCAAAAAAACTATACCCGCAGTATCGTAGCGTTTTTAAAGTCTTAGATTAACACATGAAGTGCAATATCAAATGCGAGGTGAAAAAAAGACCTAGATGCGCTAGCATCAAAGTTTTTATCCACCGACCAAAGTGAGATTGCAACCATGAACTATACACATCTAAGCCTAGGTGAACGATACCAGATTTATGCCCTTAAAGGGGCAAAACATAGTATTAAATTTATAGCGAGGGCGTTAAACAGAAGTCCCAGCACCATATCAAGAGAGCTTAGGCGTAATAAAGGCCTGCGCGGTTACCGAGCAAAGAATGCTAATAACAAGGCTTGTGACAGACGGTCAAACAATGCGCCCAGCATCATCGCTGACGTATGGGATTGGGTCACAGATAAGCTAAAAGACAGCTGGAGTCCTGAACAAATAGCCGGCGTTCATGGTGGTATTAGTCACATGAGCATCTATCGCTATATCTGGAGGGACAAGAGGCAAGGCGGCACATTGTGGCAGTGTCTTCGCCGCAAAGGAAAACCTTATCGTAAGCGCCTAACGGCTGAGACCCGAGGCCGTATCAACGACAGAGTCTCGATTCATGAGCGCCCTTGTA
>NZ_RRYW01000129.1 GCF_014861365.1 Psychrobacter sp. FME6
CGTCTGTCACAAGCCTTGTTATTAGCATTCTTTGCTCGGTAACCGCGCAGGCCTTTATTACGCCTTAGCTCTCTTGATATGGTGCTGGGACTTCTGTTTAACGCCCTCGCTATAAATTTAATACTATGTTTTGCCCCTTTAAGGGCATAAATCTGGTATCGTTCACCTAGGCTTAGATGTGTATAGTTCATGGTTGCAATCTCACTTTGGTCGGTGGATAAAAACTTTGATGCTAGCGCATCTAGGTCTTTTTTTCACCTCACATTTGGTATTGCACTTCATGTGTTAATCTAAGAATAGTATGACGTTAGCCTATCAGGTTTTTAGCTGATAATCGCTCTTAAACCTAAGATAACACAAATTCTCAACGCACTGGCTGTGATAATAATAACAGTGTGATTTGCCGCCGTTCTCTTTTAAATCGAATCAACTATACCAGGCAAATCTGTCACATAAAGTATATGCAGTGATAGCCAGTTTGCGCTAGGCTAGGGGCTGTATAGAATTCATCTATTAGGACTGCTGATCGCTAAAATAATTCCAGACTAGGCGTAAATCGAAGGTAATGTCGAGACCTTAGCTAGATTTACAACAACGTCTGGGGCGATTTTAGCATCAGTCCGAAGGAACAGGACTATTTTTTGCCACTTCATAGCCAAAACTATCGCGCTTAGAATAACTAAACTTACTATTTTTGGCGTCGAATTGCCTAAAAAATAGTCTCTGTCAGTACCTTAGCTGAATTCTATACAGCCCCTAGGTTAAGGGTAAATACCGAGGCTTTAGATTGCTAATAACGAGGTCACTAATAACAAGATTACCAATAACAAGATTACCAATAACGAGGATAGTGTCTGCCGCGACCGATATTATTATAAATGAGTGCCACCATCACCAAGGCCAGCGCACCTATCAGCGTAGGGGTAACTAAAAAATGCCATTTGACCCCACCAAGCATGACGATTAATGGATTAGAGCCAGCAGGTGGATGCGGCACGCGAAGCAATAACATGAGCGCGATAGACGTACCGACCGCGAGTGCCAGACTCCACCACTCAATCCCAAATAAAGTCAAAAATGATAGACCCGTAAAAGTGGTGATAAAATGACCGCCGACGATGTTTCTAGGCTGGGCAAATGGGCTTTCTGGATAGGCGAAAATAAGCAAGCAACTGGCCCCAAATGAGCCCAAAACCATGGCGACATTTTGCCAGTTACCCAGTAGGGCGAGTATGGCAGTAGCAAAGGTACCGCCTACCCAAGCAAGGGCGATAATGAATAATGGCAATCTTTGCGGGCAATCATCGATTTTGCCTTGCATTTTATTCAATGAAAAAATCTTATCCACAAACTTATCCTAAATAATATATGAATGACAAAGTTGAAAAATTGATAATCAATATCAGTGTTTATGACGTGACTCGCTAATAGTTGATAACGAGGTTTAACAATGACGATTAATACTGATAAAAATATAAGGCAATAATAATGTTACTTCCCCCGCAGTCTGTAAGATTTGATGAATTGTCAGTCGCTGTACCCACTTTTATTCGTTACCCTACGCTCAGAAAGCTGGCTGAACGAGTACAGCGTGAGACCTTAAATACCATGAGCAGTCCAGTGAACAGTGCGCTTCATACTAGGTCTCCTCGTTTGAGTCTCTTAGACAGCTTGGCACAAACACCAGTTGCAGACGCCTCAGTATTGGTGGCTATCACCCATGAGCGCCATCCGAAGCTGCTATTAACACGCCGCGCCGCACATATGAACAGTCATGCTGGCGAGGTCTCCTGTGCTGGCGGTAAGTACGAAGTCGGCGATGGTAATAATGTCGTTACAGCCCTACGTGAAGCTTGCGAAGAGACCGCGCTCCCGCCCAATAAAGTCCAATTGCTCGGTCAACTGCCGATTCAAACCTCCAAAAGTGGCATGAGTGTCAGGCCTATTGTGGCGTTGATTGCTCCAGACTTAATCCTAGTGCCAGAACTTGGAGAAATCTCACGCATTTTTTGGGCAGATTTTGAAACCTTACTGACTCAGCCTACCGTCGAATACTCCATAGAATATACGTTGCAAGATGAGACGGCGACCATCCTCACACCCAGTTGGCAAGTGGATGGTGAGACGGTATGGGGTCTGACAGGACGAGTCATTGCCAGCTTGCTAGAAACTGGTTTTGATCGGCAGCTTGAATGGTATTACCGCATACAAGAATCACGGTTGTAGAGGTTGTTGTCTGAGCCTATAAATACTAAGAACCACTAGAAACCATAACCAATCACGTCTTTTGTGGATTTATTATAGTTATTGTAGACGTCATTGATAATGGTTTGATATATTCTATTTGGTAATAATAATATTCATTACCTAAATTATTTGGTTATGATTTATCTTTAATAGTTACTTCTTATCTATCTCCTTATTTATAATACTCATCGTTTTTCTTAAGCCACCAATTCATATTGTCTTGGCGTTTGGTGCGGAACGCTTCTAGCTTATCAGCAGCTCTGCTGTTGTGCTGGCGTGCAGTATCAAGCGCAAACAGAATCGGCACTGACGATAAGACGCCAAACCGTATTTTTGATTTTGGTAAGTTCAGCCCATCGCCAATATCGTCACCGACCAAGGTACGGGTCACGCTGGCATTGACCATCTCAACGAAGCGTCCACGGCGATTATCCTCACCCATGAGCTGACGCGGTAAATCGTGCAACGCTTTTGCCAATGGTTGTCCCATTTTAAAATCAAGTTGCTGGATCGATAAATAAGTATAGAGCCACTCCCAACAGGCCTCCTCATCTTTAGGCAAACGATCTAAGTCCACGCCCATCCAGTAACTGGCAAGATTCCAAAGGTGCAGAATGCCTTCGGCTTCCTCGGTACTAATACGAGCCCCAAGCAATCTTAATCCGCGCATAATCAACAACGAAAACTGTAAATGGGTCGCTATCATATCGGTTTGGTTGATAGGAATACCCCAGTAATCGGTGTTCCAGCTGCCATCAGGGTTATGGTGTTGATCGGCACTTTCTATCACACCTGTGGCAGCTTTTGCCTTACCTTTAAGTAGATTCTGGCGTACCAATGTGTGGATTTGACGTACTTTAATAGACTGCCGCCAGCCCTCAGAGCCGATGGCCAATACTTGCTCAATAGAATGGGGGTTATTGTTCGGAGTAGAGTGTAATGGTGGATGTTCAGAGACGGCCAAGATATAAGCATAAGTACGCATCAAGCGTGGTAGGGCATCGTGCATCAGTGCGCCAGTTTGAATCAACGGTAAGGATAATGCAGGGATACTGTAGCCTGCCATCAGGGCGACGTTACGCAACAGCCAAATGAGCATCAGCGGATAACGACGATAGGCGACGGCACCAATTTGGGCAAGTTTTGGGTCAAACCACTTAGGATGGTGGCTGAATTGCTCGGTTAATGCACTAAATGAGGAGTTATTTGCAAGGTTGGGGTCGAGCTGATAGTTACTATCATCGATAATAAATTGCTGTAAAGGTTTTGCAAAACGAATACTCTTAGCCGCTAGAGCATCAGTCAGCGGATCGCCTATGTCATAGCCTGCTACTATCTCATTTAGTAGGTTTTGCGAGATAACAAAATTTTTGGGCAATAAATACCGCTTAATCCGTTTTAAAACTTGTAAATCACTATGGTCGTCAATCGCGGTGGTGCGGCCATGACGCTGATAAGATGCTACTGACGGCTGTTTGCGGTTTAAGGTATTAGCAGTCTGTTTATTACTGATATTGATTGAATCCATATTTATCAAATGCCTTATTTTGAGGCCATTTCACAATGCCAGCACGCCCTAATATCTATTTAGCTGGTTTAAATAATCTAATTGTCTTTGTGTGGTATTGATACGGCGCTCGGCTTGGCGAAGCTCCTTGGCCAGCGACAATAATCGCTTGCGTGCTTCTTTTTCGTTAGCAAAACCCAGCATCTCACCAGACTCTAGCTTGTCGAACTCTTCTTGGTGTTCATTTAAAAGTCGCTCATCTTTGTCTAATTGACTCTCCAAGGTATAGTAATCAAGGCCGCGCTGGTTTGCTTGTTGCAGCGAGCTTACTAGGGCTACAGGACAGACATTATTTAGTTTACGACCACGGCGACCGATGTTATAGGCGCTATTGGTTGTACAGTACTGTTTGAGTCCTGACTGACGTCCGCGCTCCCACGCTCGATAGCCAGGAGCGACACCAGTCTTGGCGCAGGCTTTGGCATGTGAGGCTAGGCGGTCTGAATGATAACCTGCCACGCCGTCGTTGTAGCCAATAGCCTGCCAGTCGCCGAGCATACACTCTTGCTTAGAGAGAGTGGCACAGCCTGACAGTAAAAAAACGCCCCCAAGGATAGGTAGACTTAATGTCAGCCGCCTTACAAACCGTAGCATGTGTATCTCCTGTGGTGGTTCATTCAAATCAACAGTCGTCTAACTACAGTTGCCTTTTACCAAGGCGACAGTGATAAGCTCGTCATATCATTAAGACGGGCGGGTTAAATCGACTGATGTACCGCTGATACTGTCTTTTAAACTAAACTTAAGCATAGTATAACCGGCGATACCAGATACGATAGAGCCCATGGTGATACCCAAACGCTCATCGAATAATGGCGTTGCACCGCCAAAGGCCAGACCTCCGATGAACAAACTCATCGTAAAGCCCACACCGCACAATAATGCCGCACCGTAGATTTGCTTAAAGTTCATACCTCTTGGCATGGTAGAAAAGCCCAGTTTAAAGATTACCCAGCACATAATCATCACGCCCATTTGTTTACCGATAAATAAACCGGCAGCAATACCAAGTGGTACGGAATGGAATAACTCAGCAAAGCCTGCACCTTTTAATGAGATGCCTGCATTGGCAAAGGCAAATAATGGCAAAATCCCATAAGAGACGGTGTTTTGTAGATCGTGCTCCAGCTCTTCAAGCGGCGAGTGCTCAGGATCGGTACGGTCAAATAAAGGGATAAACAATGCCAATACTACCCCTGCTAATGTCGCATGAATACCAGACTTTAGGACAGCAATCCACATAATCACACCAATGAGCAGATAAGGGGTGATACTGGTCACGTTACGGCGGTTGAGTAGATATAAAAACGGTAGGCATAAACCTGCGATAGCCAATGAACCGAGCGATAAGTCACTGGTATAAAATAAGGCAATGATGATAATAGCGCCAATATCATCAAAGATAGCAATAGATACCAAAAAGACCTTTAACGAGTTTGGTACGCGGTTGCCCAGTAAACTTAATATACCAAGGGCAAAGGCGATATCAGTCGCTGCTGGGATGGCCCAACCTTTCCAAAACTCAGGTTCACTGTAGTTAAAGAGGAGGTAAACAATGGCTGGCATAATCATGCCGCCGAGTGCCGCCCCCGCTGGCAAGATGATTTGCTTGACGTTGGACAGCTCGCCGATCAAGACTTCGCGCTTTAGCTCAAGCCCCACCAAAAAAAAGAAAATCGCCATTAGACCGTCATTGATCCAGTGGTGCGCGTCTTTGGCAATAGCGAACTCGCCGATTTGAATGGCTACGGGTGCGTTGATAAAGCCTTCGTACCACACATTGAGAGGGGAGTTGGCAATGATCATTGCAGCAACGGCAGCCAATGCTAGGACAATACCACCCGCTGCCTCAAATTCAAAAAATGCCTTAATCCTTCGTAGTGCCATATCATCCTCATTTGCTAAATACAATTTACTAAAAATGATTCACTAAAAGCAAATCAATAAGTCATTCAATAACTTCAAATATCCATACTCCCACTTTCGAGGGCGGCACAGATAGACCATAACAGTTTCTCATATTCTTATTCATATAAACAACAAAGAGTATAGGTGAAATAGGAGATGTTTTTACTTTGTACCTACAATAAAATAGCCGCCAGTCGTTGAGTATTTTTGATAAGACGGTGTTTTATGGTAAGTATCTAACCAGCTGTTAGACAAATCTAGCAGACTTTGTCACGTTTTTGGTTTTTTTTACGGTTTTATCTTTATAATGAGCGATATTTTGTACCTTAAATCACTTTTCTAGGGCGTTTGCTCATTTTTAGCCCAGTTCCCAAAGCCAACTTCTCAGGCTTTCTCTTTTTATTTCTTAGATTAACACATGAAGTGCAATACCAAATGTGAGGTGAAAAAAAGACCTAGATGCGCTAGCATCAAAGTTTTTATCCACCGACCAAAGTGAGATTGCAACCATGAACTATACACATCTAAGCCTAGG
>NZ_RRYW01000130.1 GCF_014861365.1 Psychrobacter sp. FME6
ATAGACAGTATATAGCGTTAGACCCTATGACAGCATGAATAATGTCCATTACACCTTTATTTACTTTAAAACCGATACAAGTGCTGCTGGAGTAAATTTTCCGCAGCCTCTATCACGCCTGCGAACAGCAAGCAAGAAAAATTAGCACCAGTAGCACGGGATTATTAACGCATCGATTTTATTTAGAATTTACTATAGTAGTAAACACGATCGTTGATAGTAATAAAAACTACATGGTATAAGTGGATTGTAAGCTATCGATTTTACCCGCCAATAAGCGCTCTACTTCGTTTTTTATTCTTTGTCCAGTAACATCACTACCAATTTGCACCGCAAAACCTGCTGGTCGACCACTTTGGGTCTTTGAGTTAATCCAGACAATTTTACCGTTCATCGGTAAGCGCTCGCTAGAGTTGGGCAAAGTTACCGCAATAAACACTTCATTGCCTAATTGTTGAGGTTGATTAGAGGGCACAAATAACGCGCCGTTACTGACAAAGGATAAATAGCTGGCATATAAAGTTTCGATATTTTCAATATGGCAGGTTAAAATCCCGCCGCGTCCTGGCATGGCCATAATCAGCTTCCTTTGTTAAGTAAGTATAATATAGTTCTATCAGTAATTAAGCTATATACAAAACGTTATAAATAGGCCAATTCTTGCATTAGCCTATCATAGGCAAATTTTTCTTGCACATTTTGTTGTAGCGCAATTTTAGTCTGTTGTAAGCTATCAGCAAATGCTGCTACGGCACTATCGGCGGGTTGATAGTCTCTTAATACTACTGATAGATTGATGTCTTTTTGCAGCTCACCAAGTCCAAGGCAGACGCGGCGCATATCGAGTAACATCATCTCAGACAACTGGATAAACGCGGTTAAATCCAGCTGGTTTTGCCAATAATCACTGGCGGCCACACTACTGCGCTTACCACTACGTAATGCTTGCCACGTCGTCAGCCATAAAGCGCGCTTGCTATACCACGGTGTTTGGGCCAGCGCTATCGCCGCTAAAGGCGCGCCATTTGCCAACTGTACAAGCTGCTCAATCTCAGCTGTACCGACCGCTTCTCGATTGACAGTAGACCCAAGTACTTGGGTCACATAATCAATGCCGATAGCAGGCTCAATCGTTTGCAAGGCCAGCTGCTGCACACGGCTTTTGATAGTGGGCAGCAGCTGGGCAGGTGTATCACTAATCAAAAACAAATGCACTTGGGCTTGTGGCTCTTCTAGGGTTTTTAGCAGCGCATTTGCAGCAGCAACTGTCATTTTCTCAGCGTGATCTAACACGCAGATTCGCATTCCCTGCCCGCCTTGATAAATAAAAGGTTGCAAGGCACGAATGTCGTCAATTTTTGTCTTAAGACTGGCACTGTTAGTAGCGTTTTTATTGGAATTGCTAGCTTTCTTATTTTTAGCGGCGCTGTTCGATTTATCTTTATCAGTGCCATGGTCTGCATTGGTTGGCATACTCACCAGCGGCAACACTTGCAAGCTTGGATGTGTACCTGACCTGAGCCACTGGCAGCTCTCACAGGAACCACAAGCCCCTGCTGGATGACTATCACGCTCACGGCATAATAACCAAGCAACCAAACGCCAGACAAAAGCGCGCTTACCCATCCCTTGCATCCCTGCAGCCAGTAATGCATGTGGCAAAGATTTCTGCGCTGTCGAAACGCGCTTGGTAAGCTGCGACCACAGGTCTTGCTGCCATGGCAACAACGGCGCAAAATAAATCTTATCTGAGGTATCTATTGCGTCTGTATTTCCCGTTATGTTACTCATAGCTACTGCCCTATAACACTGCTTAATTTTTGAAATACTGGGATATAGCGTGTTACTGACGCTTTGAATGGAGTTTATATTTTTACTTAGGCTATTTTAAATAGGATTTTGAAAATCCATTAAACTCATGCTATTCAAACGATCTAAATCTTCTTGCGTATCGACACCAGCAGGTAACTGACAGGCAGCGGCGGCGATAGCGATATTTCCACCATTTTCTAAAACACGTAGCTGCTCTAAGCTTTCAAGTATTTCAAGCGGCGTTTGCGGCCAATGTACAAACTGCTGTAATAAGCGAACACGATAAGCATATAACCCTAAGTGACGATACGCATTTTTTGGTGGGTATTGGTGATTCTCGCTGGCCATTACCACGTCGCGATCACAAGGGATGGGCGCTCGGCTAAAATAAAGTGCACGTTGCAAATCATTAAACTGTTGGCTCACAACCTTTACCACCGATGGGCGCATAAAAGTCTCATAATCGTCGATAGGCTCATACAAAGTCGCCATCACGCTAGCACTGTCTGCCACCAGTAATGCTCTAACTTGCTCTAATAATAGTGGCGGCACAAGAGGCTCATCACCTTGCATATTCACCACGATATCCTGGTCAGCCCAGCCTTTAATCGCCGCAACTTCAGCCAAACGATCCGTCCCCGAAGCATGCTCGCTACTGGTCATTACCACATCGAAACCCGACTCTATACATACCTTAGCGATACTCTCGTCATCAGTGGCGATACACATATCATCCGCAAAATGTGCCGCCTGTGCTTTTTCAGCGACCCACAGTATCATTGGCTTGCCATGAATACTCAATAATGGCTTGCCAGGCAACCGTGTACTTTTGAAACGTGCGGGAATGACGATATGAGTTTTTGCGGGTGTGGCGACTGGCGACATGGTTATTCCTATAACAATCTTATGGTTTTAATGCATTTTATATGGTTGATTTTAGCTTTTTTATACTTTTAACATCGATATCCAGCGTCTTTAATTGCTGCTGTAAGTCATCATAACAGCTGTCAGACAATACGGCTGTCACTGGCAGTATCCATAACCTAGATACGAGATTTTTATATTCGTCATTGAGAGCTTGCTCAGCGGTATATTCTAATAATAGTGTTTTTATCTTTACCGCATCCTTACTAGTGACGACGATGGGGTAATCGCTATATTGTAAAAGCTCCGCTAGGTTAAAGTCATAATGATCAGGGTAAGGATGACCTATGACCTCGAAGCCCAGCAAGTTTAAGGTATCAAAAAACCGCTGCGGATAACCAATACCACTCACCGCATGTACTTTACTGCCTTTTTCAGGGGCGCTATCATTTATTAAATCATCAGTCACTTGAGAATCAGTGACGGCCAGCTGCCACAAGCGCTGCATCTTGTCAGGCTGTAAATGCATGGTTAGGCGTTTAGCTTGATGCTGATGGTTATAAGCATCGCTATCATCTTTACCGTTAGCCGCGGGCTCTGTCGCTTGCTTTTCGTGATAAATGACAGTTGCCCCTTGTAAGCGCGACAGTGGCTCACGTAAAAACCCAGTAGGCAATAATTGCCCGTTACCAAACCCACGCGCCGCATCGACCACAATCCATTCGATATCGCGTTGCAACGCATAATGCTGCAGGCCATCATCGGCAATAATTAATTGTAAATCTGGATATGTATCAAGCAAAGTCGTAATTGCTTGCTGACGATTGGGGCATACTGCCATGGGTGCATCGGTCATGTTGACGATTAAGCGAGGCTCATCACCCACCACATTCGGTAAACTATTTACGTTGACCAACGCTGGCATCTGGCTGGTATCACCGCCGTAACCGCGACTGATAACACCTACATTAACGCCTTGCTGCTGCAGGTAACTGACCAATTCAATAATTAAGGGTGTTTTACCGCTACCGCCAACACTGATATTACCAATAACCATAATAGGAATTGGCGCACGATAACTACTTAACACCCCAACCTTATAAGCTTGACGACGTAGCATGGTTATTAGACCGTACAACCAGCTAATAGGTAATAACAGCCATAACCATGCGGCTTGACGTTGCCATGCCCGGGTCACTGTCGTTTCAATACTCATAATGGCTAACCAATTTTTATTGATTTAGTACGACGTAAGCGTCCAAAGTTACCAAAAAAACAACCCAGTAAATCTATTCAAAATCTCGAGCATACATTTGCGCATAATGACCTTGTAGTTGCATCAACTCTTTATGCGTACCCAGCTCGACAATTTGACCACCATCCAACACCGCGATACGGTCAGCTGATTCAATAGTGGTTAAACGATGGGCAATAACCAGCGTCGTACGGTCTTTCATAACATTATCAAGTGCTTGCTGAATATAATACTCTGACTCATTATCTAAAGCACTAGTGGCTTCATCTAAAATCAAGATGGGCGCATCTTTTAGTAGCGCCCGAGCAATCGATAAGCGCTGGCGCTGTCCGCCAGATAATTGCAGACCTTCGGCACCAATTTCGCTTTGGTAGCCATTGGGCATTTGCATAATAAAATCATGAGCAAAGGCGTCTTTTGCAGCACGCTCTACCTCAGCCTGCGATTTATTGGCTAGGCCACCATAAGCAATATTATTAAATACCGTGGTATTAAAAAGTACGACTTGCTGATTGACCATGGCGATTTGAGCACGCAAGCTTTCTAATTTGATATCTTTGATTGGTATCCCATCCAAGGAAATCTGCCCTGAAGAGGTCGCCAAAGTACGCGTCAGCAAATTGACTAAAGATGATTTACCAGCGCCACTGCGACCTACCAATGCCACCGTTTCCCCTGCTTTTACATTTAGCGTAAAGTCACGCAAGGCTACAGTCGAATCTGGATAAACCAAGCCAACATTATCCAAGTGAATCTCACCTGATAATGCCGAGCTGACAACACCTGTGTCCTCTTCTTCTGGCTCATCCAGCAAGGCAAAAATTGACTCACCCGCGGCGATGCCTTTTTGCAACTTTTGGTTGACATCCGTCAACGAGCGCACTGGCTTGCTGAGCAGTCCTGCAGCGGCAATATAAGAGATAAACTCACCTGCCGAGATATTGTCTATCACCGCTGGGCGTAGCGCGAGCCAAACCACAACTGACATTGCCATCGCCATTAATAGCTGCACGGCTGGCGTATTAATACTATTGGTAACGACAACTTTCATGCCTTGGCGCAAGTTCTTTTTTGAGGTTTTATCAAAACGCTTGGATTCGTAGGCTTGTCCGCCATAATTCTTCACCACTTGATAGCCACCAATGACTTCATTGGTAATATGACTGACATCACCCATCGTCTCTTGGATACCTTTTGACAGCTTCAAATAGCGCTTAGAAGCCACCCGAATCAACCACAATATAGGGGGCAATACAACAAACAAAATCAAGGTCAAGCGCCAATTGCTATACAGCAAAAATCCTATCAACGCCACAACTGTCAAGCCGTCACGCAGCAAGGTTTTCATTGAATCCGTACTAGCGGCAGTGACTTGCTCAACATCAAATATCAGCTTAGACGAGATAGTACCTGCTGGATTGGCCAGATAGAATGAGCTTGGCAAGCGCAGCAACTTATTAAAAACCTCTACCCGCAGCTCATAAACCAGGTTGCGTGAGACTAAGGCTGTATAGTAATTACCTAAGAAGCTCCCGACACCGCGCACAAAGAACAACCCAACGATGATAAATGGAAATAAATCTTGTTTGCTTTGATCGTTCTGGTTAATAGCGTCAGTAATATATTGCAATAACTTAGCAATCCAAATCTCTGTCGCCGCATTAATCGCAAAACCCAAAACAGTCAGTAGCAATGCCCACCAATAGGGTTTTAGATACCTCAATAAGCGAACCAATGTTTTATGCTTAGGTATATTTGATGGGGGCGCTATCGATGGTTTTTTAGCAGATATGTCTTTAGAGTCAGGTTGATAAGCTTGGCTCATAAAAGCCTCAATTTAGATATCATGAAATGAATGGACTGCGCTTTACGACACCGTTTCATAGCGATGCCAAAATAGTCAGGTCTAAATAATACCATTCACAAAAATTAGAGTAGCAAGAAAAACGAGTGCAAGTGCTAGGCACTGTAGACTAAACGAGTTTGACACGGCTAATCGTACTTTTTGGTCTTAGTATAAAAAATACATTTATATACCCCACTCTCAACTTGAAATAAGCAACTCAAACTGAAGAGGCGGGTTACCAAGTTTTTTGTTGAGTACAAAGCATAGATTATGTGACAGAATCTTACGAATCAATCGATGAGACAAATGCCATAAATCTCTTGCCCGTACCCTTTGTA
>NZ_RRYW01000131.1 GCF_014861365.1 Psychrobacter sp. FME6
CCTAGGCTTAGATGTGTATAGTTCATGGTTGCAATCTCACTTTGGTCGGTGGATAAAAACTTTGATGCTAGCGCATCTAGGTCTTTTTTTCACCTCACATTTGGTATTGCACTTCATGTGTTAATCTAAGAATTAAAAGAAAAGCTTTAACTCTAAAGTGCCTAGCCAGTTATTGTTAGTAAAACGAGTAATAACACCGCCAATATACTACCTTATAAAGTCAGTATAGATTGAGCAGTGAAGAGGTTTTTATTATCCAGCGTTCATATTTATATATTCACGTTCTATGCTCAATATTACCGCATTAGCACAAATAAATAGGACGCTTTATTTATATACTGTTGTTTCAGTTACTGATAGTTATACTGATACTGTTACTGTTACTTGAGTCAAAACCTTGAATCAGAATCGGTGTTGTATGAATTTTTCGCTTAGACAATCCGTACGAAAAGTCATTTTTTTAGCACCAAATCATTTTCACGCCAATTAGTGTAGGGGATTATGCCCCCGACTGTCACAAGCTAATACCATACTCGCAAGTCACTCTTAAATCAGCAGCAGCCCTTTACCTTGTTACTCAGGTACTTTAGGTGACTGCCTGCATACTCAATTTATAATCTGTAAATCAGCGACTTAAAGACGTCGGTTAGCCATCATCAATCTCTTAACGCTCCACCTTATCAAAACATATTCGGCCCCTAAGTTAAATCGCCAATACGTAACGAGGGCTTGTTACATTATTTCGTGCTGCGTTTAACAGGAAACTTCTGATTTTTAACATCAAGCTTTAAAAAATTGGCCATTAACGATACGGGCGGCATAAGCAACATAACCTATCATGCTACACTAACGATATTTTATTATTCACCTAATAGATGGTTGAGTTATGACTGTTTCCTCTACACCAAGCGTTATGCCTCTTAGCTTTATGTCTTTTGATAGCACCGAGCAGTTTCATCATGCTGTGCGCACGCAATTGGCGCAAGATATTGACGTATTATTTGCTTACGCTGAGCTGCCAAGCCCGCTGATTGATGCCTGCCGCTATGTCATGACTGGACAAGGTAAGTTGGTACGTCCCCTATTAGTAGCTAGTGCCTTTGCTAGTGTGAATGATTATCGTGGTGTTAAAGATAACGATAAAGGCAGCAATAAAGAGACGGATATAAACGATAATTTAGCGTCATTATTGGAGAATGACTCCGATTTTGATATGTATCGTCGTGCGGCGTTGGCGGTGGAGCTACTGCATACCTACTCGTTGGTGCATGATGATTTGCCGTGTATGGATGACGATGAGCTGCGTCGTGGGCAGCCAACCGCCCATATCGTCTTTGACGAATCGACCGCGCTGCTGGCAGGCGATGTACTGCAAACGTTA
Organism: Psychrobacter sp. FME6; assembly: GCF_014861365.1. Classification (GTDB taxonomy): domain Bacteria; phylum Pseudomonadota; class Gammaproteobacteria; order Pseudomonadales; family Moraxellaceae; genus Psychrobacter. The sequence continues at coordinate 1,382 of NZ_RRYW01000131.1, forward strand.
GCGTTTGAGGTATTAACGGCAGAGATGCCAACCTTTGCACCTTTTGATTCAGCTATCGCCAGCCAACTATTTGCCATCTTTGCGCCGCGAGCAAGGCGTATGGTCTCCGGTCAAATGCTGGATCTTAATGCCGAAGCCAGTAATAGCATCACGCAAGCCAATTTAGAAGCCATCCACCGTGATAAAACCGGTGCATTGATTGAGGCGGCGATGCTGATGGGTGGTATTTGTGCTGGTGCTACCGCTCCGCAGCGTATGGCGCTACAAGATTGCGCCCAGAATATCGGTCTTGCCTTTCAAGTACAGGACGATATCTTAGATGTCACCACTAGCACAGATGCGCTAGGCAAGCCTGCGGGCAGCGATGAAAAATTAGACAAATCTACCTATGTGAAATTAATGGGCGTTAATGAGGCGACTAACTACGCGCAATCGCTATTCAATGACGGACGCGCAGCAATCAGTCGTGAGCTTGGCGATAACCCAGACAGCGACGCGCTATTGGCACTGATTGAATGGCTATGGTCGCGGAAGAAATAATATAGTCGACGCAATGTAGAAACGATATAGCGTGACTGGGATGCTGGCTCTTAGAACATAGGTTTTGTAGCCCCTGTCGGCGTAGCGGCGTAGGCACAGCAAGCCAGAAAAATTTATACCAGTCACGCACCATAAACCATGTATATGTTTTATTTAATCAACAAAAATAGCAAAGAGTGGTCAACATGGACAGAACCCCTACTCCGCGTATTTACCTCGGCACTGGCGGTTACAGCGATACCGACTTATTGGGCACGCTGTATCCCACTGGCACCAAAAAGACGGATTTTTTACGCGAGTACGCCAAACAATACGGTGCGGTAGAAATCAATAGCAGCTTCTATGCGCCCATCGGACAAAAAGCCTTTGCAGGTATGGTCAATAAGGCCTATGTGCAAGCAGACAGTGAGTTGAAGTTCGCGGTTAAGCTGCATCAAGACTTTACTCATGCACGTAAAGGCACTGCCGAACACGCCCAAGCATTTCTCACCGCCCTCACGCCACTTATCGAAGCTGATTGTCTAGCGCCACTATTATTACAATTCCCACACGGCTTTGATCGTACCCGCGAGCATCGTCTCTATCTTGCCAATCTGGTCAGTTGGTTTAAAGATTATCCATTAGCGATTGAGTTTCGACACAATGCTTGGCACACACCGCAAGTGGTTGATAGCTTTATCGAGCAAGGTCTAATTTGGTGCAGCGTCGATTATCCTAAAGTCAGCGGTCTACCACCGTCACGGCTGATATTTACCGAGCGCACCGGCTATCTACGGATGCATGGTAACAATCTAAACTGGTGGGATGCCATGAGCGCGGCTGATCGCCATGATTATCGCTATAGCGAAGCTGAGATGCAGGATTGGGCACAAGCGATTGCCAATCAGCGTCAGCATTTTGATACGCTGTATATCTTCTTTCAAAATACCGTCAATGCGCATGCTTATTATAATATTGCGATGTTAAGGGAGGCGTTGACGGCGCATAAATTTAACGTTTTATAAACTCGCAAGTAAAATTTTTGTTGTGGGTTACGGCTTTATTCCAACAAATAGTCGTGCAAAAACACAATATTAAATAATGAAAAATAGATTACAAATTATTCGCGTAGAGTGATTTATCACTTTCAAAGATACTAATAAAAATTTAATTGATATTTGTTTGTCTGTCTCTCTGTTTAACTAGGCTTGAGTTCAGTTTTTTAACAACTTTAAGGCGATATCATGGTGGCTTATATAACAGTAGGTAGTACAACCACTCACGGCGGCAAAGTTATTACGGGTTCACTGCATACGACTCACAATGGCGTTCAAGTATCGCGTAAAGGCGATAAAGTTATTTGCAAGAAATGTAAAAAATTGACGACTATTCTTACAGGTGACCCCTCATTTACTGTTGATGGTGCGCCCATCGCTCGCGGTGGTGATGTCACCAGTTGCGGTGCTAAACTGATTGCAATTCAGCAGTCGTTCTGTGAGTCGGATTTTGAAGTTTTTGGAGTTGAGCAGCCAGCGCCAAGGTTCGAACAACCTGCCCCTTTACAGTTTCCTAAATCAGACACAGATAGTTTGCTAGTCTAAAAGCTTCTGACGAAGAAATTTATGAAGTCGAGATGTCTGATAAGAAGTTAGACGCTTGGCGCGAGGATGCTGTTGCAGAAGGTTTAGAAAATGGATTACTTGTCAAAAGCGTGTCTGGAAAACTGCTAGGTGTTGGCGAATATTATAGAGCAAATGGCAACTATAAAATGGCGTATCAACTAACTAAAACACCAGTAACTGATTATATTACAACAACGCCACTTGCTAGTGAGGCAGGAAAAATTGGCAAAATAGTGGATAAAACAGGTAAAATTCAGGATGGAATTAATATTATTTCTGAAATTGGACCTATTAAAGCTGATTTGGGTAAAATTGGTGTAGATGATTGGCTTGGTAGTGGAAATGAAGGTATAAAATTAAGTGAGCTCGACAAAATATATGAAAAAACATTCGTTAAGTTGTTTGGAAAAGATATGAAATATCCTAATAATATTTTAACGGAATCAGAATACATCAAGTTAGAGACATCTTATCAAAATAGTTTAAGTGCTGAACAGAAAAAAGCAGATGCTATCTATCATCCGTCTTCAGCTCATAAGAACATTGAAGCAATTGATGAAAAAGCTAGAAAAAGTATTGTTTCATTTGTTGAAGTAGGTGGTAAGTTGAATAATGACACTATACCAGTTGCCAACAGAGATGAAATTAATAAAGCAATCAAAAATGGTCAGGGCAAAGGGTTAGTTCAAGAGGTTGTCGAAAAAACTCAAGGATTGAAGCAACTGAAAGATTTCTATGATAACTGGTAATGAGACAATCAATTATGAATAAGCTTTTAAGTAGATTTAGTGGTATATATTTCTTTTCAGTTTTAATCAGTCTCGTGAATTATGTAGTATGTAATCTCTATAGAAAGAATGCCTATAATCGTCTTTTAATAGAAGTAGTAGATGTTGCTAAGAGACCATCCCGAATTCTGTGTAACTGCCGTTTAGATTAAATGCCTGCTGATACGTTCATCAAACATAATCATAAAGCGATTAAGAGCAGACGTCCAGTTACGGATAGGCATCGACCACTTTTTGGATGCCTGCTGTGTTGCTAGATATACCACTTTAAACGCTGCCTGATCAGACGGGAACACCTTACGCTTATTCACCGCTGTCCGAATCACACTGTTCAGTGATTCTATCGCATTAGTAGTATAAATCGCTTTTCTGATGTCTTTAGGGTACTCGAAGAATACCGTTAAGCCCTCCCAGTTATTACGCCAAGACTTGACCACGTGCGGGTACTCTTTGCCCCAAGTCTCATCAAAGTGCTCAAGGTTAGCCTCTGCTATCTCAAGCGTATCAGCGCCGTAGATGGCCTTTAAATCAGCGGCTACTGCCTTTTTGTCCGTCCAGGGTACAAACTTCATTGAGTAGCGCACCATATGCACGATACACAGCTGAACCTGAGCATTGGGATAAACCGTATTGATGGCATCAGGAAAGCCCTTTAAACCATCGACACAGGCAATGAGTATATCTTGCACCCCGCGGTTTTGTAGTTCAGTGAGAACGCCTAGCCAGAACTTGGCGCCTTCATTCTCTGAGAGCCACATACCAAGCAGCTCTTTTTTACCGTTAAGAGCGACACCTAGAGCTAAGTAAATCGCTTTGTTAATGATCTGCTTATCTTGACGTACCTTAACGACAATGCAGTCCAAATAGACAATAGGATAAACACTACTCAATGGCCGGTTCTGCCATGCGATGATGTCCTCTAAGATGTTGTCAGTGACTCTTGAAACTAAGCTGCTTGAGATATCGACGTCGTAAAGCTCTTTGATACTCTCTACAATCTCAGTGGTGGTTTGACCTTTGGCGTAAAGGAATATGATTTTATCATCAAGACCTGAGATACGGGTTTGATGCTTACGCACTAATGCAGGTTCAAAAGCGCCGTCACGGTCTCTTGGGGTGGAGATCTCAAGATCGCCTGTGTCACTTCGGACGGTCTTTTTAGTGTGTCCATTGCGCTTGTTAGGCTTGTCCGCTTTCTCATGCTTGGGGTAGCCTAGATGGTCTTCCATCTCAGCTTCAAGGGCAGTATCGATAAAGGATTGCATGAGCTGCTTTTGGAAGTCTTTGATGTCATCGAAGCTTTTCATGCTACTAGCCATTTGCTCGGCCAGTTTTTTAATGTCAGATTGAGTAGTCATTGCTTATTCTCCTGTTATTGGATTATAAGCAGTTACACAGTTTTTAGGAAAGGCTCGTTGCTAAAACTCAGGACTATGACTTTTTTGTCCCTGAACTAGGGCGTGTCATCAATTAAGCCAAACGACACAAGAAACTAAGTGAATGGCACTA
>NZ_RRYW01000132.1 GCF_014861365.1 Psychrobacter sp. FME6
TAGTTTCAGAAGCCTGGCGCTGCTCCATACCTTTCCCATATTATTTGTCATAACGCCCGTTATGGGAGCAACAATGGTTCCCTAGTGAGGACTTGAACCTATAGCTTTAGGCTGATTATGTTATTTATCGAAACTACGCTCTTCGAGGACTCTTGTAGAGGGCTTAAAGGGCTGGGCTTAAAAAATAGACATGCCAGGAATATAGTTTTGAAGTGCTTAATCTACTAAAAAAGGACGCATCTTTTGAAGTGCTTAATCTACTAAAAAAGGACGCATCACGGTTTAGTAAGCGTCCAATTAGGAGTTGTTTAGAGTATTAAGGCTAGCAGCCTATTACTAGTAGTTCCGAAAATATAGTCTATTTTAATTGGTTCATTAGCTCAAACAAGACCATTATTTGACGGTTTTACCGTAGTAGAATTTACGCAGTATCTTGGAATCTAAATTTTTGATATCTACTCTAACTAACCCGACAGACTTGTCTCTTTACTTAAACTATAAAATGCTCTAGCATCTATCAAGCCCTATCATAGTTAGCTATGGCATGATCTTGGCGTAGACGTTTCGTCCGCTTTAAACTGGATTGTGCATGTACACCCCCGCAAAAGACTATAAGTTCTGGCTCCCTAGGGAGCCCTGGGGATTACGTAACTTTTGACTGGGCTTTTTATATAACTAAAGAAAGGTTTCGGAGTATATATTGTCTAAAGAAACTGAAGATATTTATACTTACAAAAGAGTAAAGCTATCTAAAAATAATGGCAAGTTTCGTAATATTTTCATCCCTGATGAAGTATATAAAAAACACCTAAAAACTTTATTAAAGCCCTTAGAAGTCATTTACGATAAGAATCGTAAATACGATTGTGATCATGCTTTTTTTTCAGGCAAGAACTGTGTCACTAATGCGGCTCAGCACCTTAAAAATCGCTATGTATTAAGTTTGGATATAAAAGATTTTTTTGACAACATAAAAACTAAGCATTTACAAAAATATCTACCAGAAGAGATCTCGTATTTCATTTTCATTGAAGATAGGCTTCCTCAGGGATTTCCTACAAGTCCCTATGCCGCAAATATAGCAATGATTGAGTTCGACAGCATGCTTATCGACAGTATGCAATCGTGTCATAGCGACGTTGTTTATAGTAGATATGCAGATGACCTTACCTTCAGTTTCAATGATAAAGACATTCAAAACTTTATCATTAGTGAAGTAATAAAGATTTGCCACTACTACGGATTCAAAATCAACAATAAAAAGATTAAGTTCCAAGATAAAGACAATGGTAGAGCAATAATTACAGGTGTTGGAGTCTCTTATTTCAATGTTCATCCAACACGAAAAACTCTTAAAAGATTAAGAGCAGCCCGACATCAAGGCAATGATTTGCAAGCGAATGGGTTGGCTGAGTGGGCAAGCTGTAAGTTACCAAATCCACCTAATCTTAAAAGCAATACTAAATAAAAACCCACTTATTTTAAGTTCCCCAGTAACATCCATCACTATCGTAGCCTATTGGTATAGTATTACTATACATAGCTTCTTTGCGCTCTTCTTCCTTTCTAGAAAAATAACCATCAACATCATACCCAAGTATTTTTAGCTCATCATAAGATGTGCAACCAATCTTCTTCCTAAGTGCTTCAATATTATGAATAGTCCTGAGTGGCTTTTCAGGTTTATCTATAGATTTATCCATAGGTTTTTCTTCAATAATCTTTGGTCTTTTATTCATAAATTCACCCTGAGTTTTTTGCTCTGAAAGGAGAGGTCCAAGTAGAGTCCCAGTTCAAGCTTTCAGATAGATAGTAAATATACTCATATTCTTTTAGATACTGCGCAGCTATAACTTCATCTTCTATTAAAATAGCATTTTCTAAAGAATGCATCGACATCTCTGTTAAATTAGCTGAACCACTCCAGACCTTTGTAGCTTTGATTTTCTTAGAGTCTGTATCGAACTTAGCGAAAATCAAAAATTTGTTATGCATTTTAGGTGAGCAATGTCTGTACTTATCTGTCAAATAACCAAAACATCTAACAGGCTCAATATCAAAGATTTCATGGTAATCCCCCCAATAAATAAGAACACTTACAAATAGAGATTAACTGCTAAAATACACCAGCAGGAGAATCCTATGAAAAAGACACGCTTTAGCGACAACCAAATCGTCAACATCCTAAAACAAGCCGAACAAGGCGTTCCTATCACTGAGCTGTGCCGCGAGCATAACATCAGCCAAAGTACCTTTTACAACTGGCGCTCAAAGTATGGCGGCATGGATGCCTCTTTAATTGCGCGCTTAAAAGAACTTGAAGTTGAAAATGCACGTCTTAAGAAGATGTATGCTGACGAATGTCTTAAGTCCGATATTCTACAGGATGCCATGACAAAAAAGTGGTAGCGCCCCAAAGGCGCCGGCAGATGGCTTGTCACTATATTGAAGATCGTAGCATTAGCATACGCCGTGCTTGCCGTATCTTTAACATCAGCGTCACCTGTTATTATCACAAGTCGGTGGCAACAGATGAGAACCAGCAAATAGCGGACTTACTTATCAAACTGACCGATGAGAACAAGAACTGGGGCTTTGGCTTGTGCTTTTTAACCTTGCGTAATGTGCTAGGACTGCAGTACAACCATAAGCGGGTATATCGCATCTACTGCGAGCTTGAACTCAACCTTAGAATCAAACCTAAGCGTCGCATTAAACGTGCTAAACCAATACCATTAGCAGTACCTGATAGGATTAACCAAAGCTGGAGCATGGACTTTATGCACGACAGCTTAACTGATGGCCGCGGCTTTAGACTGTTCAATGTCATTGATGATTACAACCGTGAGGCACTCACCGTTGAAGTCGACTTCTCGCTACCGGCGCAAAGGGTCATACGCAGTCTTAATCAGCTTATTGAGTACCGAGGCAAACCTGTGCAGATAAGATGCGATAACGGCCCTGAATACATCAGTAATGCGCTCAAAGACTGGGCTGAGCAGCAAGGTATCATCTTAAGCTATATTGAACCTGGCAATCCACAGCAAAATGCGTATGTAGAGCGCTTTAACAGAACCATGAGATATGATTGGTTAAATCAGGAGCTGTTTGATAATCTAGAGCAGGTACGCGCACAAGCAGAAAACTGGTTATACCATTATAATCATAAGCGCCCAAACATGGGCAATGGCGGTTTTACACCGATACAGAAACTCAATCAGGCAGCTTAATTCTATTTATTAGGTGTCTTAAGTTTGGGAGGGTTACCTATAGAGCATCGAACCGTCGGCTATATATTAAAAAGCCTTACCGCTAACGAGAGAAAGGCATGAAAGAAAATAATAAAGGTTTTTTTAGTCAACGCACATTTAACATATTTTTCTCTGGAGTATTTGTTTTCATTATGGCTATGATGTTCAAAGAAAAATTAGAAACACCTGAAAATTATCTTGAAAACGTCAAAAAAAGTGAAATTATTGCTCGAGAAAAGCTTGCACCCTCTTTAAAGGAGATTTTTAAGAGTAACTCAATATCTGAAGGTCGAACGAGCAGGGGTAGTAGTTCGTTACGTTACGGAATAATGTTTGAAGATAGTGATGGTATAACTGACGATAATATAAGTAAAATCAAAGCCGATGGTTGGATACAGTATAAAAAAGATTATCAGGAGAAAGGGCGATATTTATTCTGTAAAGATAAGTATGGGTTAGCACTTGGGGAGAATAGAGACTCTACTTTTGTAACTATAGAATTTAGTAAATCATCCCCATGTTGGGATTTTGAGGAAACTTTAAAGAAGGATTGAGACCTTCCTAAATTTTGTGTAAGTATTTAATCTAAACGTCAGTTACACAGAATCTGGGATGGGCTCAGCAAGCCATGTTTTAACTGATATACCGTTTTCTTTGTCTGCCTAGCAATACGGGTCAAACTTATCCAAACTAATATAGAACAGCAAATATGATTGCGCTGAATACGTGCTTTTCGACACTGATTAGACTCTATACCTGTTAATTGCTTAATCTCACGATGAAACTGCTCAATCTTCCAGCGTATGGCGCACACCTGTTGTACGTCATCACGATTTGTTTGAGTGGTGTCGTTGGTTACGACCCAATCCGTGCGGTGAGCACTCACCACAACCCGAAACAGTTGCACTTTATAGTCTTTAGGAAATTTATTGATCTTAATTAATTTGCCATTATCTTGTTCGGCCTCAGTCCATTGTAAAGCACTGACTGAGGTATAAGCGCGTTGCCCCTTAGAATCATCAACCAAACGGTTGCTCTTAAGCGGACAGTAAAAGATTTTACCTAAACCATCAATGGTCAGCATGATATCTTTAGTGGCATACCAGCTGTCCATAAGCACCGTTTTAAATACCAATTGCTTGTACTCGATCGTGTGTCGTAACATATCTTCTAAATGATCAAGCTTGGTTTTACCATCGATGGCTTTGTCGTAAATACGGTAGTCAATAACCCAATACTGCTGGGTATGCGGGTTAACGTAGATGCAGTTTACAAGACCAATGCCTTTAATTAATCGTTTAGCATTGCCACTATATTGGCGGTTGACCAGTTCTATCTTATGACTGTGATCTTTGTCTAATACCGTATCATCAAAGAGCAAGTAACCCTCAGCATCGGCGACAATGTCTTGTTTAACTTGTTCCCATACTAGACGAGGTTTGAGCTTGTCACCTTTAATATAACGGTTGATACGGTCATGACTGATGTTCTCAGGATGATGATCAGCATAGTTGGTGATGGTGTAGTTTATTTGGCTCACCATGAGATACTGGCAATAATCTAGTCGGGTTACTTTAGGCTTCTTCATGACTATTATGGTACTACGCTATGCTTTAGGTTGGCAATATATCTCTGGTTTTGCGTAAGTCCTAACTAAGAAAACTCGTGAGCTAGACGAGAGAAAGAGCGGTGAGGTGGTCTATTGGCGTGAACAATGGGCGAAGACTGCTAATGAGCATTTGCGTGAGTATGGGATAGAGATTGACCATAGAAGTCTGAAAGATCAAGGTTTAGAGCGTGAGCCAACCATTAAAATGGGTGTGGCTGCTAGTGCATTAGAGCGTAAAGGCATCAAAACAGACCGTGGCGACATCAATCGTGAAGTAGCCAAATATAATAAAGTTCTCGAAACCAATAGTAATGAGAAAATTAACGACATTTTAAGAAAACAGCTTAAACAAGCAGCCGAGCTTCATAACAAGCTACAGTTTATCAAACGTAGGCTACCCGAAGTCAAAAGAGACATTGCTGAAAAACAGCCTAAGCTATACCAAGCCTTTGATGATCTAGGAATACCAACGGCTGAACCTGAACCCATTAGGAGTGTTGATAATGAGCAAGAACAAGAAAGAATCGAGCCAGTTAGTGCAAGATTGGATAGACAGATCAGCACTGAACGCCATACAAATGAGCGAGGACGAGAATTACCGCCAGTTGGTAGCAGCGAGAGCAACGAATTGGGGCAAGGACATAACAGCGAAGTCCGACTTACGGATCAAACAGTCACAAGCACCGCACCTAGAGATATAGCAGAACGCACACAGAAGCCCTCAGAGCCACATGAACCTCAGCAGGCCTCTAAAAAGTGGTCGATGCCAATCCGTAACTGGACGTCTGCTTTAA
>NZ_RRYW01000133.1 GCF_014861365.1 Psychrobacter sp. FME6
CAGCTAACTCATTGAAACAAATTATAAAAAAGCTTGACAAACCAAATCATTATGATATGATAGTCGGCTCGCTAGATAGGATAAGTTATTAACTTAACCGACTAGCAACAAGCAATACCAGATAAATCATCTACTGGACGACAGAGATGAGACACTATTTAAAAGCATAACTAAAGAACAACTTGTGTGGATTTTTGCTGATTCAGAATGCTAAAAAATAAAGTTGGTTTTGATTTCTTTTCGGAATCAATTCTAACTATAAAAATTATCATTTAAGACAGCAGAAAAACTCAAAGTTAATTCATTACGAACATAATTTTTAGCGATTTTGCCAGATTAGATGAGCCAAGTTTAGAAGCTTCTTTAAAGAGCTTCATAGCAAGATTAAACTGAAGAGTTTGATCATGGCTCAGATTGAACGCTGGCGGCAGGCTTAACACATGCAAGTCGAGCGGAAACGATGATAGCTTGCTATCAGGCGTCGAGCGGCGGACGGGTGAGTAACACTTAGGAATCTACCTAGTAGTGGGGGATAGCTCGGGGAAACTCGAATTAATACCGCATACGACCTACGGGAGAAAGGGGGCAGTTTACTGCTCTCGCTATTAGATGAGCCTAAGTCGGATTAGCTAGATGGTGGGGTAAAGGCCTACCATGGCGACGATCTGTAGCTGGTCTGAGAGGATGATCAGCCACACCGGGACTGAGACACGGCCCGGACTCCTACGGGAGGCAGCAGTGGGGAATATTGGACAATGGGGGCAACCCTGATCCAGCCATGCCGCGTGTGTGAAGAAGGCCTTTTGGTTGTAAAGCACTTTAAGCAGTGAAGAAGACTCCGTGGTTAATACCCACGGACGATGACATTAGCTGCAGAATAAGCACCGGCTAACTCTGTGCCAGCAGCCGCGGTAATACAGAGGGTGCAAGCGTTAATCGGAATTACTGGGCGTAAAGCGAGCGTAGGTGGCTTGATAAGTCAGATGTGAAATCCCCGGGCTTAACCTGGGAACTGCATCTGATACTGTTGAGCTAGAGTAGGTGAGAGGAAGGTAGAATTCCAGGTGTAGCGGTGAAATGCGTAGAGATCTGGAGGAATACCGATGGCGAAGGCAGCCTTCTGGCATCATACTGACACTGAGGCTCGAAAGCGTGGGTAGCAAACAGGATTAGATACCCTGGTAGTCCACGCCGTAAACGATGTCTACTAGTCGTTGGGTCCCTTGAGGACTTAGTGACGCAGCTAACGCAATAAGTAGACCGCCTGGGGAGTACGGCCGCAAGGTTAAAACTCAAATGAATTGACGGGGGCCCGCACAAGCGGTGGAGCATGTGGTTTAATTCGATGCAACGCGAAGAACCTTACCTGGTCTTGACATATCTAGAATCCTGCAGAGATGCGGGAGTGCCTTCGGGAATTAGAATACAGGTGCTGCATGGCTGTCGTCAGCTCGTGTCGTGAGATGTTGGGTTAAGTCCCGTAACGAGCGCAACCCTTGTCCTTAGTTACCAGCGGGTTAAGCCGGGAACTCTAAGGATACTGCCAGTGACAAACTGGAGGAAGGCGGGGACGACGTCAAGTCATCATGGCCCTTACGACCAGGGCTACACACGTGCTACAATGGTAGGTACAGAGGGCAGCTACACAGCGATGTGATGCGAATCTCAAAAAGCCTATCGTAGTCCAGATTGGAGTCTGCAACTCGACTCCATGAAGTAGGAATCGCTAGTAATCGCGGATCAGAATGCCGCGGTGAATACGTTCCCGGGCCTTGTACACACCGCCCGTCACACCATGGGAGTTGATTGCACCAGAAGTGGATAGCTTAACCTTCGGGGAGGCGTTCACCACGGTGTGGTTGATGACTGGGGTGAAGTCGTAACAAGGTAGCCGTAGGGGAACCTGCGGCTGGATCACCTCCTTATAGATGGCATTCGGTCAGCAAGAATTCACAACAAGTTGTTCTTTAGTTTAAGCTTACGTTTATAACGAACGTATTAGGGTCTGTAGCTCAGCTGGTTAGAGCACCGTGTTGATAACGCGGGGGTCGGTGGTTCAAGTCCACCTAGACCCACCATTTATTACATGGGGCCATAGCTCAGTTGGTAGAGCGCCTGCCTTGCACGCAGGAGGTCAACGGTTCGACTCCGTTTGGCTCCACCACTATAGACGGTAGTAAGCTTTAAGTGCGAATAAATAGATAGGTATCAAATAGAATTAAGTGATCATTGCTGATTATTTACTTCTGTTTTATACGGAAACTTATGACTCGACGAGAGCATAGGAACTATTTAAAAACATAGATATGAGTCTGGGTTAGGAACACGTGTTCACGCGTTGTTCCTAACCTTAATAACTCGCTATTTAACGACATCAGTTGTTATCCCAGTAGTGAGTTATTAAAAAAGTAAAGAGAACTGAATCAAGCGTAAACATAGGTGATATCGTTATAATTGCTGACAAAGACCCTTTGGGGTTGTATGGTCAAGTAATTAAGCGCACATGGTGGATGCCTTGGCAGTCAGAGGCGATGAAAGACGTGACAGCCTGCGATAAGCTTCGGGGAGGCGGCAATATCCTGTGATCCGGAGATTTCTGAATGGGGAAACCCACCTAGCATAAGCTAGGTATCTTGTACTTGTACAAGAAGCGAACGAGGGGAAGTGAAACATCTCAGTACCCTTAGGAAGAGACATCAATTGAGATTCCCCTAGTAGCGGCGAGCGAACGGGGAGAAGCCGATTAGTGCTAATGTAGAAGAACAGCGTGGGAAAGCTGACCGTAGTAGGTGATAGTCCTGTATTCGAAACATTAGCGTTAACATATTAAGTAGAGCGGGGCACGAGAAATCCTGTTTGAAGATGGGGGGACCATCCTCCAAGGCTAAATACTCCTGACTGACCGATAGTGAACCAGTACCGTGAGGGAAAGGCGAAAAGAACCCCTGTGAGGGGAGTGAAATAGAACCTGAAACCGTGTGCGTACAAGCAGTGGGAGCCTTAATTTATTAGGGTGACCGCGTACCTTTTGTATAATGGGTCAGCGACTTATATTCTGTAGCAAGGTTAACCATTTAGGGGAGCCGTAGGGAAACCGAGTCTTAATAGGGCGTTTAGTTGCAGGGTATAGACCCGAAACCGAGTGATCTATCCATGAGCAGGTTGAAAGTGCCGTAACAGGCACCGGAGGACCGAACCCACTGTCGTTGAAAAGCCAGGGGATGACTTGTGGATAGGGGTGAAAGGCTAATCAAACTCGGTGATAGCTGGTTCTCCCCGAAAGCTATTTAGGTAGCGCCTCGGACGAACACCATTGGGGGTAGAGCACTGTTTCGGCTAGGGGGTCATACCGACTTACCAAACCGATGCAAACTCCGAATACCGATGAGTGATATCCGGGAGACACACAGTGGGTGCTAACGTCCATTGTGGAGAGGGAAACAACCCAGACCGCCAGCTAAGGCCCCAAATTCCTAGTTAAGTGGGAAACGAGGTGGGAAGGCATAGACAGCTAGGAGGTTGGCTTAGAAGCAGCCATCCTTTAAAGAAAGCGTAATAGCTCACTAGTCGAGTCGGCCCGCGCGGAAGATGTAACGGGGCTCAAACTAGGAGCCGAAGCTGCGGATTTGAATTTGTTTTCAAGTGGTAGGGGAGCGTTGTGTAAGCCTGTGAAGGTGCATTGTAAAGTGTGCTGGAGGTATCACAAGAGCGAATGCTGACGTGAGTAACGATAATGCGAGTGAAAAGCTCGCACGCCGGAAGATCAAGGGTTCCAGTCCAACGTTAATCGGGGCTGGGTGAGTCGACCCCTAAGGCGAGGCCGAAAGGCGTAGTCGATGGGAAATCAGTTAATATTCTGATACTTGTTTATGATGCGATGGAGGGACGGAGAAGGTTATGCCAGCTCAGCGATGGTTGTCTGAGTGGAAGGATGTAGGTTTACAGCTTAGGTAAATCCGGGCTGTTTTATACCGAGATCTGATAGCAAGTCCTACTTGTAGGACGAAGTGGCAAATACCATGCTTCCAGGAAAAGCTTCTAAGCAATAGTCATAAACGAATCGTACCCTAAACCGACACAGGTGATCAGGTAGAGAATACCAAGGCGCTTGAGAGAACTCTGCTGAAGGAACTAGGCAAAATGGTACCGTAACTTCGGGAGAAGGTACGCTGCTGATGGTGAAGGACTTGCTCCGTAAGCTATTGGCAGTCGCAGATACCAGGCTGCTGCAACTGTTTATTAAAAACACAGCACTCTGCAAACACGAAAGTGGACGTATAGGGTGTGATGTCTGCCCGGTGCTGGAAGGTTAATTGATGGGGTTAGCGTAAGCGAAGCTCTTGATCGAAGCCCCAGTAAACGGCGGCCGTAACTATAACGGTCCTAAGGTAGCGAAATTCCTTGTCGGGTAAGTTCCGACCTGCACGAATGACATAATGATGGCAGCGCTGTCTCCAGCAGAGACTCAGTGAAATCGAAATCGCAGTGAAGATGCTGTGTACCCGCGGCTAGACGGAAAGACCCCGTGAACCTTTACTACAGCTTTACATTGAACTTTGACCTGACTTGTGCAGGATAGGTGGGAGGCTTTGAAGCCGAGACGCTAGTCTTGGTGGAGCCAATCTTGAAATACCACCCTGGTCATGTTGGGGTTCTAACTCAGGTATAACAATACCGAGGACAATGTATGGTGGGTAGTTTGACTGGGGCGGTCTCCTCCTAAAGAGTAACGGAGGAGTACGAAGGTGCGCTCAGAACGGTCGGAAATCGTTCATAGAGTATAAAGGCAAAAGCGCGCTTAACTGCGAGACCCACAAGTCGAGCAGGTACGAAAGTAGGTCTTAGTGATCCGGTGGTTCTGTATGGAAGGGCCATCGCTCAACGGATAAAAGGTACTCTGGGGATAACAGGCTGATACCGCCCAAGAGTTCATATCGACGGCGGTGTTTGGCACCTCGATGTCGGCTCATCTCATCCTAGGGCTGAAGCAGGTCCTAAGGGTATGGCTGTTCGCCATTTAAAGAGGTACGCGAGCTGGGTTTAGAACGTCGTGAGACAGTTCGGTCCCTATCTACCGTGGGCGTTGGAAATTTGAGAGGATCTGCTCCTAGTACGAGAGGACCAGAGTGGACGAACCGCTGGTGTTCGGGTTGTCATGCCAATGGCATTGCCCGGTAGCTACGTTCGGATGGGATAACCGCTGAAAGCATCTAAGCGGGAAGCCCACCTCAAGATTAGATTTCCCTAAAGAGCCGTTCAAGACTAGGACGTTGATAGGCAGGGTGTGGAAGCACAGCGATGTGTGTAGCTAACCTGTACTAATTGCTCGTTTGGCTTGACCATACAACACCCAAGTGGTTTTGTATCAAGACAGCCAATTATTTCGATATCACCTATAACCTTGATTCAGTCAAGTAGGATGATAAGTCAAACAAACAGACTCATATCTAACCCCCTTTGCTGACGACAATAGCATGATGGCACCACCTGATCCCTTACCGAACTCAGAAGTGAAACATCATCGCGCCAATGGTAGTGTGGCTCCGGCCATGTGAGAGTAGGTCATCGTCAGCTCTCTATTC
>NZ_RRYW01000134.1 GCF_014861365.1 Psychrobacter sp. FME6
GTGTGGGTCATAAAACGGCACAGCAAGTATCAGAGGCAATGATAGGTATCCTAAAGCCAGTGAGGTTGCAGGTTAAGACCATTACCTCTGATAATGGTAAAGAGTTTGCTCAGCATAAGAAGGTGAAACAAAAGCTCTTTAGCGCTTTCTTCTTTGCCGATGCTTATGCGTCATGGCAGCGAGGAACCAACGAGAATACCAACGGATTAATCAGAGAGTTCTTGCCTAAGGGTTGTGACTTTAGACAAGTCTCTGATAATGAGATACAGGACATTGAGAATAAACTAAACAACAGACCAAGAAAACGCTTAGGGTTTAAAACGCCCAATCAGGTGTTCTATAATATAATTTAGCGTTGCACTTGGTGTGTTAATCTAAGCATTATTAAAATTCTAAGGAGTTATCATGAGCGAGCAAAACCAAAATCAAGAGCCTGTTGATCAAAATGTGACGCATGACAATATTGAGCATAGCGACAGTATTTTGGAAGAAACCATGAAAGAGTTTGATCCACAAAACAACGAAGGCGAAGAAGCGACTATCGAGAATGAAATTAACCTTGATACCTTTGCTGCGCGCATTAAAGAGCTAGAAGGCGAAGTTAAACAAGCCAAAGAAGGCACTGCTCGCGCCAATGCTGAAGCTTATAATGCGCAAAAACGCATGGAGCAGGAAACAGATAAAAGCAAAAAATTCGCCCTGCAAAAGTTTGCAAAAGAGTTGTTAGAAGTCGTCGACAACCTAGAGCGTGCTATCGAAAACGCCCATGCAGATGATCCTGTTACTGAAGGTGTAAAACTGACCCATAAAGCGTTATTAGACGTGTTAAATAAAAATGGTGTCGAAGTGGTTGAACCACAAGGCGAAAAATTTAACGCTGACTTACATGAAGCGGTAGGTATCGACCCCGATGCGCCAGCTGATACGGTTGGTACAGTGTTGCAAAAAGGCTATAGCTTAAACGGTCGTCTATTGCGTCCAGCAATGGTACGTGTTGGGCAATAGTATTTAAGATAATAGTATTTAAGACAATTCGGCTTAAAAACTAGTACCGCGGGTATTAGTATTTAAAAAAGAAGTCTTTAACAGTGCTAAACCTTATCAGAAGTAAGGGTTTTCACAAAAAATCACATAAAAGGCATTATTTACGTGGTTATTGACTTGAAAAAACGACCACGTAAACCTATATAAAGCAACAAGTGACCCGCTAGAGACAATTTCTAAGGTCTGATGATATAAATATTTTTGTTTAAAAATAAATTAGGAGCAATTAATTATGGGTAAAGTAATTGGTATTGATTTAGGTACAACTAACTCATGTGTCGCAGTGATGGAAGGCGATAAAGTTAAAATTATCGAAAACGCTGAAGGTACTCGTACCACACCATCGATTGTCGCTTATAAAGATGACGAAATCCTCGTTGGTCAGTCAGCCAAGCGTCAAGCAGTGACCAATCCAAGCAACACCTTATTTGCAATCAAGCGTTTGATTGGTCGTCGCTTTGATGACAAAGTTGTGCAAAAAGATATCGGTATGGTGCCGTACAAAATCGCCAAAGCGGATAACGGTGATGCGTGGGTAGAAATCAATGGTAAAAAATTAGCACCACCACAGGTGTCTGCTGAAATCTTGAAAAAGATGAAAAAAACTGCCGAAGACTATCTTGGTGAAAGCGTGTCTGAAGCGGTCGTTACTGTACCTGCTTACTTCAATGACTCACAACGTCAAGCGACTAAAGACGCTGGTAAAATTGCTGGTCTAGATGTAAAACGTATCATTAACGAACCAACGGCTGCTGCACTTGCTTATGGTATGGACAAAAAGCAAGGCGATAGCACTGTTGCCGTTTATGACTTGGGTGGTGGTACATTTGACGTATCAATCATCGAAATCGCTGATGTCGATGGCGAGCAGCAATTTGAAGTACTAGCGACCAATGGTGATACATTCCTTGGTGGTGAAGACTTTGACTCAGCCTTGATTGACTTTTTAGTGGCTGAATTCAAAAAAGACCAAGACGTTAACCTAAAAGGTGACTCTCTGGCGATGCAGCGTCTAAAAGAAGCGGCAGAGAAAGCGAAAATTGAGCTATCAAGTGCCCAAAGTACTGAAGTGAACTTGCCATATATCACCGCTGATAGCAGTGGTCCTAAGCATTTGGTAGTTACTATCAGTCGCTCAAAACTTGAGAGCCTAACAGAAGAGCTAGTACAACGTACAATGGGCCCATGTAAAACTGCCCTAGAAGATGCTGGTCTAAAAATTGGCGATATCGATGATGTCATCTTAGTTGGTGGTCAGACTCGTATGCCATTGGTACAGCAAAAAGTACAAGAGTTCTTCAGTCAAGAGCCACGTAAAGACGTGAACCCTGACGAAGCAGTAGCCGCTGGTGCAGCGATTCAAGGCGCGGTGTTGTCTGGTGATAAAACTGACGTACTATTGCTTGATGTGACGCCATTGACGCTAGGTATCGAAACCATGGGTGGTGTTATGACCCCAGTTATCGAGAAAAACACCATGATTCCTACCAAGAAATCACAGGTATTCTCAACGGCAGAAGACAACCAGCCAGCCGTAACCATTCAGGTTTATCAAGGTGAGCGTAAAATCGCCAACCAAAATAAACAGCTTGGACGTTTTGATTTAACGGACATTCCACCAGCACCACGTGGTCTACCACAAATCGAAGTGAGCTTCGACATCAACGCTGACGGTATCATGAATATCTCAGCAACTGATAAAGGTACTGGTAAAGCGCAAAGTATCCAGATTAAAGCAGATTCTGGCTTGTCGGATGAAGAAGTCGAGCAAATGGTTCGTGACGCAGAAGCAAACGCTGCGGAAGATGAGAAATTTGCTAACCTAGCGCAAGTGCGTAACGAAGCAGATGGTCGTATCCATGCGGTACAAAAAGCGCTAAAAGAAGCGGAAGATAAAGTCACTGAAGATGAAAAATCAACAGTAGAAGCAGCGGTCACTGAGCTTGAAACAGCGGCGAAAGAAGATGACCATGACGATATCAAAGCCAAACTTGAAGCCTTAGATAACGCTTTCTTACCAATCAGCCAAAAGATTTACGCTGATAGTGGTGCGGGCGCAGAGGGTATGGATCCAAGCCAGTTCCAAGAAGGCGCTGAAGGCGCAGCGGATAGTAGCCAAGCCGACGATGATGTCGTTGATGCTGAGTTTACTGAAGTAGACGAAGACAAAAAGTAAGGCTATTAATAATTAGTTAAATTAACAAGCTGTTCAATTAGAAAAACGCATCCTTCGGGGTGCGTTTTTTTATGGTTGTTATTTATAAAAGATAACCTACCACTCTATATCTTGTCTTTACGGTTTAAACGCACTCACTATCAGTACTTCGTAAGTCAAATTAACGATAGGCTGCCCAATATCATCTTGCGCTGAAAAATGTTGCCAATAATCTGACTCAAACTGTTGCAAGCGTGCTTTTGTCCACCTAAAGGACTGGGTATTGCTGGAGTTTATTTGAGTACGATTCGTCGATACGCCCGTCAGTTTCATATGTTTTAAGACAGCGTAGGGACTGGAAAACGGTAACTCAAAACGCTGGGTGAACAGTTTGATTTTCTCAAATCCAGCATTGACGAGTGCTAATTGCCACTCATCAATGTCTGGATAATCGAGTCCTTGACCAGTCAAACGCTTAATCTGCCAAAAATTATTTGGCGTAAAAGTGTTAAATAGCAGTTGACCGCCCGCTTGTAAGCGTAACGCTGACTGTGCGACGAAACTTAAAGGCTTATCAAACCACTGCACTGCGTTAGCACTGATTATCAAACTATGCTTTGCTACCAAATCCATGGTTTCAGCATCACCGATCTCTATATCGGCAGTTGGTAATATTGATTGCAGTGTATCGGTCTGTTCAGCGCATAACTCATTGATCAGCCAATGCTGGCTTTGTATCTGTGCAGCTATTAAACGGGTCATTTGACCGGTTCCTGCACCGACTTCCAACACACTATCTTGCTGCGCATGTGCAATATTGGAGGATAAGTATTGACAGACTTGCTGCTGAATATTGGCATGCTGGTCATAGTCGCTGGCATTGGCAAAATGACGAGCGATGGTTTTTTTTCTGGTGCTAAATGTATCCGTTTTGGCGAGTGTTTTCATAAGGTTTATTATATCCAAGTGAGCCAGTTATCAATCGATAGTAGCGCTGACATCTCTATTACAGAACAGCGTCATAACTGTCTTATCAATTGCTCGCAGTCTTTATTTGTTAGCTTGGCATTCATGACCAAACGGATACGCGCCGTGTTTGCAGGAACGGTGGGTGGCCTGATAGGCATCGCGTAAAAACCTGCTGCTTGCAACTGTTGTGCTTTGGCAAGAGTGCTGGCGTTATCACCCAATATGTAAGGCACAATGGGTGACTCATAGTTTGGATATTGAATAGTTGGAGAGACACGGTGTCGTTGGACGATGGCTCGACTAAGCTTGGTAGACAATTGCGCTAAATGCGCACGTTGGTCATTTAGCGTTGGCATTTTTGCTAAAATAAACCGTGTCCATGCGTGATTGATAGGGGGTAATGCAGTACTAAAAATGAGCGGACGCATGGTGTTAATCAGCCATTGCTTGACGATGTCATCACACATGATATAAGCACCTACTGAGGCAAAAGCTTTACCAAAAGTACCGACCAAATAGTCAATATTAGCCAATGTCTGTGTTTCTTCTGCGAGTCCCAAGCCTGTATCACCCAACACACCAATGGCATGAGCCTCATCGACATACAGCTCAATGCGAGCATCTTTGGCTTTTAATTGTACCAGTTGACATAAATCAGCACGATCACCATCCATACTAAAGATGCTTTCAGTGACAACAATAATGCGCTCAATGTCTGGATTTGCTTGCTTAATAAATGTAGCCAAATGCTCATAATCATTGTGACGATAACGGCGATAGGTAACCAGCTTGCTTTGACTTAGACGCAGACCATCGATAATACTGGCATGTACTAGCTTGTCAGCCAGAATAAGCGTTTTGACTGGCAAGGCTGTTAGGGCTGGTAATATGCCAAGGTTGGCATGATAGCCGCTATTCAATACCAACACCGACTTTGAGACAGAGGTATCTTGTTTGTCCACCGCGGTTTGATACCATTCCTGCAACTCAGACTCTAGCGCTTGCAGTTGTGCATCACTTCCAGTGAGCAAGCGTGAGGACGTCGCACTCATTTTAGGTGTTTGTGCGGCTGATAGGAGTCTTATTTGGTTGAGAAATTCGTTTTGTAATTCAGTGTCGCCGCCTAAGCCAAGATAGTCGTTACTGGTAATATTGAGTAAGGTCTTACCTTCGCTAATAACGTATGGCCCATTATGTTGAAGGTTGGGTAGTTGACGATATTGTTGGGTGGCTTTGAGTGCTATAAGCGCTTCTTGTAGGCGACTATTTATAAGTCCAGTCATTACTTTTACCTTAAAATATTCGTTATCGATTAGGGGCTGTATAGAATTGGGAGATAGTTGAAAAAAATAAGCAACGCCTTACACTCTTGTTTACCACAACAAAGAGAA
>NZ_RRYW01000135.1 GCF_014861365.1 Psychrobacter sp. FME6
TACAAAGGGTACGAGCAAGAGATTTATGGCATTTGTCTCATCGATTGATTCGTAAGATTCTGTCACATAATCTATGCTTTGTACTCAACAAAAAACTTGGTAACCCGCCTCTTCAGTTTGAGTTGCTTATTTCAAGTTGAGAGTGGGGTTTAAAACATAAAATACTTCTTAATAAACAACCAATGCTGGACGGACACTATGAGTACGACGAGCGCAAATGAAGCCTATTCACAGGCCACACCATCGAGCCAAGCAGCAGCCGCTAATCAATGGGTGCTTGCCAGTAACAATAAAGGCAAACTTGCTGAGTTTAAAAGACTGTTTGATGACGCCAATTTAAACGTCACCATCGTCCCGCAAGGTCAGCTTGATATCGATGATGCGATTGAAGATGGGCTGAGCTTTATAGAAAACGCCATTATCAAAGCGCGACATGCCAGCCGAGCCAGCGGACTACCAGCGATTGCGGATGATTCAGGGATTTGTGTACCCGTACTGGGCAACGCACCGGGTATTTACTCTGCGCGCTATGCCGGTGAGCATGGTAACGATGACAAAAATAATGCCAAGCTTATTGCTGACTTACAGCCCATTCGCGATGCGCAGACTAACGAACCGATTAAAGGGCTATTTGTTTGTGTATTGGCCATGGTTCGTCATGCCGATGATCCGCTACCGATTATCGCGCAAGGATTGTGGCACGGTGAGATTTTAGAGACGCCCCATGGTGAGGGCGGCTTTGGCTATGATCCGCTGTTTTGGTTGCCAGAGCTGCAAGCGACTGCTGCCAGCTTGAGCGCTGCTGATAAAAACCGCATCAGTCATCGTGGACAGGCGATTGAGCAATTATTGGCGCAGCTGCCTTTATAGGTGTAATGGACTATAAATGTAATATAGCCGTTCCACTATAAAAAAATACAGTACTACTGGGATAAATTTTGCGTAGCCTCTGTCTGCGCAGGCACAGCAAGCAAGCAAGAAAAATTTGTCCCAGTAACACGTGATAATATTTGTACTTATTTTATTTAGGACTGACTATAGATTTAAATTCACTTGACCGTAAACAGATAATTTTTACTTTAATAAACAGATAGATTATACTGTTCTACTTTTAAAATTTTGCTGAAAGCCGTTATTTGCCTGCATAATTGAGCAAAAAACGTTATTATGCGACCTATTAACGCTTTATTATTGATATTTGTAGTGTCTATTAAGATAAATAGCTTCGCTTTTTAGTATCATTTAGTGCCCGCGGTAATGACTAAAGGCATTGACTACCGAGCTGCTAGCTACCGATGTCCCCTATTTATTCCAACGGCAATCGACAGTAAGCGCCCGTATTTTGGGGCACGATTGCCTATTATTTATTATTTAATCCTAAAGGTGTAATGAACATGGCTACAGATTTACAAGTCACAACCAACAAGCTTTCTAATAAAGAAACTCAGCTAACGGTTAAAGTGCCCGTTGAAAAAATCCAAAACAAAGTTGAAGGCCGTATTCGCCAAGTTGCGAAAACTGCCAAAATTGACGGTTTCCGTAAAGGTAACGTTCCAATGTCACATATCCGTTCACAGTACGGTGCTGGCATTCAACAAGAAGTGATCAACGATGTGATCCGTGATACGGTCTTTGAAGCGATCAAATCTGAAGACATCCGCGCCGTTGGTATGCCTAACATCGACGACGTAAAACTTGAAGATGATTTCTTAGTTTATCAAGCGACTGTCGAAATCTTCCCAGAAGTTGAAGTTCAAGGTATCGATGAAATCGAAGTTGAGCGTCACACTGCGACGGTTAACGAAGAAGACGTCGACACCATGATCGAAAACCTACAAAAGCAACGTGAAGAGTTCGTCGAGAAAAAAGGCATGGCGGCAAAAGACAACCAAGTAACCTTTGATTTTGAAGGTACAATCGACGGTGAGAAATTTGAAGGTGGTTCATCTGAGGACTTCAAACTGGTCATCGGTAGCAACCAAATGATTCCAGGTTTTGAGACTGGCATTAAAGGCATGAAAGCTGGCGAAGAAAAAGTCATCGACGTGACCTTCCCAGAAGATTACCAAGCTGAAAACTTGGCTGGTAAAGAAGCACAATTCAAAATCAACGTAAAACTGGTCGAAAGATCTAAATTGCCTGAAATCAACGAAGAGTTCCTTGAGCTATTCGGCGTAACAGAAGGCGGTGTTGAGAAGTTAAAAGAAGACGTGCGCAAAAACATGGAACGCGAAATCAAAAACGCAGCACGTAGCCAAGTGAAACAAGCGACTTTTGACGCACTACTAGAAAAGAACGAGTTTGACGTACCGAACGCCATGCTAGAGCAAGAAATTGAGCGTCAGCGCAACATGATGATGCAGCGTTTTTCTCAGCAGTTTGGTGCCAATGCTGATAGCTTCGATAAAGACATGCTGCCAAACGAGCTGTTCGAAGAACAAGCGTTACGTGCTGCCCGTCTTGGCATCATCGTTGCTCGCGTTATCGACACCAAAGGCTTAGAAGTCGATCAAGAGCGCGTTGAAAGCTTCATCAAAGAAGCCGCTGAAAACTACGAAGATCCAGCAGAAGTCATCGAGTACTATACCAATGATAAACAGCAACGCGCTAACATTGAGTCTGTGGTACTAGAAGACCAAGTGGTTGATTATCTAATCGAGCAAGGTAAAGTGACGGACAAAGAAGTCAGCTACCAAGACTTGCTAGCCGCTCAGCAACAGCAGCAACAAGCGATGTAAATTCTTAAGAGATAACTTCTTAGGAGCTAACTTTGCAAATTGCCATTAATTGGTAGATAGCTTAGCTTGAACCAAAAATGCCCTAACACATTGTTAGGGCATTTTTATTGGTACTCTGACAAAGGGTCAAGGCTATCTTTATAAACAGTTTATAGCTGAGCCCCTTGATAAATGTGTACAGACGCCTTATTAATAGGGAGTCACTCATATTATTAAGAACACTCATGTTATTAATACAAAGTCATTTTTCACATTAAAACGTTACTATTACTCTAATAAAAAAGTTACCATTGGCTCAATTATTTTTTTGCGGCTATTGTTAGTAGGCATTATTATTGGCGACTTTCAATATTAACTGCCTTTTATTGGCCTTGATAATTTTTATTAGCGGATAGGTTTTATTACAAGCCAGCAATGTTTACAATGATAACCACCAATAAAAATTTAGCCAGCAGCTAACCTTAATCCCTTTATTCTATATACTTATAAACAGGACATCTTTATGACAGATTATGATCGCATCACTGCCAACCCGCATTTTGATATGCTCATGAGTGCGCATGACAATGTACAAAGCACGACTCAAGCCGCATTAGTACCGATGGTGGTTGAGCAGTCATCTCGCGGTGAACGCTCGTTTGATATCTTTTCGCGCCTATTGCGTGAACGCGTTATCTTTTTGACCGGTCAAGTCGAAGACCATATGGCCAATCTAATCGTCGCTCAATTATTATTCTTAGAAGCAGAAAACCCTGACAAAGACATTCATTTATACATCAACTCACCAGGCGGCTCAGTGAGTGCTGGTTTAGCGATTTTTGATACCATGAACTTTATCAAGCCAGAAGTATCGACTATCTGTATGGGCGGCGCTTATAGCATGGGTTCATTCTTGCTTGCGGCAGGTGAAAAAGGCAAACGTTATGCGCTAGCCAACTCTCGCGTGATGATTCATCAGCCTTCAGGCGGCGCGCAGGGTCAAGCGACAGATATCGAAATTAACGCGCGTGAAATTCTAAAAACACGTGCCCGTTTAAATGAGATTTTAGCTGAGCGTACGGGTCAACCAGTAGAGAAAATCGAAAAAGACGTTGAGCGTGATTTTTGGTTGGATGCTAAAGAAGCCAAAGAATATGGTTTGGTTGACGAAGTATTAGAGCGCCGCCCTGCTTCTTTATAATTACTGTGATGGTAGACGTATAAGAGCAGAAGCCTTGATAAGCATCAAGCGCCTTAACGATATACATTTTGGCCTTGATGTCAATAATCAGAATACTTGTGAGTTTTAAATTTTAGGAGCGCCTTTTATGGCAGAAGATAACACCCCGCAGTGCTCGTTTTGCGGCAAAGCCAAAAGCGATGTACAGCAGCTGATTGCCGCCGACGATGCCAATATCTGTAATGAATGTATCGAGCTATGTACCGATTTAATCGCTGACAGCGCCGAAGACGGTGATGATGATAGCGAAATCGATACCTCTTGGGTCAATAAAAAGCTACCAACGCCAAAAGAGTTGCGTGCCAAACTTGATGAATACGTCATCGGACAGGATGCTGCCAAGAAAGCATTGGCGGTTGCGGTTTATAACCACTATAAGCGTCTAAAAGTTAGCCAAACCTTAGCCAGCGATAGCAAAAAAGCCAAAATTGGCGCTGACGATGCAATGATTGAACTAGCCAAAAGTAATATTTTGCTGATTGGTCCAACAGGTTCTGGTAAAACATTACTGGCACAAACTTTAGCACGTCTGCTAGATGTGCCTTTTGCGATGGCGGATGCGACAACTTTGACCGAAGCGGGTTATGTCGGTGAAGACGTTGAAAACATCGTTCAAAAGCTATTGCAAGCATCAGACTATGATGTGAGCAAAGCCGAACAAGGTATCATCTATATCGATGAGATTGATAAAATTAGTAAAAAAGGTGACAACCCGTCTATCACCCGTGACGTATCAGGCGAAGGCGTACAGCAAGCTCTGCTAAAGCTTATCGAAGGCACCGTTGCTGCTATTCCGCCTCATGGCGGTCGTAAGCATCCACAGCAAGAGCTGATCCAAGTTGATACTAGCAATATCTTAATCATCGTTGGTGGCGCGTTTGCAGGTCTTGATGCTGTCATTCAACAGCGTACAGAAAAAGGTGGTATTGGTTTTAACGCCGATATCAGCTCAAAAGATGACAGTAAACGCAGCTCAGATTTGCTACAGCAAGTTGAGCCAGAAGATTTGATCAAGTTTGGTCTTATCCCTGAGCTGATTGGTCGTTTGCCAGTACTGGCTGCGCTACAAGAGCTTGACGAAGAAGCCTTGGTACAGATTCTCACTGAACCAAAGAACGCTTTGGTAAAACAGTATAAGTATCTGTTCGATATGGAAGGGGCTGATATTAGCTTTACTCAAGAAGCCCTCGATGCCATCGCTAAAAAAGCCATGGAGCGTAAAACAGGGGCGCGTGGTTTGCGCTCTATCGTTGAAAACGCGCTACTTGAAACCATGTACGAGCTACCATCAATGAAAGATGCTAAGACCGTCATGGTTGATGCAGAAGTAATTAATGAAGGTAAAACACCTAAAATTGATTAATGCATGGTTGGATTAAAACAGTCCGTTATTCATTGGCTGTTCTATTAAAAAAGCGTCTGGCATCATGCTAAGACGCTTTTTTTACGCTTGATTTTTCTCATTTTTTATTACATCTTAGATTAACACATGAAGTGCAATACCAAATGCGAGGTGAAAAAAAGACCTA
>NZ_RRYW01000136.1 GCF_014861365.1 Psychrobacter sp. FME6
TACAAAGGGTACGGGCAAGAGATTTATGGCATTTGTCTCATCGATTGATTCGTAAGATTCTGTCACATAATCTATGCTTTGTACTCAACAAAAAACTTGGTAACCCGCCTCTTCAGTTTGAGTTGCTTATTTCAAGTTGAGAGTGGGGTAATGTTGTTATCTATGGCCAATCCTTTATGACTGATACAGCACTTATTATCGATACCGAAACCGACCAAGGTCGTGACCCAAGACCTGTTCAAGTCGCGACCATTAATGTCATGACTGGGTTTGAGTGGATGAAATACTTTAACAGCGGACGTTCAATATCACCGGTCGTCATTAAAATTCATGGTATCACCGATGAAGATGTCGCTGGTCTTGAGCGTTTTGAGCTTGGGCAATTTGAGTTGCCGCAGTATTTGATCGGTCATAATGTCCGTTTTGACTGGCGAGTGATTGGTAGCCCGTCTGCCAAGCTTATCTGCACGGTGCGGCTTGCGCGCGTGGCCTTTCCAGAATGGAGCGCCTATAGCCAATCTAAATGTATCGAGCAGTTACTAGGCAGCAGCGAGGCGAGCAGAATGACCATTGCTGCTCATGACGCGCTAGGTGATGCGCGCATGTGCTATTTACTGTATCAAGCTTGCTGCGAGCGCCTACAAATTTCACCGACAGATTTTGTGGCCGCTCATGCTATTTCCAATAAAGCCAATCCAGTCAGTAAAATGCCCTTTGGCAAACATAAGGGCAAGCTGATTAAAGAGGTGCCAGTCAGCTATGTGAGATGGATGCTAGGCAATATTCATAATATGCAGCCATCGCTATATTCTGCATTGACCAAGCGCGTCAAAGCAGAAGATGAAACAGCGAAAGAAAAATAGTAAATATAATTATCCTATAAGTAGTTCTAAATAAAATCGATACGATTGTAATAAAGTAAATAGCCACAGTGCTACTGTTGTCAATTTTTCTTGCTTGCTGTTCGCAAGCGTGACAGAGGCTGCGAAAAATTTACTCCAGTAGCACTCGTATCGGTTTTAAAGTGAATCAATTATACAGCCCCTACCTAAGAGTAGATGGAGTACTATTGCTGTTTATTTAACCAATCAACCGCCATTTGCCAAAGCTGTGGTGCTTTGGCATTGGTTTTACGACTAAAATAACGCATGTGACCGATGCTGTTCAGGCCAAAATCTTTCGGGTCAAAAAAGCATTTTTCAACGGGCATCTGGGTAAATACGCGAATCATATCATCCATGTTTTTGCTATTGGCAATATTGTCATCGCTAAAGCCAAGCCATAAAGATGGTGCAGTTATGTCGTCATAAAAATGCGTGTGCACAGTGTTACCGAAAGCGGTCTTGATATAACCTGCGCCGTTGCACCACTCACGCCATTGCCGAGCGACGCCGCGCGGTAGTGGTTCACCCATACCGATTTTATCCGATGGCGTGTAGCCTAACGCTAAGTTGGTGAGTGGAATAAAGGCATCCATAAAACCCACCGCCTTGAGTTTATAAGGCATAGCCATGTTTTTAATACGACCTGAAGAGCATGCAACATTAAACACAGAGGCAAGAGCTTTGTAATTCGGCATCAAGCCAATCAATTGACCGCCTGCGCTATGACCAATCAGATGATAAGTGGCAGCGGCAAACTCATCCTGTAAGGCATCGAGCACAGCCGGCATATCGTGGCGACCCCAGCTGATTAAAGAGGCGTCACATTTTGCCAAATTAGACGACAGTGAGTCGCCAATACCCTCATTGTCAAAGCTCAGTACGCCAAAGCCTTGCTCGGCTAAATACGTCGCAAAATTATGATAAAACTGGCGTTTGATGCCAGTTGCTGGTGCGATCATGACGGCTGTTTTCACCTCGCCTTTAGGCCGATAAACAGTGGCTGCCAATGCTTGATTGCGCTCGGTCATGATACTGAGCGAGTATGTGTCTGTCTGATAACTGGGATGAGTGTTTTCCATAGTTTGACCTTGTTGTATTTTATCTTTTTTATTAATAGGCTCGTTGATCCAATACTTTATCAACTAATAGAATTTTTAATCACGATAGATTGTCTATATCCAGTTACTACCACTTAGATATCAGTGTTCACCTATGAATGTGTAGTCATTGCGTATTGATAAATCGTCGCTAGCGCGTGATAGCATCGCTTATGTTAAAATAAATACTGGTAAGTAAGGCGCTCGAATGTGACTTCTAAGTTCTACCTCATTTATCTTGGATACTATTGTCCGTCGATATATGCCTGAATGTTTATTTTCGAAGATGATTTGTAGGTGATAAATCTTCTGATAAATACTCACTCTATAAGCAAACCACAATAAACTCATACTCAATAAAAAATTGCTATAAAAATTAAGGAAGCTATATGCAAATGAACATTAACAACGCTACTTATGAAGTCATTACTAGCCAGGATATTACCAATATTGAAAAAGCGGTGAAAAAATCAACGTTAGCGATGCCACTGGTTGCGGTTTATTGTGGTTCACGTTCGGGTAATAGTGAGGTATATGAGCAGGCGGCACGCGAGCTGGGTAGTGCGCTAGCGGATAACGGTTTAGGTTTGGTTTATGGCGGCGCGAGTATTGGGTTGATGGGTGCAGTCGCCGATGAAGTGATTAAAGGCGGTGCGCAAGCGGTGGGAGTGATTCCAACCTTTATGCTCAAACATGAAATTGCCCATGAGCAGCTGACACGTCTACATTTGACCGATACCATGCATACCCGTAAAACAGTGATGGCAGAATATGCCGACGCTTTTATTACTTTACCGGGTGGACTTGGAACGCTTGAAGAAATTATGGAGATTGCGACTTGGCGTCAGCTGTATCAACATGAAAAGCCGATGATTATTCTTAATATTAATGGCTTTTATGATCGTATGATTGACCATTTAAAATATACTGCCGAGCAAGGTTTTATGAAACAACAAGATCTTGAGCGCTTGGTAGTGTGTAATACTATTGATGAAGCCATCGACATGCTCAAGACGGTGGTGAAAATAGACGATGCCGTTGATACTGAAAAAATGGCTGGCAATTAGACATTAATATATACGGTATTTATAATCGTATTTTATAAAAAGGGAGAGCATGGCTGATTAATTAGCCATGCTCTCCCTTTTTATAACCGTTCTTTATAGTAGCTCGTTAGCTAACTGGATAGCTTTTGAACCAGTTAAATTAACAAATTAAATAAGCACTAAAAATAACAGGCTGTCAGCGAATAGTTATACTTCCGCTGAGTCTGAATTGTCTGTTTCTAAGTTGTTTGACTTTAAGTTGTTTGATTTCAAGCTGTTTGACTTTAAGCTATCCGCACTTAATTTATCTCTACTCAAACTGTCTAAAGCCGTCTCACGAATACCATGATTTACGCCAGCCATTGCCAATGGAAAGCCGCGTTCTTTTGCGAGTACACGAGCAACCTTATCGATAGCCAAGCTATCGTTTCGCGCCAGATAAGACCATTCATGGGCATAGCGATTACGGTTGGCTTGTGTGTCGTTATCAATCAAGCCAAGCTCAGTTAGCTCTTCGACGATTTGATCGGCCGCAATTAACGTCGAGGATGCTTTAACATTTTCAGCACGCGCATAGCGTATATTAGAGTACAAGCTCACATCAGCAACTCGCAGCGTATCGTCTTCACCGGGTATTTGCTGCCCACCATATAATGCATTGCCGACAGTACGCGCGCTATGGAATGTTGGTACAAACTCAGCCACATAATCAATGGCCTGTTGGCTACGCGCTTGTAGTGGTGCTTTGTCCCAGCCGTCTTCGATATAATGCACGTATTGCGGCGGCAGCTTGGGTTGGGCGCTGTCTTTGTTCGATGCGACCAGCCCATCATCAAATAGCGTGATAAATTTACTCATGCCGTGTATTTGAAAATAACCGCCTGGATACGGCGTTAACTGCGCCATTCCTTCTGGTGTACCACGGTTGCCATAGACAATAATTTCCGGTATCTGTCCGCCAGTGTCATCCCAGTGGGTGATATAAGAGGATTTAAACTCGACCATGCGTGTGACTTTTACACCGACCATATCGTCGATGACGCCGGTACGAAAACCACAAGCATTGATTAAATAATCGACTTCAATAGAGTCAGCTTCACTGTTAGATTCAGGCGCCAAATGGGCAGCTTGCTGATAATCGATACGCCATTTAGTGAAATGATGATCGGCATTTGAGCAGTTTTCGCAATCGACAGGCATGACTTGCTTAACCTGAGTATCCGTAAATACATGCGCATGCTCATAGCCTTCTAACGCCAGCTGTGCAGAAGCTGCTAGGCGAAAAATATTCCAACCGTACTCTTGTACGACAATCAGCGGAAACTTAACTTTATTTAAATCCAAGTATTTAGCAACTGGTATCATCCATTCATCAACGGTCTTTGGAGCTGTAACTTGCTCACGTTCAGACAGCTCAATCAATTGTTCATGGCTATATAGCTGATAGTAATCATCAGGGTCACCGAGTACTTTGTTGTTGGCATCTTGGGCGATAAGTTCGTGATAAGCATCGGTTAAAATATCGAGGCGCGGCAATAAATCTTCTGGCAAGCCTTCATCGCGAGTTGGTACGGCAAATACTGTTGGACGCACGTCGATGGTATAAGGATAAAGGCGCAAAATATCGATACATTGTTTGAGCAGTGCGACGCAATCTTCGTCAGGGATTTCACGATATAGGTTGCCACCAGCATGCAAATGGCACATCGGCGGCCCATCGATTAATGATTTGTTTTTTTCAAACAAATAAGTCTCAAGCCCTAATGCGGCTAGGCGAATCGCAATAGTCGCCCCTGCTGTACCACCGCCAAGAATACCGACGCGTTTGGCTGGTTGGCGTTGACTATGGGTTTGATTGGTCGTAAAAGAGTGAGTCATTGTCGTTGTTATATCCTTAATAGCATTGGTATCAAGTCATACTTGGCATATTCTTTAAATGGTTTTTATCTAAGATAGTCTGTATACAGTTGGCTTAATCCTATTGATATGCGTGCAGAGGTAGCCAAGTTCAATGTTGATATTAAGCCGCAATGGTTACATTTACCATTGTGTAGTAATGCTTAATCTTTATAGCGTTATTCTACGAAAAACTACAACTAATAGGTTGGCAGATACGTAAGTAGATGCAGGAGTTTTGTCAACGAGCAACCATTAAATTTTAAATGTTTGAACGCAGTCAGTGCAGTGGTTTTTCAACCAAATTAGGTATTTTAGTTTTCATGTTTTGTAATCTTTATGCGCTTTTGTAAATTTATATATTGATAGAAACGACTAGGGGCTGTATAGAATTGGGAGATAGTTGAAAAAAATAAGCAACGCCTTACACTCTTGTTTACCACAACAAAGAGAA
>NZ_RRYW01000137.1 GCF_014861365.1 Psychrobacter sp. FME6
AAAACTCACCGACCAGTTCCATGCAAATAATCTCAGGATCACTCAGCTTTGGCGCATAACCTGCCCCTCGCAAGGGTTTGGTGACGACTATTTTGTAATATTGCTCTACCATTAAATAGATATTGATGATAAATTCGTCTATGGGCATCTCATGACTCCGTTGTATTCTTGGTCGAAAACAATAGATTAGTGAGATGCTCTTCTTTTTTCAATCACTTTTGATGTTGAGAGTGGGGTAGAGTAAGGTAATTTGCGACCTATACTTGGTTCTAGTAAACGATAGATGACCTTACTGATATCGCCTGATGTGTTTTGAGCATATATCAATCATTATAAGATGTTCAAAATAATGAGCTTAAGTAGGCAATAATAATTAATAGCAATTAACTGAGGATTGAATAATGAAAAAATTAGCACTTGCAGCATTGATGACGACTTTTGCCCTTTCAGGTTGTTCTACGATGGGTATGGATAACGAGCGTACAATGGTTGTCGAAGGCCAACCTATGAACGTTAAGGTAGTCAATATTCCAAGCTTTAAGGTAGAAGTAGCACCGCGCAAAGCAGTTTGTGATCTAACGGCATCTGACGGTAACAAGATTGAGTCACAGTGCCTACAGTATCGTCAGGCTGGTCAAAGAAACTTCACGTCGCTTAACGGTAACATCCAAGGCTTTACTTATGAGCCAAACTATCGCTACATGCTAGACGTACGTCAAGAAGCAGTGACGGCTGAAGGCTCTAACGTTGTCCAGCCAGTTTGGATGCTAAACGAAGTTATCTCAAAAACGGCTGAGTAACTGCTAACCACTTATCTTGATTATAAAAAAAGACCTCTAATTAATTAGAGGTCTTTTTATGTCTTATCTATATACGAGGCTGATAAATTTATCAATTAGCCTCGTTATATTGTTAAGTGAACTGACTATATTATAATAGCATTCACAAAAATTAGAGTAGCAAGGAAAACGAGTGCAAGTGCTACGTACTATAGATTAAACGAGTTTGATACAGCTCATCGTACTTTTTGGGTTTGGTATAAGATTAGCATTGGCTGTATTTTACACTGACCCCATGAGTGGCAGTAGGTATGCGGTTGTCAGCATAAACCGCTAAACCGCCTCGTGAGGTTTCTTTATACTTATCTAGCATATCCGCACCCGTGACTCGCATGGTTTCAATGACTTTGTCTAAAGATACGAAGTGTTGTCCATTGCCGCGGCAGGCAAGTCGTGCTGCATTGACCGCTTTTACAGCGCCCATGGCATTGCGTTCGATGCAAGGTACTTGCACCAAGCCGCCAACAGGGTCGCAAGTCAGACCTAAGTTATGCTCAATGCCAATCTCGGCCGCATTAAGGCACTGAGCGGGATCGCCACCTATGATTTCTGCTAAGGCAGATGCGGCCATTGCGCATGCAGAGCCTACTTCCCCTTGACAGCCAACTTCAGCACCAGATATCGACGCGTTTTGTTTGATGAGACTACCGATAGCGGTGGCATTTAACAAAAATTTGCGCGCGCCCTCAACACTGTAGTTCGGTAAAAAGTCGCGATAATAGTGCATAACCGCAGGAATAATACCTGCTGCACCGTTAGTAGGGGCAGTCACGACATTACCCCCATTGGCGTTTTCTTCATTGACCGCTAAGGCATATAAATCAATCCAGTCCATTGCCACAAGCTTATCGTTTTTTGCAATATCCTGATTTTTCTCAGCACAAAGCTGCAGATGTAATGCTTGGGCACGACGCTTCACATCTAAGCCACCCGGCAAAATGCCACTGTTTTGACAGCCTCGCGTTACGCAATCTTGCATCGACTCCCAAATAGAGTCCAAGTAGGCGAATACTTCAGGTTGGTCGCGGTAATGACATTCATTGGCTAACACCAGTTCACTCACGCTTAAACGGTGCTGACGGCATTGCTCTAGAAGCTCTGCGGCCGTATTAAAAGGGTAAGGAAGAGAGTCAATAGTTGGCGTGGCGTGATCTTCATCTGGATTGGTAGCATCTTCTTCGTTAATCACAAAGCCGCCACCTACGGAGTAATAGGTTTGCTGATAGTGGCTGTCGTCAGCCAATGACACGCGTATGGTCATAGCGTTAGGGTGATAGGGCAGGACTGTCTCACCATACCATTGAATATCACGCTCGGTATCAAAGGCAATAATATGCTCGCCTGCGATATTAAGTTGTTTGTTTGAAAAAATCGCTGATAGATATTGATTGGTCAAACGCGTATCGATGCTGCTAGGGGCATGCCCAAGCAAGCCTAATAATATGGCCGTATCCGTTGCGTGACCTTTACCTGTAGCGGCTAACGAGCCATATAGCTCAATCTCTAGGGATTTTATACTGGTAAGCTCGGTTTGCTTACGCAATGAGGTCAAAAATAAATTCGCCGCGACCATCGGGCCGACGGTATGTGAGCTTGATGGGCCGATGCCAATTTTAAATAAATCAAATACACTAATCATAATGAATTACCAAAAAGTGAAGTAGGGTTAGGATAACCGCATAGCCAAGACTATAGCGCCTACATAATAATATGATAGGCAACAAAAAATAACAGGTACCGTTAATTGGTGGATTTAGAGCATCGTCTATGAAAATGTTTAAACGCAGTAGTTCGAGTGACGGGTGAATAATAGCTGTTGTTTATTATTAAATTCCGTTATGATGCTCGGCATCAACGCTTATGTAACATCCTGTAAGTTGGCTGTCGCTATAGAATACAATAGGTGCGAGCAACCGAAGCGGTGACTTTAGTAGAACATATCTCACTCGATACATCTAGCAAAATATGGCTATTTTATAAAATAATGTACTTTGTCAGCCTTTCTACAAACAAGTGGTTGGATATAGCAGAGTCTTTTGAATACGCCCATAAATATAGTAGCTTTTGTTGCACATACTGCTATTTATTATTTCTTTATTTATCCTAACCACCATTAATCAGCTATCATTACTCAATTAATATTAAGCGGTTATGACAAGTTTAGGCCACATAGGACAAGCGCATGGTAATCCCTCCAGAAAACCCCTCCCCATCAGAGAAAAGCAATCAAGCAGAACCGCTAATGCCAAATGCATTAGAGGCAGCGGGTATTGATTCAGCAACTGATTCAGCGACAATGAGCTTACCGCATAATCCAGATTTTGAAAATGGCCGTTGGTTTCCGACTTGGAAACCGTTCAAAGGCGATTTAGACCGCACGCCAGTCGGTATCAATGAATATTTACCACCATCGAAAAGCATGCTGCTGGGTGTACAACACACCTTTGCTATGTTTGGCTCGACGGTACTTGCGCCCTTATTGATGGGGTTTGATCCCAATTTAGCCATTTTGATGTCCGGTATTTGTACGGTGATGTTTTTTATGATCACTGGCGGGCGGATGCCCAGCTATTTGGGCTCAAGCTTTGCGTTTATCGGCCCTGTTATTGCCGTTACTGCTTATGCTGGCGTTGGCTTCAATGCCAATCTTAATGTCGCTTTAGGTGGCATTATGGTGTGCGGTATCATTTATGCCTTGGTGGGCTTGTTGGTGATAAAGACGGGCACAGGATGGATTGAGCGCTTGATGCCGCCTATTGTCACGGGTGCCATTGTGATGATTATTGGTCTTAATTTAGCGCCAGTAACCATTCAAGGGGTGTCTGCTAATCAGTTTGATGCGTGGATGGCTGCATTGACGGTATTGTTAATCAGTGGGGTGGCGGTCTTTACGCGCGGTATGTTACGACGCTTGTTGTTGTTAGTGGGTTTAATACTATCGTATATTGTCTATTATGTATTGACCAATGTGATGGGCTTTGGGGTGCCGATTGACTTTAGTGGTCTCCAATCAGCTTCATGGTTTGGGCTACCCAGCATTCATACGCCAAAATTTGAGATGAGTGCGATTATACTAATTGCGCCAGTGGCCTTTATTCTGATTGCCGAAAACCTAGGGCATTTTAAAGCGGTAGAAGGCATGACCAAAGCTCGCGTGACACCTTATATGGGTCGAGCATTTTTTGCTGATGGCTTGGCGACAACTTTTTCAGCAGGTTTTGGCGGTACTGGCGTCACCACTTATGCTGAAAACATCGGTGTGATGGCAGTGACTAAGGTTTATAGCACCACTATCTTTTTTATTGCAGGGGTGGTTGCTATCTTGCTTGGGCTATCACCAAAATTTGGCGCGATCATTCAGACGATTCCGCCAGCATTATTGGGCGGTGCCTCTATCGTGGTATTTGGTTTGATTGCGATTGCTGGTGCCAAAATATGGATAGACAGTCATATCGATTTTAGCAAAAACAGCAATCTTATCATTGCTGCTGTGACCGTTATTATGGGTACAGGTAACTTTAGTCTGCATCTAGGTGGCTTTGATTTGGGCGGTATTGGTACGGCGACTTTGACCGCAATTGTTCTTAACGCCTTGTTTAATCGCCAAAAAGACTAGGGCGTGTCCCTAAGTTTTTAGTCGTCATAAGCTTAAAAGAACTTAATATATCGTTAACTAAAAGCCATAATAACCATTGTGGCTTTTAGTTATTCTGGCGTTGTTCACCGTGTTGTTATTTATACTTACGGCTATAAAACCGTGCAAAAAACCGATAACGTCGTAGCGCGCGTGGCTTAGGTTTTAGTGAGCCCAAATAGATAGCAAACATAGTGAGCAGCGCGCCGCTCCATTGTAGAGTGTTGATGGATTTGTCCAGCCAAGTATAATCGATAACTAAGGCGGCAATGGGCTCTGTTAAGAGTAGTAACCCCGTCAATGCAAGCGAAAGTTTAGGGATAGAGTAGGCGATGAGTCCCCACGCCAAGCACTGCATCACCGTGCCATAAATCAATATCCAACCAATCTCCGACCAGGTATTGGGTAAAATGTTACCCATATCGAAGATAAACATCGGCACAATCATCGCTATTACCCCGCCCAGACTGACCAGCTGCATCAATACAAATATGGGTGTCGGTTCGGTATCGTGGGTCTTGCGGATAAAGGTCATTGAGGCCGCTAACATGCCTCCCGATATGATACCGGTGACAAATCCCCAAGTAGCAGCTGTATTCTGTGCAAATTCAGGACTGCCAATCATCGCCACGCCCAGCATCGCCAAGCACAAGCTGAGCAACTGCAAAATAGATTGACGTTCATTAAAATATAAGGTGGTGTATCAAAAAGTATGCTGGAGTAATAAAAGAAGGGTGACAGCCGAAGCA
>NZ_RRYW01000138.1 GCF_014861365.1 Psychrobacter sp. FME6
ACTAGCTTCCCTTTCGACTGGGTGGCATTATACGCTTGTTTGAGAGGCGGTCAAGCTAATATTGAAGTTTATTTTATAATTTCTAAAAACCACTAAATCTACTTCGTAAAAAAGCCTTTAATTAAGGGCAAAGATCTTTAGACCACTTACCTGCTTTGCTACCACGCATACATTGATACTGTACTCCATACTGAACCCAACTCCAATTTAAATCAGACGATTTACCTTCTAACTTAAAGCTAATACGATAACGTTCTGCGCTCACACTATCATCCATAAGACCAGATCGGGTTATCACCACCACCGCTGTCCGTGGTTGAGCCTTTGATAGAAAAAAGAAAGTTTGCGCCAGGTCGTAATCTGCATCAACCTCATTAATACTACCATTGATTAAAGATAACTTTTCAAGCCCACAAGCTATAAGTCCTTTTTCGATTGCACAAGGCGCTGATGCACGAGTCACTGCTCGACCATTGATACTTAAAAACTTAAAGTTGGCTGGATTTGCCGCTTCTGCTCGAGAGATTACACTTGGTGAATTATTACTACTTGCCTGTGCGGATAATGAAATAAAAGGTAAGGTAAGTAAAACGCTGGTGATTAAACCCTTCGACAGACGCATAGCGACACTTGAAACAGGCAATAAGTTTTTGACACTATTTAAATGCAACATAACAACCTCAGCTTTGACTATTAAGTAGATTAAGAGAAATACTAAAGCATGTTGAATGGACACCTTACACCATAGCACTTTATAGGATATTCAATCAAAGCTCATATCTGCTCTGTCATTTTGCGCCAATTTATCACTTACCTTTATCAAAAATATTATTACTTACCCAACAACCTCTTGTACACAAAAAAACCGCCTATTAATGAATAAGCGGTTTGTATACATTTATTGAGTGAACATGCACTATAAAATAGTTATTAAAATTATTTTTCAGATTTGGCTTTTAAGGTTGTGACGATACCTGATAAAGCGTAGATAATACCAATCGCTAAAATACCGACAGGTATGTCATAAAGTACGATACTCATCACTAAAACGCCAATAATAAGCACCACAAAAGGTACTTTCTTTTTGTCAAATTCTTTAAAGCTATAGTATTTAACGTTGCTAACCATCAGCAAACCACAGATGACCACCCAAGCGGCGAATAAAAACATAACCGCCGTATCGTATTGTCCAATCCATTGATTGTGATCGACCGCGACCATAACAGCAGAAGTAACCAAAATAGCCGCGAGCGGACTGGCCAAACCGACGAAATACTTTTTGTCTACTTCACCAATCTGTACATTAAATCGTGCTAAGCGGAAAGCACCGCAAGCGGTAAAGACAAATGCACAGCCAAGCCCAATACGTCCTAACGGCTCTAGCGCAAAACTGTAAATCAAAATAGCAGGGGCAATACCAAACGCTAACATATCTGCTAAAGAATCATATTGCTCACCAAATGGGCTTTGCGCATTGAGCATACGGGCAACCCGCCCATCTGCGCCATCGAGAATGGCAGATAAGAAGATAGCTAAAGAAGCCTTATAAAACTCACCTTGGGTACTGGCTAGAATCGAATAAAAACCTGACAGTAATGATAACGTGGTAATCAAGTTGGGCGCTAAATAGACACCGCGACTGACCACCCGTTTGCCTTCAGCAACCTCTGCCTCAATCACCTCAAAGGTCAAACCATCATAACCCTTGTTATCGGCTAAGCGAATACTAAACTCATGGTCATCAACGAAAGGTGGCTGAGTTGAAGCATTATCTTGTAACGCTTCATCGTTTAGAGGCTCATTTGATTGATGGTTTGACTGGTTGTTGGGTGGTTGTATATTAGTCATCTCACTATCCTTATTTGTCGACATGATTATTCGCCGACTAGCCAGCGCACATTGGTCGCGCTATCAGGCGTTAAGTCTGGAGCATCAGCTACTTTTAACGCAGGCTGTAAGAAACGTAGTATCTCACGCGCATGATTGTCAAACTGCCAAGGTGGATTGATAACCAATAAACCCGTGCCGTTAAGACCAACGGCCACATCGTTTGGATAAATATTTAGCTCACAGACCAGCTGGCGGCGCATTTCAGTACGCTTAAGCTTTTTATAAAACAGCTCAACGGCTTCGATGTTCTTAATTGGGAACCAAAGCGCATAAGTGCCTTGCGGCCATTTATTATAAGAAGCGACTAACAGGTCGATCAAACGGGTAAAGTCTTTATGCTCTTGCTCATAAGGAGGATCAAGAAAAATCAGACCGCGCTTTTCTTTAGGCGGAATAACCGCAGTAATGCCTTCAAAGGCGTCACGATGGTGAATACCGATCGGTAATTTATGCAGCTGATAATTTAACGCATCATATTCGCTGGCTTTGGCTTCAAACGCTTCACCGCGTACGCCAGCGTCTGGCTGTTTGACCAAGCTATTCTCTATATAATGGGCAATCCACCAAGGAGAGCCAGGGTAGACTTTGCTATCATAGGTAAAGCGCGCTTGCTTGATACCTTCTATATATTCTTTGATAGCGGCAGGGGCTTTATCCATATCTGCATTTAGCAAAGCTTGAATACCACCTTTGGCCTCACCCGTTTTGCGCGACTCTTCACTACTCAGTGAATACAGTCCACGGCCGCCATAAGCGTCAAGCACATAAAAAGGTTTGTTTTTTTGCCCCAATTGATTGAGCAGTTGTACCAATAAAATGTGTTTAACCACATCAGCAAAGTTACCAGCGTGGTAGGCGTGTTTATAGTTCATAATCTCAAAATTTTAAATAAGAAAAATTGCATCTATGGTAGCATAGGCAGAAGAAAAGATAACGATGGTTTTGGTAAAAAGGTATTGATTGGCTGTGTATTGATAAGCGATTGACAACGGCGAGACGAAATGACGAAGATTATTAGCAATCTTGATGTGACAAAGTTGGTGGTCGATAATCCGATAGGTAAAGATAACCCTCCCTTACTGTTTCCGCATGATGACGATGTTAGCCAAAAGCCACCAACCCAACATGAATTGCAGCCATCTGACTTTGAGATACAGTGGCAAGACAGGCTGACTGATAAGCAGCTGGATAAATTGGTCAATGATGGTTGGTTAATTATTGACGATGTGTTTGAAAATAATGCATTATTAGCCTTACAAGCAGAAAGCGGTTTTATTGATTACCGTGATGCACAGCTAGCGGCAGGGATTCGCGTCAGCGATATTCGTGGTGATAAAATCCGCTGGATTACCGAAAATTTCTTCGCTGGCTATTATTATTTGCAAAGTATTAATACGCTTGCGGCTTTATTTAATCGCAGTTTATTCGCCGGTATTCGCTATAGTGAGGCGCATTATGCCTGCTACCCCAATGGTTTCGGTTATCAGTGGCATAGTGACAATCCTGCTGGGCGTGATGATCGGGTTATCTCGGCGGTATTTTATCTCAATGATGATTGGTCAGCCAATGATGGCGGCGCATTAGAAATCGTCGATAAACACGGCATTCATCATAATGTGATGCCTGTTGCCAATCGACTGATAATATTTGATAGCGACCTACAACATCAAGTACAAATTGCCCATCGCCAACGTTACTCTATCGCCACTTGGATGCGCCGTGAGGGTCTTATACCCTTTATTAACGAACCCACTTGATACCAAAATCCCTCCTATTCACGCGCATTTATCGTTGCAATTTATCATATAAAAGGCTTACTCATGTCTGAAACGGATAATCAAACAACGGCTCGTCAACAGGCGACCTATCAACAACAAACCTTAGACTTAAGTATCGCCCTACTCGAACGCCCTTCAGTCACTCCAGATGACGATGGTTGCCAAGATATATTATCAAAACGATTAGAGCAGGCAGGATTTGCCTGTGAGTTTATGTATTTTGGTGATAAACAAGCAAAAGGCGAACATACTGAAGTCAAAAACCTATGGGCGCGGCGTGGAAAAGGCAATCCAGTGATTTGCTTCGCGGGACATACCGATGTGGTGCCAACAGGCGACGTAAACAATTGGACCTATCCGCCATTTACCCCGACTATTGCAGATGGTTATCTGTGGGCGCGCGGTGCCGCTGATATGAAAACGGGGATTGCCGCTTTTACTATCGCGGCTGAGCGTTTTGTGAGCAATTACCCTGAGCATAATGGCTCGATTGCGCTGCTTATCACCTCAGATGAAGAAGGCCCATCAATTAATGGTACCGTTAAAGTAATAGAAACCTTAGAAGCGCGTCAAGAAAAAATCACCTATTGCCTCGTTGGTGAGCCTTCAAGTACCGATACACTTGGCGATATCATCAAAAATGGTCGTCGCGGCTCGTTGGGTGCAGTGTTGACCGTCAGTGGTAAACAAGGTCATGTCGCCTACCCACATTTGGCAAGTAACCCTATCCATGCCGCCATGTCAGCATTAGCAGAAATGACAGACGCCACTTGGGATACTGGCAATGATTACTTCCCTGCGACTTCTTTGCAAATTTCAAATATAAATAGTGGCACTGGCGCGACCAATGTCATTCCCGAAACTTTAGAAGTCATATTTAACTTCCGATTTTCGACTGAAACTACCGAAGATGAATTAAAAGCAAAAACCCATGCTATTTTCGATAAGCACTTCAAAGCCAGTGAGCTTTTAGAAAATAAAGCCAATTATGCGATTGATTGGAAGTTATCTGGTCTGCCATTTCTGACCCCAGAAGGTAAGTTGGTCGCAGCCTGTCAGCGTGCGATTAAATCTGTCACGGGTACAGAAACCACTTTATCCACCTCAGGTGGCACTTCTGACGGACGCTTTATCGCGCCAACTGGTGCGCAAGTGGTTGAGTTGGGCGTGCGTAATACCACCATTCATCAGGTTGATGAAAAAGTAGAAATTGATGACTTGGGTAAATTGGCACAGATTTATGAGAAAATTTTGGAAGGGTTGTTGTTAGACTAACTTGGTGTAACTCTAAAATCATCTCTTGACTTGGCAAACTGTGCCCGCATCAGTTAAGGTCATTTTTGATAAAAACCAGTCATGCTTTATTTAGCTATCTATTTACAAAGTAAAGTATCAACCAGCCAATAGGCGCTAAAAATATGGCAAACACAAAGAGAATTGCTCTTATTATTAACTTAAAATATGGCTCTGTTTTAATAGTGTGTTGATATAACTTATTGATAAATGATATAATGACTC
>NZ_RRYW01000013.1 GCF_014861365.1 Psychrobacter sp. FME6
TTAGGGTTTAAAACGCCCAATCAGGTGTTCTATAATATAATTTAGCGTTGCACTTGGTGTGTTAATCTAAGAAACCAATAAATAAAAAAAGGAGCCTACTATGAGCTTTGATAATAATTTTAAAGAGCAGCAAAACCAACAAACCAACCGTCAAATCAAGCTTGCCAGCCGCCCCACAGGTGAGCCAAAAGCGGAAAACTTTGACATGGCAACGGGTGATATACCAACGCCAAATAACAATGAGATGCTGCTGCGTACCGTCTATTTGTCACTAGATCCGTACATGCGCGGACGTATGAGTGATGCCAAAAGCTATGCTGACCCATTAGAAGTGGGCGATGTCATCATGGGGGCGACCGTTGCCCAAGTGGTTGAATCTAATATCGATAAATTTGCGGTGGGCGACTTGGTGGTCTCAAACTCAGGCTGGCAGGACTATAGCGTCAGTGATGGCGAAGGCGTTCTCAAGTTAGACAAAGACATGCCAAACCCTTCTTATGGTTTGGGCGTGTTAGGTATGCCAGGCTTCACCGGTTACATGGGTTTGACTGATATTGGTCAACCAAAAAAAGGCGAAACCTTAGTCGTCGCAGCAGCAACTGGTCCAGTCGGTGCAACCGTCGGTCAAGTCGGTCATCAGTATGGCGTGCGTGCTGTCGGTATCGCTGGCGGTAAAGAGAAATGTGACTTCGCGGTTAATGAGCTGGGCTTTGATATTTGTATCGATCATAAAGCCGATGACTTTGCCGAGCAACTAAAAGCCGCTTGCCCAGATGGTATCGATATTTATTATGAAAACGTCGGCGGCAAAGTATTTGATGCCGTTATGCCATTATTAAATGCCCATGCGCGTATCCCAGTTTGTGGATTGGTCTCGCAATATAACGCCACCGAGCTACCTGATGGCAAGGATCGTTTGAGTATATTAATGGGTCTTATCTTAAGTCAGCGCCTCACGGTCAAAGGCTTTATCATCTTTGAAGAATATGGCGATCATTTTCCTGAATTCTTAAAAACCATGAGCAAATGGGTTGAGTCGGGCGATGTGAAAACCAAAGAGCACATCACAGATGGCTTAAATAGCGCGCCAAACGCCTTTGTTGGTATGCTGAACGGTGATAACTTTGGTAAAACAGTGATCAAGGTATCCGACGTTAAGTAGTTACGTTCAAATAACTACTTAACAACATAACTGGTTAAGACAACTACTGAAAAGTGTTATCAAAAAATGAATACTGGTAATAGTCATCGTCGCGGCAATACACTTTAAAACCGATACAAGTGCTATTGGAGTAAATTTTCGCAGCCTCTGTCACCCTTGCGAACAGCAAGCAAAAAAAATATATAACAGTAGCACTGTGGCTAACAACGTATCGATTTTATTTAGCACTACCTATAGCCTGATTTAGTCGCGCATGATTGTTAACCCTTTAATTTGACTTTAATTAAATACGAACAATAAATAAGGATAATTATGAATATTTTAATGGTACTTACTTCACATGATAAATTGGGCGATACGGGTAAAAAAACCGGTTTTTGGCTAGAAGAATTTGCCGCACCTTACTATGCATTTCTTGATGCAGGCGCCAATGTGACCCTCGCCTCGCCTGCTGGCGGTCAGCCACCACTTGATCCTAGTAGTGATACTGAAGACACACAGACCAAAGACACCACACGCTTTAAAGACGATAAAGATGCCCAAGAACACCTCGCTCATACCAAAAAACTCGCCGACATGAAAGCAGAAGACTTTGACTCCGTGTTTTATCCTGGCGGCCATGGTCCATTATGGGATTTGGCAGTGGATAAAAACTCTATCAATTTGATTGAGACTTTCGTTAAGCAAGACAAGCCAGTGGCTTTTGTTTGTCATTCGCCAGCGGCACTAAAAAATGTCAAAGTTGACGGTGAGTACTTAGTGAAAGGCAAAACAGTGACAGGCTTCACTAATACCGAAGAAGAAGGCGTTCAGCTGACTGATGTCGTACCTTTC
Organism: Psychrobacter sp. FME6; assembly: GCF_014861365.1. Lineage (GTDB taxonomy): Bacteria > Pseudomonadota > Gammaproteobacteria > Pseudomonadales > Moraxellaceae > Psychrobacter. Next base: position 1,997 of record NZ_RRYW01000013.1, read on the forward strand.
TTATTAGAAGACGTATTAAAAGCCAATGGCGGCAACTATAAAAAAGGCGATGACTGGGAATCCTTTGTGGTGGAAGACGGTCTGCTGATTACCGGTCAAAACCCTGCTTCCTCAGAAGAAGCTGCTAAGCGCTTAATCACCAAGCTTAAAGGCTAATACTGCTTAAAGATGCCTATAATAAATTAGGCTTCTATCACAAACTATGCAACAAGGTCTCTATCATGATTCGCTTACATCACCTCAATCAATCACGCTCATTACGTATTTTATGGCTGCTAGAAGAGCTAGGCGTACCCTATGAGATTGTTAGCCATCAGCGCGATGCCAAAACGCATTTAGCACCAGACAGTTTAAAAGCCGTACATCCACTCGGTAAGTCTCCAGTTATCGAGATGGTTGGCCAGATTTATGCTGAGTCGGGCGCTATCACTGAGCTATTGATTGAGCGGTTTGCGCCAGAGCGTTTACGTCCTGCGACAAATAGCCTAGATTACGGTTACTACCTGCAATGGATTAACTTTGCTGAGAGCTCCTTGATGTTACCTTTATTGCTGGAGTTATTCACCAAAAAAGCAGGTATTGTCGATAATGAGTTTTTAGAGGGCTATATCAGTCAAGAAAAACACAAACTGCTGAGCTACTTAGATGACGAGGTTGCCAACAAATCGTTTATCGTTGGTTATAAGCTTAGCGGTGCTGATTTTATGCTGTCTTTTGATTTAATTATGTTGGCCAAGCGCGATGAGTTAGAAGATTATCCGCATATTAAGCAATACGCTTTGCAACTGACCAGCCTCGATAGTTATCAGCGCGCCATGCGCTTAGAGATGAACTACGATCAATCAATCTAAAATCATGGTTTGACTGGCTACTTAATGGTTTGATTTATAACAAACAGCTCTTATAGAGCTGTTTTTTGTATCTAACGAACAGTACTCAAGAAAAATCGGTAGCGGTAATGAAACATTATGATTCAGTGAACTTAAATAAATTAGGGGTACATAAGTAATGCTCAGTAGAAATTATGATAAAATGTCTTAAGCAATTTTTAGTCTGTTTTTGCCTTTATCAGCGTATTAAATAACGCTAATCCGGAAGCTGTCCTATGCCACTTTATTTTACTACGCAGATTATCGTCTATCCATGAGTACTGAATACCAGTTCAAACCCCATGAACAACCATTTATGCTGGGTTCCCCTGCCACCCCTGACCATCCCGTGCGCCGAAAGGTGTTCTACCTGCTGATTGGGATTTTTATCGGCTTGACGGCCAGTTTTCAAAATGGTCTATTGGTCGCCAATCTGACCCAAATTCAAGGTGAAATGGGGTTAACGCCTGTTGAAGGTGGCTGGATATCGGTCGCCTATAATATGACCAATGCTTGCGTCACTGTGCTGTTGTATAAAATTCGCCAACAGTTTGGTATGTCGCTATTTAGCAAGATTACCTTATTCTTTTTATTAGCAGCCACCAGCATGCAGTGGTTAGTCAGTAGCAATCTACTCAGTACGGCGACTGGCATCAGTATTGAGCCTTTTTATTTAGAGCTGATTGCCCGTGGTTTTAGTGGTGTGGTCGCTAGTGCAATGACGGTGTTGTCTATTTTTTATTGTCTACAAGGCATGCCGACAGCGAAGCGTATCAGCGGACTGATTTTAGGCTTTGGTTTGGTGCAGTTTGGTATTCCACTGTCACGTATTATCTCACCATATCTTGCTATTGATGGTCAGCTTGAGAATCTATTTTTATTTCAAGTTGGACTATCCCTAATTTGCTTTGGGCTTATTAATATCCTTGAGTTGCCACCAGGCAATACCCAAAAAGTCTTTGAAAAACTCGATATTATTAGCTTTGCTTTTTTTGCTAGCGGGCTCGCATCCCTATCTGTATTTTTAGTACAAGGTAGGATTCAATGGTGGACCACGCCTTGGCTTAGCTATCCACTGATTATTGCCGCCGTGACTATTACGATTGCTTTATGGATTGAAACCCATCGTCAAAACCCCATGCTACAAGTACGCTGGATGCGCAGTCGTACTATTATCGCCTTTATGATAACAGGCGCTGTCATGCGTATTTTATTATCTGAGCAAAGCGTTGGTGCGGCAGGGTTATTGGCCAATCTTGGCTATGGCAATGATCAAATGATTGTTTTTTATGCCGTGGTATTAATCGCCAGTGTGCTGGCATTAGTGATTAGTATCTTTAGTACTAATGCGATGGATCTACGTCGACCGGTAATTTTTGCGGTTGCGCTGATTGCCGTTGGCGCGTGGATAGATACTGGTGTATCGCTAAACTCTGCTCCATATATGTTTTATCTCAGTCAGTTTATGATTGCCTTTGCTGCTGTTTATTTTATGGGACCGATGGTATTTGAAGGCATGTTTCGTGCCATTGCCAATGGCCCTGCTTATATTATTAGCTTTTCGGTGATCTTTAGTATTTCACAAACCGTTGGCGGTTTGGCAGGCGCTGCAGGCATTCAAGCGTTTACCACCATTCGTACGCAGATGCATTATGCCGATATGGTCAGCTCAATGAGCGGCGATAATCGTGCTGCAATGACACAAGTACTGCAAGGTGTACAGCAGCAAGCGACGGTCGCAGCTTATGATGATTTGTTCTTTTTAATGGCAGTGAGCGCTACCATTACTGCCTTGTATTTATTAACTATCTACCTATATTATCGTTATCATAAGCGTAACCCGCTCGCTAAAGAGCTTGCCGCTTTGGCGAAGATGAGAGAACAAAAATAGCCAATGCTACAATTTTTATTACTCACCCTCTATTCCAATCCTATGCTTATTTTTTTAAAGTTATCTATTATGTTTATTAAATTCATTAGGAGTGCATCATGAGCGAAAACAAAACGAATGAGCTTGATGACCACAATCAAAGCACTGCTCAAAACGCTACTCAAGATGCTACCCAAGACCCTGCTCAGAACAATCAGATGCCGTCCAATGCGCCATCAGCAGCAACTCATCTAGAAAAGCCAAAAACCGATGAAACTGATGCGACGGTGGCTATACCGAAAGAAGAAGATTCAGCAGCGACGCCTGTTGCCGCTGAGACAACAGATAGTGATGCAGATGAACCCCCAATGCCCCCAAAAGAGCCCATTCCTAGCTCTGCGGGTTGGTCACCTAAAAAGAAATCTTACTTCAATCTAGGCCTATTAATTGCATTAGTTACTATTGGCGTGCTTTTGATTCTTTATGCATGGAAACTGCCCCCGTTTACGCCTACCGTGCAGCAAACCAATAATGCTTTTGTAAAAGGTCAAACAACCATTATCAGCCCACAAGTCTCAGGCTATGTCACGAAAGTAGCAGTCGAAGATTTTGCCAGCGTCAAAGCTGGTGATTTATTGGTCAAAATAGACGATCGAACCTTTCAGCAGCAGCTCGAGCAAGCGCAGGCCAATATCGAAGTTGCCGTGACCAACCGCTCTAGTAATGCTCAGGACACGGGAACCAATCAAGCACAAATCGAAGCACGCGAAGCTGATTTATATAGCACCAAAGTCAGCGTTGACAGTGCACGTGAAGATGTTAATCGTTATGAAGGTTTGGATTCTATTGGCGCTGTTTCAAAGGCAGAAGTTGCCCATATAAAAGCACAACTTGCTCAAGCACAAGCGAGTGTTCAACAAGCAGAAGCTAATTTACAAGTTGCCCGTGAGGCTAGCGAAAAGACCAGTGGCAGCCGCTCTTCCTTAGATGCCAATATTAAAAATGCGGAAGCGGGTGCCAAGCAAGCGCAGATTAATTTGGATAATACGGTCATCACTGCACCTGAATCGGGGCAGTTGAGTCAAGTTAGTGTCAAAGAAGGACAATATGTGAGTGCTGGTACTCAGCTAATGTATATCGTACCAAAAGGCATTTGGGTTATCGCCAACTTTAAAGAAACCCAAGTGGCCAACATGACTGTCGGCGAGCCTGCGACTGTACGTGTCGATGCGTTGGGCGGCGTTAAGTTCCGTGGTCATGTCAGTAACATCTCACCCGCAACTGGCAGTGAGTTCAGCGCAGGCGCGGCAAACCCTGCGACTGGTAACTATATTAAAATTGCTCAGCGCATTCCGGTACGAATAGATTTAGAACAAGGACAACCTGAGCTTGCGCAATTGCGCCCTGGTATGTCAGTGTCGGTCGATGTGGATACCGATGTTAAAAAAGAGCCTAAGAGAGTGAATACTCAGAGTAATTAATAAAACTGACCTACATACTTCTTATCAAGAAAGCCTTTAAAAGCAATTTTTAGGAACATCTTTTAGACAAAGCTTTTAGAAAGTCAGTACCATAAAAAGCCAGCTTATTCGCTCTTATAAAACGGCGAGTAAGCTGGCTTCTTTGTCTAATTTGACTATTGTCATACTTATACTATTCACAAAAACTAGATATAGTCAGTGAAACGTAAAATCGATACATCACGTACTGTAGACTAAACGAGTTTGACACAGCTAATCGTACTTTTTGGGTTTGGTATTATACCTACATATGAGTAGCAAACAGGTCTAAGGCAATAAGCGTTTGGTGCTCCAGCTATCATTATTTTCTTTACTATAGACAATACGGTCATGCATACGGTTGGCACGGCCTTGCCAAAACTCAATCTCACTGATAGTGATTTCATAACCACCCCAAAACGCTGGCGTCGGCACTTGGCTATCCTCTGGATATTCGTCTTGTAGCTGATCAAACTTGTTTTCCATGACCTCACGGTTAGCCACTTCACCACTTTGAGGTTGGCTGACCCATGCCCCTACTTGACTGTCATGCGGACGCTTTTGAAAGTACGTAGCTGATTTATCAGCAGCAATTTTAGCAATGCTACCGCTGATACGTACTTGGCGCTCAAGCTCATGCCAAAAGAATAACACCTCGGCATTCGGGTTTTCGGCGATATCCTGCCCTTTGGCGCTTTCATAATTGGTATAAAATACCACGCCATTTTCAGTAATCTCACGCATAAGGACGATACGTACACTGGGTTTGTTGTCCGCGCCACAAGTCGCTAGACTCATTGCATAAGGCTCTTGAACTTTTTGCGCTATTGCCTCATTCATCCAGCCATTTAAAAGCTCAAATGGTGACGCTGGTACAGACTGTTGATCAAGCTCACCTTTTTCGTACGACAAACGCTGATCGGTAAAATCCATGCTCATGGTCATTCCTTATTTTAATATTGCTATCTAATGATATTAACCTAATACGGCTTTGATATGATCAGCCAAATCGTTCGCCAATACATCACATTCTATTTCATCATCTGACTCAACCATCACTCGTATCATTGGCTCAGTACCTGATTGACGAATCAATAGACGACCACGACCTTCTAAAGTATCCTGTGCTTTCTCAAAAGCCGCGACCAATTCTTGATGCTCAAAAGGATCTTGCATTTGACTTAAACGCACATTGACCAGTTTTTGCGGTAGTTTTTCGAAACCCTCGACAAGATCGCTTAAAGCACGGCTTCGGGCTTGCATGACGGACAACACTTGTAAACCTGCAATGATCGCATCACCCGTTCGGCTTTTATCCAAGCATAAAATGTGACCTGACGGCTCACCGCCCAATATCCAACCATTGGCCTCAAGGTCTTGCATCACATAGCGATCGCCCACTTTTGCCCGAGTAAAATTAATATCAGCGGCTTTTAATGCCAACTCTAAGCCCATATTACTCATCAGCGTACCCACGACGCCCTTAGCCTTGATCTGACCTTGGGTAGCCAGTACGTACAAAATGCCATCGCCATCGACTAAGTTACCAGCTTCATCCACCATCACGATACGGTCACCATCACCGTCTAGCGCAATACCAACATCTGCATCGTGCTTCAGTACGGCTTTTTGTAGACCTTCAGGATGAGTAGAGCCGCAGTCAGCATTGATATTAATCCCATCAGGTGTATTGTTGATGGCAATCACGTTAGCGCCCAGCTCACGCATGACTCTTGGTGCCACGCTATAGCCTGCACCATTGGCACAATCCACAACGACTGTCAGATGACTCAGGTCATACTGATAAGGAAAACTGCCTTTACAGAATTCGATATAGCGACCTTTGGCATCATTGATTCGATTGTTTTTGCCCAACTCTGCTGGATCCAAAATGGGCATGATCACATTATTATCAGCCTCAGAGGCGCTCATGATGGCTTTTAATTTGTCATTAATAGAGCTTTGCAGCTCATCGGTCAGTTTCTTACCATCACCTGAAAACAGCTTGATACCGTTATCATAATAAGGGTTGTGCGATGCCGAGATAACCACGCCAGCATCTGCATTGAAACTGCGGGTCAAATGTGCAATAGCTGGTGTGGGCAATGGGCCGAGCATGTGAACATCGACACCAGCAGCATTGAACCCTGCTTGTAGCGCTCCTTCAATCACATAGCCTGACAGGCGTGTATCTTTACCGATGACCACACTTGGCTTGCGCGTAGGATTGTCATTGTTCTCTATCAGCACCTGTCCCGTCACATAACCCAACTTTAAAATAAAATCAGGGGTAATTGGTAACTCACCAAATTTTCCGCGAATGCCATCGGTGCCAAAGTAGCTCATTATGTATGCTCCCAAAATCTAAAAGTGAAAGGTCAGGCCTATATATCGTCAGTTCAAAATAAAAGCGATACGATTGTAGTAAAGTAAATAATAAAGTGCTATTGCTATAAAATGAACCCACCATATAGACGCTAATATAGTTGTTGTAATATGTTCCTGTATTTTACAAAAAAAACAGCCAACAATAACAAGGCATTGTTGGCTGTTTGTATCTTAAGGTCACTGTAGCCCTGAAAGTCAGCTATTTTGAGGTGATACAGGGCTATGAATCATCATCCAAGAGTTATCGTTTAATTAACGCGATAGTTTGGTGCTTCTTTAGTGATTTGCACGTCGTGAACATGTGACTCTTTCATACCTGCTGACGTTACTTTGATAAACTGTGGATTGGTACGCATATCCTCGATGGTCGCAGAGCCAGTGTAACCCATCGATGAGCGCAAGCCGCCAACCAATTGATTGACAATACCAGCGACTGGGCCTTTATAAGGGACGCGGCCTTCGATACCTTCTGGGACCAGTTTTTCTATTCCATCTTTAGCATCTTGGAAATAGCGATCCGATGAGCCATTCGAGCCTGACATCGCCCCAAGACTACCCATACCACGATAGGCTTTATAATAACGACCTTGGAATAACTCCACCTCGCCTGGCGCTTCTTCGGTACCAGCCATCAACGAGCCTACCATGATGCAAGAAGCACCAGCGGCAATGGCTTTGGCCATATCACCTGAGTAACGAATACCACCATCAGCAATCAGTGGAATGCTATCTTGTAAGGCGCTGGCCACATTATCTATCGCTGAAATTTGCGGTACACCAATACCAGCGATGATACGCGTGGTACAGATAGAACCCGGACCAATACCCACTTTTACTGCATCAGCACCAGCGTCACGCAATGCTTTGGCCGCATCACCTGTTGCGATGTTACCACCGATCACTTGCACCTGTGGGTAGTGTTTTTTAATCCAAGACACTTTATCGATCACGCCTTTTGAGTGACCGTGTGCCGTATCGACCACGATAACATCGACGTCAGCGGCGATTAATGCCTCAACGCGTGCTTGAGTGTCTGCGCCTGTACCAACAGCAGCACCAACACGTAAACGACCCTGTTCATCTTTACAGGCGTTTGGATTGTTTTCCGCTTTTGCAAAATCATTCACTGTAATCAAACCGCGTAAACGGAACTGATCGTCAATCACGATGACTTTTTCGATGCGGTGCTCATGTAACAAGCGTTTGATATTTTCGTTGCTTTCACCTTCATGTACCGTTACCAACTGGTCTTTTGGTGTCATTATTTTGCTGACTGGCAATGATAGATTGGTCTCAAAGCGCCAATCTCTATGGGTCACAATACCCATCACATTATCAGTGCCTTTTTCGACCACAGGTACGCCTGAAATGTTATTGTCTTGGGTCAGCTTTAGCAACTCACCAATGGTCATTTCAGGATGTACCGTGATAGGATCAACCACCGTACCCGCTTCAAATTTTTTGACGCGGCGAACTTGTGTGGCTTGCTTGGCGATATCCATGCTCTTATGCAAGATACCCATACCGCCTAACTGCGCCATAGTGATAGCCATTTCAGACTCAGTCACCGTATCCATAGCAGCAGAGACAAGCGGTAGGTTCAACGTGATATTTTTGGTCAAACGTGTAGACAGGTCGGCAGTTTTTGGCAGGACTTCAGAATAGGCTGGCAACAATAAAACGTCATCAAAGGTTAAGGCTTCATCGACAATTCGCAACATACAGACCCCTAGTAGTGGTTATTTTGATGGGTGGACAATGCAGACATCAAGTCAATAAACTAACGTTTTATCAAAGCCAAAGGCGATGAAAAACGGTGAGGAACAAACACTACATACAAATATTCGCTCGGCACATTAGCAATTTATTAGCGGTAAGGAGACGGTTGGTTAAATAGATTTGCCAATATAGCGTATCTAAACACCCTAAAGTCTAATTACACGACGCTTAACAACTGAATTATCCCTTAAAAATAACGCCATATTATAACAAATAAAGCAAGGCTTCGCATAACATATTTGTCAGCTTATTTTGCCATGACGGTGCCATTGTTTTTAAACATCGCTACTCTTAAATATCAAACGCTCAGCCGGTAAGTAGTCTTTTTGTTCGGTATATAAATAACTCATCATCTGCTCACGTACTTCACACTCAAGCGTCCAAGCGTTTAATGGGCTATCAGATGCCTGGCTACAGCGTAGCTTGATGCTACTTTCTGATACTGACACTGTATACATTTCAGGCTCAACCTCACTGTCCCATAGTTCGTTCTCTTTCACCAGCTCGATATATTTTTGTCGAATAGCGTCAATATCAGCACCATAATCGACATATAAATAAATCACTGAAGTTTGATGCGATTCTGTATGCGACCAGTTCTCCACAATCTCAGTAATAAAGTGACGCATGGGCACGATCAAACGACGCTCATCCCATGTTTTTAATACCGCATAGGTATAGCCTAAATCCTCAATCGTACACCACTCACCTTCCATCATCACTGTGTCGCCAATCCGCACAGGCTGCGTAATGGCAACCTGTGTCCCAGCAATAATATTACCTAGAATAGGCTGTGCAGCAATACCAATGACCGCGCCGGCAATACCTGCTGACGTTAACAAGGTTTTACCCAAACCCTCTATATTAGTGAACTCACTAAGTCCTACCCAAATACCACCAAGAATCATGACAAAGATAAAAATACGGCGAAATATAGAAACATAGGTGCGGCGACTGCGACTTTTGTCAAAGTGTTCATCGCTTAAGTTTTCAATTTGCAAGTCTTTGTAGCGATTGGCAAAAAAATTAATGGCTCGAATACCCAGCCACATGGCACTAAATACCAATCCAACCCAAACGACTGGTCGTGTCGACGAGGCAACGGCATCTAAATAAGGAAGACCACCTGACACTAGGGTATAAACCGACGAGAAACTGATGGTAAAGGTCAAAGGCACCGTTAGCTTATTGACCAAATCTTCTACGCCATTGTGGTGAAGCGTACCGAGGCGATTTCCTTCTTTATCTACCACATACCAATTGAGGATTTTGCCAGCGGCTTTACTTAACAACCAACCCACTGCCATGGTAAAAGAGAAAAATAGCAGTAGCGCTAAAAATTCCCAAACGGTGATACTAAAAATCTTTAGCTGTGTCCACTCCGGTAAATAACGCTCAAACTTAGCGGGGCGATACTGCTCATAAAGCTTATCAATATTACTAACCGTTTGGGCTGAAAACACCCAAAAAGGCGCGCTATCATCAATGCGTACCCGCTCTAGATGTATCGGAACACGGCGGTCGCGATAGTCGATATAACCAAGCTGAATCGAGCGTCTAGGAATGCCTTGAATGCTATTAGTGCTACCAAGCGGTGGTTCAACCAAGCCATCAGGACGATCTGGCAGATTATCAAACACATACAGATTTTTTTCCATTAATAAAAAATCAAGTTGCTTGGCAAGCTCCAGCGCACGACCGCGCTGTAACTTACTATCAATCAAGTTCATATTCAGCGCATAGGCGGCTAAGTCATATTGCTGCTTCATGATTGCCGATTGGAAAAACTCCAAGGTTGCAAGCGGTGTCGAAAAATTGGGGGTTTCAGCTAACGGTGGTAAGCCACTATTTAACTTATTTAAAGCATAGTAGCTTTCGTTATAATCGCCAGTGAGGCCAGCATCCCCTTGCAGCACACCCGCTTGCTGCACCGTTTTTTTCTCTAGTGGACTAATCACTTCTTCGGCAATAGCAGAAACACTAAGACCTTCGGCTTTTAGTTCATCAAATTTTTGCGCCGCATACTCCGTTAAATTGTCAGGTTTGTCTGCGGCTGATGCGTTAACTGGCTCATTTGCGCTTTGCTTACTTTCACTTTGCTCACTTTCACCTCCCTCATAGCTACTTGCTGCATAAGTAGGCGCATCAATAACACTAACGATAATAATAAAACTCAACAATACCTGAGCAAGAGGTCTGCGTAGACCACGGCGCTGCGTGTTGTTGTGGTCACCATCGACATGAATTGTCATATCATGACCGCCCACCGCGCTGTTTTTGAGAGTGTTCATATTTTGATAATCACTAGTCTATGAGAATGTTGATAAAAAATTGACTGAAAGCGGTTTTAAACTCAAGTATCCTGTCATTTTCTGTATCATTTAATTTAAAAAACAATAGGGTCTGTTGATGACACGCTTTAATAGTAGTCTACAAAAAAAGCCAGCCTAAAGCTGACTTACTTTATTACTATATGTATGTTCGGTAAAATATATATACGTTCAGCAAACCTTTACCTTATGCGCGGCGCCATGTCGTACCTGCGCGGCTGTCTTCGAGCTCTATACCCGCCTCTTTCAGTTGCACACGTATTTCATCTGCACGGGCAAAATCCTTGTTGGTTTTGGCATCAGCACGCTCAATGATTAAACTATCGATAGCGGCATCGCTTAAACCATCTTCTGCATTATCGCCAATCACTGCCTGCAAAAACTGCTGTACTGGCTGTTGTAATATATTCAGCACTTGCGCCAACGCTTTAAGCTGCTGCGCCCATTGCCAGGCACTATCTACGTCTTCGGCTTTAATCGCTTTATTGATATCACGTGCCAGCCCAAATAGCACACTAATCGCTGTGGAGCTATTGAAATCATCATTCATGGCTTTGATAAAGTTTTGCCCAGCTGTGCTGCTATAGGCGTCATTTATCAATGCATCATCGACTACTAAGCTCTGCCTTTTTTGTTGTTCAGCCAATTTTAATGCATTGTACAATCTGCTTAGGCTATTGTGTGCTTCATCCAATGCGCTATCAGAGAAATTTACTTGGCTGCGATAATGGCTTGATAGTAAGAAAAAGCGCACCGTTTCAGGTAGGTATTGCGCGGTCACATCACGAATGGTAAAGAAATTGCCCAGTGATTTGGACATTTTTTCGCCGTCAACGTTGATAAAACCCACGTGCATCCAATTGCGCGCATACTCACAGCCCGTCGCCGCTTCAGATTGGGCAATCTCGTTCTCGTGATGCGGAAACTGTAAATCATGACCACCGCCATGAATATCAAAGGTATTCCCCAAACACTTGGTCGACATCGCCGAACATTCAATATGCCAGCCCGGACGCCCTTGTCCCCATGGTGACGCCCACTGCGGTTCATTGGGTTTTGCTGCCTTCCATAAGACAAAATCAAACGGATTGCGCTTGTCGCGTTCGACATTGACACGCGAGCCTGCTTGCATATCATCTAGATTACGCTTAGATAATTTGCCATACTCTGCAAAGCTATCGACGGCATAATAAACATCACCATTATCGCCTGCATAAGCATAATCATTAGTGACCAGCGTCTCAATCATTTGCTGCATCTCATCGATATGGTCAGTCGCACGTGGCTCGGCATCGGGCATTAGGCAGCCAAGCGCCGTTGCATCTTCGTGCATCGCTTCGATAAATCGCTGCGTCAATGTGCCAATTTCCTCATCATTCTCACTAGCACGAGTAATAATTTTGTCATCGATATCTGTGATATTACGCACATAATTAACGTCATAACCCAATTGTGCTAGCCAGCGCACCGCCACATCAAAGCCAACCATCACCCGCGCATGACCAATATGACAATAATCATAAACCGTCATGCCGCACACATACATACCTACCTGCCCTGATTTTAGTGGTACGAACTGACGTTTACTGCCAGTTAGTGAGTCATAAATAGCAAGCTGAGACATCGCATCGGCAAGTGGTGTGGTCATAGTTAAAAGGCCTTTAAAGTAAAAGTATAAGAAAAAATAAGTTTAGGGCGCACCAATATAAAACTTAACCCATTATCTTAGCGAAAACAGCCATAAAATACTACAATGAGCGCGCAACTAACGCTACTCAATTATAAAAAACCATTAAGGATTTAGATATGGGCAATCGCTTAAGCAAGATATATACACGCACTGGTGATGACGGCAGTACTGGAATGGCAGACGGCAGCCGTGTCAGTAAAGCCGACAGTTTATTTAGCGTCATGGGTGACATAGACGAGCTCAACTCGCATATCGGTCTGGTACGTGCTCAATTACAGCAAAATAATGCACCTTCAAGTTCAGAGCTGTCTATAGATGAATCGTTTTCTCAAGCATTGGTCATCATTCAGCATTTGTTATTCAATATCGGCGGTGAGCTTGCCATGCCAGAATACGAAGCCGTCAACGCCACTCACATTGAATGGTTGGAGCAACAGATTGATGCGATGAATACGGCCTTGCCACCACTAAAGGACTTCATCCTACCCACAGGGTCGGTATTGGTCAGCCAACTGCACATTGCTCGTACAGTCTGTCGCCGTGCTGAGCGCCAAGCGGTGCTATTACAACAAGAACGTCCAGACGCGATTCGTAGTACTGCGGTGAGCTTTATCAATCGTTTGTCTGATTGGCTATTTGTCGCGGCGCGTTTTTGCACCGATCCCAACAAGGTCTCTGAGGTACTTTGGGACCCCCAAGTGTTACAAAAACTGGCTGAAGATAAATAACGCTCTATAACAATATCATTTGGTCAAGACGCTAAAAAAATAAAGAAAAGCCCGCAACCTTAACACTGCGGGCTTTTTGCTGACTTAGTAATACTATTCAGCAACTCTATTATTGTTCGACAACTACATTATTGCTCAACAACGGCGTAAGGCTTACTGATTAGTAAGTAGCACTTTCATCTTCAATAATGACCATATCGATGCTGTCATCTTCAGGTGTCGATTTTTTGGCAGATTTTTTCGCCTCATCAGCAGGTGCATCGGCTGAGCGACTGTCCGTATCGTTGTTTTGGTTACTGCTTGGGTTATTAACAGTCGGCGGCGTGGCAGGACGAATCGGCTCAACTGGCGTTACTTCTCTAGGCTGGCGAACTGGCGCTGACTGACTGTCATCGTTCTGTGCCGCTGCTCGGCGTTCAGCTTGCTCGGCGGCACGTTGGGCACGCTGTTTTTCTATCTCAGACTGAAGCACTGAGCTTGCGACTACTTCCGACACCACAGTCATTAGTGCGGGTTGTCCAGCGATACGCGTACGTACTTGACCGCCTTGCGTCCCAACGACATAAGTGAAGGCGTCGTCGACAAGCATATTATTATTAATACGAATATTGTCTTTGGCTAAACGAGACTGTAGGCTTGGCTGATTATTGGCCGCTTGGACTTGGCTCGCTTGATATAAGTCTTCGCTTGGCAAGGTCATGCTCACGCTTGCTTGACAAGTGGTCATGCCATTATCATTAGCGGCTTGTAAAACGGCGGCATTTTGTACATCGATCACGATACCATTGGCTTTTTCGGTAACCGCACCATTATCTAGATTAACTTCTGCTTCATTAGCATAGCTTGCCGCCAATGTTTGCGCTTGCTGATTGAGCGTGTTTTTTAAGGCAGATTTGAGTCGATCCTGAACCATTGGATCATCACAGCTAACCGCAGTAGCAGCAGCGTTTTCACTTGTGGCTGTTTCTTGTTCAGTGGTCTCTGCAGTTTCCGTGGTATTTTCTTCTTCTGAGCGGTCACAGCCAGCAAGTGCCAAACCGCATACCATCCCAATACCAGCAACCTTATACCACTTGCTCAAATTCTTATTTGCTACGCTCATATTTATTTTGCTCCAATTTACTGATTCGTGCCGCCACCGACGGACAGTATTTGATATTCAAACCCTCACACTCAAATAATAACCGTGATTGTGATAGGTTTAAAAACAACATTATTATACGGTGTTTGTATTCAATGGTCATCAGTGTAGCCTATTGATATACAAATAACGTCTCACATTATGCCCAAAATCTAGGTTTGGTTGCAAAAACGCAACAAATACATATTTAGACAATGACGTCGGTTTACCACTACTGCCCTGTATTTCATAAATATTCCATTAGACCCTGTTTATCAGAAACGATATGATGGCGCTAAAAATACTGGTTAGATAGTGGTTATGATAAACCTTAAAAATACGCTTTTATTAGGTCATCGCGGTGCTCGCGGTGAGGCATTAGAAAACACCTTATCGGGCTTCGAGCATACTCAAAGCTTGCAAACGGCTGGTTTAGCGGGTGTTGAATTTGATGTGCAGCTAAGCGCTGATGGACATTTGGTCATATTTCATGATGATAACCTAGAACGCATGTGCGCCCAGCAATCACACATTGAGCAGCTAAACCTCGCTGAGATTCAACGCCACGTACAATTTGGACATCAGATTGTCACTTTAGCCAGTATAGCGCCTGTGCTGCGTGGCTTTACTTATATTGAGCTTGAGCTTAAAACGCATAACCGTACTGATTATGGCAAATTAATCAAGGCTTTGCAGCGCGACCTAATTGACAGTCCACTTACCAGCTTACCTATTGTGTTGACTAGCTTTGATATCGAGCTCCATACCAGACTACAATGCAGTAAATTATTGGCGCATATTCCGCGTGGTTTACTTATTCGTACACCTGAAGCATTGGCAACAGCGCCTAATACTGCTCTGCAACTTGGCTGTGGGCAATTGGGTATTCACTACCCACTTCTGAACAAAAAAATCATTCAGCACTGCCATCGTTACAATTTGCCTGTCAGTGCGTGGACCGTCAATGATATCGACACCATTGAACAACTTATAGCTTGGCAAGTAGATGTCATTATCACAGATTACCCCACTCGTTTACTTATCTATTAAATCTGTTAGCTTCATTTTTATACCCCTTTGATTGCCTACATATTTGTCGTTCAACTTACACTTTTACTGCATGTCTGATAAGTCACGGGGAATTTTTGTCAACACCTCCTATAATCGATACAAGTTATTGTTATTTAGCAATATTTTTATAGTGTATAAGTGTTCACTTTATGGAGTTTTTAGGGTATTATAGGAAGTTAAATTAATACCGCTAGGGATATTATATGATTGCAAAAAAAGCACTTGGCTTACCGCTTAAAGGCTTACGTTTCGCTATCAAATCTGGTGACACGATTGCAAAATCTGCCAGCACTCAAATGACGCGTTTCAAAGCTCGTTTTGATGAGAACAAAGCGAATAACTCACTCAATGAGACGCCAGTTGCCAAACGCAACTATGCGGACACTTCTGAAAAAACCGATGTGTCTAGCAATGCAGACAGCATCGATATGCGTGAGTTTGAGTTTACTAAAGCGCCGATTAACTGGATCCCAGCGACTATTCTGGTAGCCACCCCTATCGCTGCTGCGATTATTACGCCATGGTATCTATTTACCCACCAAGTCAGCGCACCCGTTTGGGGCGTGTTTGGTGCTTTTATGGTATGGACAGGCATCAGTATCACTGCCGGTTATCACCGTTTATTGTCGCATCGTGCATATAAAGCACATCCGGTGGTTAAAAACTTTTTATTGCTTGGTTCTACCTTAGCGGTACAAGGTTCAGCATTTGACTGGGTTTCTGGTCATCGTAGCCATCATCGTCATGTTGATGATCGCTTAGACGATCCGTATTCAGCGAAGCGTGGCTTTTTCTTTAGTCACATGGGCTGGATGCTACGCAACTACCCTAGCGGTAAGTTCGATTACAAAAACATCCCGGACTTGACCAGAGATAAAACCTTGCAGATCCAGCATAAGTATTATGGTTTATGGGTACTGGCAATGAACGTCGGCTTCGTCGCTGCCGTTGGTTGGTTATTGGGCGATGTTTGGGGTACGTTGGTACTTGCTGGTTTACTACGCTTAGTACTGACCCATCACTTTACCTTCTTTATTAACTCGCTATGTCATATGTTTGGGTCACGTCCTTATACCGACACTAATAGTGCCCGTGATAACTTTATCCTAGCTATCTTTACTTGGGGTGAGGGTTATCATAACTACCATCATTTCTTCCAATACGATTATCGTAATGGCGTAAAATGGTGGCAATATGACCCAACCAAATGGTTGATTGCAGGTCTATCGAAGCTTGGTTTAACCAGTGAGCTACGTACTGTTGATGACACAACGATCAAACATGCCGAAGTGCAAATGCAGTTTAAAGCAGCACAACAGCAGATTGATACGGCATCAAGCAATGGTCTTGATCTTCCTCATGCTATGAAAAGCTTCCAAGAACGCATCAAGTTTGAATACGATGCCTTTACCCAAACGGTTGAAGAATGGCAAGCCCTTAAAGCAAAAACCATTGAGCTGAAAAAGACCGAGTTTGCTGATCGTCTACATGAAGTTGAAAATGAGTTAAAACACGACTATGCCAAGATTGAGCAAAAAATACTGACCCATAATAGCAACTTAAAAACAGCGTTTCGCTCTATCGGACAAAACACCAAAGCGGCTTAAGCTTTAATAGAAAACTAGTCATTTAGCTTCCTTACTTTACGTTTTTCCTTCCCTCTATCTGTAAAAGATAGGGGGATTTTTTATGACGTATTTATAAACGCTTGCCATAAAAGACAATGGTCTTTAGCAGAAATAGAATGACAAGTATCAATGACAGGAGATAGACATAGCGAAACGTTACCAACTTCAGGCTATGTTATAGTGAGCTTATTACTCTCATTACTCGGTTTTATACTAATTTTTCATACACCCGCTTTTATACCTAAGCTTCTAAACCTAAGCTTCTAAACCTAAATTGGAAAGTCTCATATGCGCTATCAAAATACCTACGTCAAGTTAGATACCCGTCTTTATCATGAGCAACCACCGACGCCTTTAGACAACCTACGTGTTGGTCATTTTAATAAGCAAGTTGCAGAGCAATTAGGCTGGACGGAAGATGAAGACTTAATGGCACACTGGGTTGAGATATTGGGCGGACAATACGTGCCTGCTCAGTTTCAGCCATTATCAATGGCTTACGCCGGTCATCAGTTTGGACAATGGGCTGGACAGTTGGGTGATGGGCGCGGCCTATTAATGGCGCAAGTGCTAGATAATAACGACCAATTACAAGACTTACACCTTAAAGGTATCGGCCTAACACCCTACTCACGGATGGGCGATGGACGTGCTGTTTTACGCAGTACCATTCGTGAGTACTTATGTGGTCATGCCCTAACCCAACTTAGCATTCCTTCGTCTAACGCTTTGGGGTTTGTGGTATCTGAAACTAAAGTTCGCCGTGAACGTATGGAGACTGGAGCAGCATTGATGCGTGTGGCTGACAGCCATATTCGCTTCGGTCATATCGAATGGATTGCTAGCTTTGCTCCCGATTTGCTCGCTGAGTTTACCGACTATATGATTGACACCTATTATCCTGAATGCCATGACAGCGAATCGCCAGTCTCAGCATTTCTACAAGCGGTGGTTGAGCGTACAGCGCGGATGATCGCTGACTGGCAATTGATTGGATTTGCCCACGGGGTGATGAATACCGATAATCTATCTATCACGGGTAGCACCTTAGACTTTGGCCCGTTTGGCTTTATGGAGCGCTTTAATCCCGCTTGGATTAACAATCACTCTGACCATACCGGACGCTATGCCTATCAAAACCAACCTGCCATCGGTCATTGGAATTTGAATGTTTGGCTGCCGCACTTTATGCGTTTAGAAGGCGTTACCCGTGAAACGCTGGCGGATTGTTTGGCACCTTATGAGCCAATCTTTATGCAGCATTATCAGCAAGGGCTATGCCGCAAACTTGGACTACCGCACGCAAAAGAAAGCCTAACCTTGGCTTTTGAATGGTTAAGCTTATTAGAGGACAACTTACTCGACTATACCAACAGCTTCCGTGCGCTACTCGGCTTGGTCGCGCCAACTGAATACCCTTACGAGCAGCAACTACTAAAAACTATGATGACTGAACTTAACCATCAGGCGCAACAAGTCTGGCAAGATTGGTCGACACGCTATTTGGCGCAAATACAGCAGCTGTCTATTGAGCAATCCATTAATGACATGCAAACGAACAACCCCGTTTATGTCCTACGCAATAGCATGGCACAACGGGTGATTACAGCGGCTGAACAAGGACAGTTTGAAGAATTAAATCGAGTTTTCAACCTACTTGCAACACCTTATAGAGTACAAGATATTGCCAGCGAACTCGATACAACGCCACCTGCACCTCATGCACCGCAAATGCCGATTAGCTGTTCTTCTTAATAAGCCTACTACTCTGTAATATTTTGAAACATTGTGAAATTAAGGTTGATATTCAATGCTGTTTTTTGGCATTATCAACTGGCTAAATAATGAATATCAATTCATTATATTGTCTGCCTGTTTCAAGGCGCTTAGCTAGGCAACCTTTTGCCAATAATGCTAGAATAACTGTTTTTAAGATATTACAGTTTTTACGCTGATACCTAGTCGTTAAACACGACCTTTTTAGTATAAAAGCACCCTCATTATAGTATATTTCTTGAGGGTTAGACGTCGGCTTTTATCACGATTCACTCTATTTCAATTTATCCCAACCATGGCCATTATTATGAAAGACGATATCACTTTGAATACGGATACCCCTAGTACAGAAAAAGAGCAGTTTGAGCAAGCTGCCCTGCACTACCATGAGTTCCCACGCCCTGGTAAAATCTCAGTCACCCCTATCAAGCAGATGGCTAACCAACGTGATTTAGCTTTAGCCTACTCTCCAGGTGTCGCGGTGCCTTGTCTTGAGATTGAAAAAGACCCAAAGCTGGCGGCTAAATATACGGCACGTAGCAACTTGGTTGGTGTTATCACTAACGGTACGGCGGTACTTGGTTTAGGGAATATTGGTCCACTAGCATCAAAGCCTGTCATGGAAGGTAAAGGCGTTCTATTCAAAAAGTTTGCGGGTATTGACGTATTCGATTTAGAAATAGCGCAAAATGATCCTGATAAATTTATCGAAGCGGTTGCCGCACTTGAGCCTACCTTTGGCGGTATCAACTTAGAAGACATCAAAGCGCCAGAATGTTTCAAAATCGAGCGCGAATTGCGTGAGCGTATGAACATTCCGGTTTTTCATGATGATCAACACGGGACCTCAATTATCGTTGCCGCGGCGATGCTCAACGCACTATTGATTACTGATAAAAAAATAGAGGATATTAAGATTGTCTGCTCAGGTGCTGGTGCTGCCGCTATCTCCTGCTTAAACATTATCTGTGCGCTAGGCGTTAATAAAGACAATGTTTTTGTTTCTGATTCGCGCGGTATTATCAGTACCAGCCGTGAAAACCTTGATGAAACCAAACAGCGTTATGCTCGTGATACCACGGCTACGACCATCGAAGAAGTGATGGATGATGTCGATATGTTCTTAGGCTTATCGATGCCTGGTATATTGACTGAAGATATGGTTCGCCGCATGGCAAAAGACCCTATTATCTTCGCACTGGCCAACCCAACGCCTGAAATCATGCCAGAATTGGCACATGCGGTACGCCCAGACGTCATTATGGCTACGGGTCGCTCAGACTATCCAAACCAAGTAAACAACGCGTTATGCTTCCCGTATATCTTCCGCGGTGCATTGGATGTAGGTGCAACGACCGTCAACGAAGAAATGAAAATCGCTTGTGTAAAAGCAATCGCTGCGATGGCACACGTTGAAGCAACGCCGACTAAAAACGTCAAAAGCGTTGAGAAAATGCAAAGCTTCGGTCGTGATTATCTAATTCCAGGACCTTTAGAGCCAAACTTAATCATCGAGATCGCCTCTGCCGTTGCTAAAGCAGCGATGGATTCAGGTGTTGCGACGTTGCCTATCGCCGATATGAAAGCCTATCGTCAGAGCCTATCTGAGTTTGTTTATAACTCAGCGTTTGTGATGAAGCCGATTTTTGCTCGTGCAAAAGCAGATCCAAAGCGTATCGTCTACTGTGAAGGCGAAGACAGCAATGTATTGCTCGCGATACAAGTGGTCGTCGATGAACAGCTGGCACAACCCGTCTTAATTGGTCGCCCTGCAGTCATCGCCAATAATATCGAAAAGCTCGCACTACGTCTAAAAGACGGTGAAAACATCACTATCGTCAATATTGATGATGACCCACGCTATAAAGACTACTGGAAAGGCTACTACGAGAAAAACAAACGTAACGGTGTTAGTATCGAACTTGCCCGTCGTGATGTACGCCGTAAGACCTCTTTGATCGGTGCTTTGTTGGTCGAAAATGGTGATGCTGATGGTATGATTTGTGGTACCTTTAGCCACTATCAATTGCATCTTAAATACGTGCAAAATGTTATCGGTAAAAAACAAGGGGTTAACGACTTTTATGCGATGAATGCGGTGTTGATGCAAGATCGCAATATCTTTATTGCCGACACTTATATCCATGAAGATCCTAGCGCTGAACAATTGGCTGAAATGACCATATTGGCAGTTGAGCAGTTGCGCCGCTTCAGCATCACGCCACGAGTAGCACTGGTATCACATTCAAACTTTGGTACTTCTGATCGCGCCAGCGCTGTAAAAATGCGCAAGGTTCATCAGTTGCTATTAGACATGGATGTGGACTTCGATTTTGACGGTGAAATGCATGGTGATGCCGCACTGGATGCGAATATCCGTTCAGAAGACTTACCGTCGAGCACGCTAGAAGGCAATGCCAATCTACTTATATTGCCAACGCTTGATTCTGCTAATATCGCCTTTAACTTACTAAAAACAGCCACAGGTAGCGCTTCTATCGGGCCTATCCTATTGGGTGCCAATAAGCCGGTGCATATCCTAACGCCATCAGCAACAGCGCGCCGTGTGGTTAATATGACGGCTCTTGCGGTCACTGAAGCTCAAGACTTAGAAAATGAGCATCAATAATCATTGATACGCTTGTAAGCACGCCATTAGGACGGTCTTCTATCATTTATTTATAGAAACCGTCTGCTATACTAAAACCAGTCAATGCTTGATAAGCATTGACTGGTTTTTTTGAACAGAACAATTTAGTCAATACTGAATAAATAAAAAGAGAGAATTATGCAAGTATATCTCGTCGGCGGCGCTGTTCGTGACCAGCTATTAGGACGCCCGATCAAAGACAAAGACTTTGTCATCGTTGGAGCGACGGTTACAGAAATGCTTGAGGCAGGGTTTCAACAAGTGGGTGCCGACTTTCCGGTATTCTTGCATCCTACCAGTCACGAGGAATACGCACTGGCGCGCACTGAGCGCAAACAAGGCGTTGGTTATCAAGGATTTAGTATCCATGCGAGCCCTGAGGTAACATTAAAAGAGGACTTGCGCCGCCGCGACTTGACTGTTAACGCCATGGCAATTGAAATCACTGGCTTAACCGATGACACTCCTGTCAACGGTGAGGTTATTGATTACTATGGTGGACTGACTGACATAGAAAACAAAACCCTACGTCATGTCTCAGCTGCGTTTAGCGAAGATCCATTACGTGTCCTCAGAACTGCTCGATTTTATAGTCGCTATTATGATTTGGGTTTTGTCATTGCTGATGAAACCTTATTATTAATGCGCCAATTGGTTGCCTCTGGGGAACTCGCGCACTTAAGCGCGGAACGCATTTGGCAAGAGTCAAGCCGTGCAACCTTACAACTATCCCCTCATATCTACTGGCAACAGCTGTTCGACATCGATGCTTTAGTAGAGTATTTTTTGCCATTACATCAGGCGTGGAGTGATGGAAATATACGAGAGACGGTGCAGACTGCGCTATACTTCGCAGGTCAGATGCAATTAAACCTGTCACAACGCTGGGCGCTATTAATGGCTAGCCTAAACTCATCATTGTTTGATAGCAAAACCGATATTTCAACGGATGTTCCAAAGAGCAATCAATCAACGATTACAAAGGGTATCAACGATATAGGCAATACGGCCAAAGTACCAAAAGCACAAAACCAGTTTGCGACTCTATTCGTACAACAAGCTAAAAAACTCAGCACCATAAATACGCTTAGTGCAGCTGAAAAAATCGACCTTATTCAAGCTTGTGGCGCTCATAAAGAGCCTAATAAGCTTTCACAACTGCTGGTGTGCAGCCACGTATTACAATTGGCAATGCAGCATCGCCAAATGATGCTCGCGCTGAGCAGCTTTCGTGCTATCGGGATGAATGACATTGCGACAGACCTCAAAGGCCCAGCGATTGGTGAAGCATTAAGGCAACGTAGGATTGAGCATCTGCAAGCAGCACGCCACCTATCTTAAAAACATCTTAGTAATAGAACATATAGCGCTTATTATGAATCAAAAATATAATGCCTCTGAGTCACTCAATACGAAGGCCCCAGTGATGCTCGTGACGGGTAGTGCCAAACGGATTGGTGCGGCCATTGTTAAATCTGCTCATAACCAAGGCTATCGCGTCATCATTCATTGTCATCGCAGTGAGCAAGAAGCGAATACACTAGCAAATGAGCTTAATAAAATTCGTGTTGGTAGCGCAGTTATCATCGTTTCGGACTTGGCAGTCGTCAATGACAGCGCAGCGTTAGAACAATTTGTCCAAACTATTATGCAAGCATTTAGGCAGTTAGATGTATTGGTGCATAACGCCTCACGTTTTTACCCTACTCCTCTCAATAACATTAATCACGCTCAATGGGATGAGCTGTTTTTAACCAATGCCAAAGCGCCTTTACTGTTAAGCCAAGCCCTACTCCCTTATCTTAAAAATCAGCGAGGTTGTATTATCAGCCTACTCGATATTCACGCGCACAATAAGCCGTTTAGCAATTACGCGGTTTATAGTATGGCAAAGGCGGCTCATCGGATGATGGTGCAATCCCTAGCATTGGAGATGGCACCAAATATACGCGTCAACGGTGTCGCTCCTGGGGTCAATATCTTACCAGAAACCAACAGCGACCAAGCGCTTGATGATGTGCAGCAACGGAGTATTATCGAATCTATCCCTATGCAAAGAATAGGAATGCCTGATGAAATTGCTCATAGCGTGCTTTATTTAGCAGAGGCCAGTTATGTTACCGGGGAGATCATTACTGTTGATGGTGGCCGTAGCCTTACCTTGGCTGGCGGTCATGTTTGACAGAAAATTGGCGCCTCATAAAAAATATCTTTGTTACTTCCTATCTTTTACTTGAAAAATCGAAAAAATCAGGTATCATTGTGCGTCTAACGTTAGGGCCCATAGCTCAGTTGGTTAGAGCAGAGGACTCATAAGTGCGCCATTGCGGTGCTTAAAACGTTGTTAGGGAAACCTAACCATCATGTGACAATTGATGTAAAACACCAACTTAGTTGACGAGAAAAACCCGTCAGCGATACCAAAGGGCGAAAGCCTAGAGGGAACTTAGCAGGTTGGTAAAAGGCTAGTGAGGGTAAAGCAAAATGCCCGAAAGGTTAGTCAGTTAGTGAATACATGGTAAAAGCTAAACTGCTTGAACTCTAGTTTGAAGTGGGGAGTATCTTGCCCAATAGACACTTTTGCTTTAGGTCTATATTTAATCGACACAGAATTATGATTATGAGAGTTTTGTGAGTCACTCGATTAACGCTACCTGTAGTACAGGGGAAAAGAACGAACGGAGTACCTAAATATTCTATTGTCGCGTTTTAAGCGCAACTATGGGATTCCCTAAGTCGAGAAATTGATAAGCATGGTTGGAATAACATGCGCGGGAACGGAGTTACCATAGTACCTGCTTATAGCTGCTTAATAGAGCTATATATACGAACACTCTAACAAGTGTTGAAAGGAAAGGGTAACAGTCACACTAACTCTATAAAGGATTGTTTACTCGTATGAGTAGTTCAGACATTCAAAGATTAGAGAAAATTAGACAAATTAATACAGCTAATCCTAAATGGGTTAACCGTGATTTGTATAGACTGCTTTACAAAGAAGATTTGTACGTCTTAGCGTATGAAACTCTTAAAAGTAAGTCAGGAAACATGACCAAAGGCGCTGATGGTAAAACCATTGACGGATTTTCGGCTAGAACCATTAGTCGTTTAATCAATGCCATGAAAGACGAGTCTTTTCAATTTACCGCTGCCAGAAAGGTAGAAATACCCAAAAGCAACGGCAAGAAACGCGCTTTAGGCATTGCACCGCCAAATGACAAGATTGTCCAACAGATTATTAAATTAATCCTAGAAGCAATCTATGAACCAAACTTCTCAGAGAATAGCCACGGCTTTCGAGAGAATATGGGTTGTCATACAGCTCTTAAAAGCTTTAGAACCAATTGGAGTGGTGTTAATTGGATTGTTGAGGGTGATATCGAGGGCTTCTTCGATAATATCTCACATGACATCTTAATATCACTACTTAGGGTGAGAATAGCAGACGAACGCTTCATCAACCTAATACGAAAGGCTTTAAATGCAGGATACCTTGAATTTGGCATGTTCCATAATACTATAGTAGGTACGCCACAAGGCAGTGTTGTATCGCCTACATTGGCCAATATCTACTTAGACGGCTTTGATAAATTTGTAGAAGCCAAGATTAAGGAATATGAAAGAGGTAATGCTAAAATTACCCACCCAAAGCATAGAAGTCTGTCTAGTAAGATAAATTATCGACTAAAGAAAGCAAACCTTTGTTCAGACTTAGTTGAGAAAGAAAGAATACTAGATGAAGTGAAAACTCTTAAACGAGAATTTGCCTCAACCCCTACCGTATTACATGATGGCGAGTACATCAGAGTCAAATACATACGGTATGCAGATGACTGGATAATAGGTGTCAATGGCTCTAAAGAACTTGCAACAAAGCTCAGACAGGAATGTGCGGATTACTTTACAGATGTGCTAAAACTCAAATTAAACTTTGAAAAAACGCATATACGCCACGCTAAGACTGAAAAATCTCGTTTCTTAGGAACAGAATTGAAAGTCGGACATGATGGTGAAAGTAAGAAAGCTACATATACTAGCAAGAACGGTTTTAAATTCAAGAAACGTGTTACGGGTTGGCAGCCTATCATGACTGCTCCTGTAGGCGAATTGGTTAGTAAATTAGCCATTAAAGGATTTTGTGACCATGACGGCAACCCAAAGAGCAAAGCAAGTTGGTCAGTGCTTGACGATATACAGATAGTTGAATTGATTGGTAGTGTTTGGTTAGGATTGCACAACTACTATTCGTTCGCGGATAATAGATGTGACTTAGGGAGAGTTCAATATATCCTCTTACATAGTGCAGCTAAAACTCTTGCACACAAACACAGGTCAAGCGTTAAAAAGACCTTTAAAAGATATGGTCAAAACCTAACAGTTACGGTAAAAGATAAGGATAGCAAAGTAGTTAGAAAGATTGCTTTCCCTTACAAACCGTCACTGACTAGGCAGAAATTCGAGTTCATGACACATAGCGAAACTGTAAACGATGGTGGTAGACTACAAACGTTTATCAAATTGCGTACTAGAAGTAAACTATTCTCACCGTGTTGTATTTGTGGTGAGACAGAGAATATCGAAATGCACCATGTTAAGCATATCAGGAAAATAGGTGAAAAAGTCAAAGGCTTCACGCTCACAATGGCTAAAATAAACCGTAAACAAGTTCCTGTATGCCACGATTGCCATGTCAAAATACATAACGGTAAGTATGACGGCTTAAAGCTTAGTAAACTTGCGTTACCGAAACTAGCTAAAGCATAAAATTTGTCTAACTGGAGTGATGGAGAGCGTAGTGCAATGAAAGTTGCAAGCTGCGTTCGGAGGGAGGATTCTCTACTCTTAACGTGTTTATCACGAAAGATAGGTAGTTCGACCCTACTCCTTTGGTCGTAGGTTCAAGTCCTACTGGGCCCACCATATTTATATTGCACAAAGAAAAAAGGCTTGTTCGCAGCGATGCGGCAAGCCTTTTTTTATGGGGTTTAAACGCCACAATCAACGACATTATAAAATATAGTCGCTATGATTTTAAATATAGCCGATCCACTATAAAAAAACACAGTGCTACTGGGATAAATTTTGCGCAGCCTCTGTCAGCGTAAGCACAGCAAGCAAGAAAAATTCGTCCTAGTAGCGCGTGATAATATTTGCACTTATTTTATTTAGGACTGACTATACAATCATCCTTGTATTAGCCAAAATATGGATTAAATCAAAAGTAAATAATAAAAAAGCCGAATGCTACTTATGTAACATTCGGCTTTTTTCATTGTATTTCCTAGCAGTTAGAAAGAAGTACGACGATAATTACGATATTTTGGCAACCAAAAATTGGCTTTTAATCGACGTTCTAAATTTTCTGCTGTTATAGGTAACGCCAATTTATCTTCAATCGCTTGAAGTGCCACTGCATAGGCTATCTTTTCACTAATCTCTCTAATGAGTTTAATGGGCGGTAATATCGCACCTGGTGCTTTTTCATATTCCATTGATATATCTGCAAGTGCTTGGCTTGCAGCCATTAACATATTGTCGCTGATACCCGTTGCACGTGCTACTAAAGCCCCTAAACCAATACCCGGGAAAATATAGCTGTTATTACACTGAGAAACCTCAAAAGACTGACCTTCAAAAGTGGTATGAGGAAACGGACTTCCCGTTGCAATAATTGCCTTACCTTTACTCCAGCTTGTCACTTCTTGTGGTGTTGCTTCAATACGAGACGTTGGGTTTGATAGCGGTAATACAATTGGGTTTTCAGTATTAGCACATAACGTTTCCACTATCTCTTGAGTAAACAGACCTTTTTGCCCACTGACACCAAACAATACCGTGATTCCCGCCTGTTTAACCACTTGTGCTAAACCGAGCTTTTGACTTTGATCCCAACTTTCAAGATCTGATTCTTTCTGTACTAACGGTTCTTGGAACTTTTGTAGCTCTGTCATGCTATCGGTAAGTAGGCCATAACGATCAACCATAAACACCTGACTGCGAGCTTGCGCCTCCGTCAAACCTTCACGCTGCATTTGGCGAATAATATGTTCGGCAATACCACAACCAGCAGATCCTGCCCCTAAAAACGCAATCTTTTGTTGACTAAGTTTCTGACCTTTGGTTAAACATGCTGCAATCAATGTACCGACTGAAACAGCAGCGGTCCCTTGAATATCATCATTGAAACAGCATAATTGGTCACGGTATCTATTCAATAACGGTGTCGCGTTTTCTTGGGCAAAATCTTCAAATTGTAATAATGCATCCGGCCAGCGACGTTTAACGGCTTGGATAAATAAGTCTACAAATTCATTATATTCATTACCAGAGATGCGCGGATTTCTCCAACCCATGTACATCGGGTCATCAAGCAATTGTTGATTATTAGTACCGACATCCAACAAAATGGGTAAGCAATAAGCGGGGCTAATACCACCACATGCCGTATACAAAGCCAATTTACCGATTGGAATACCCATGCCGCCAATACCTTGGTCACCTAGGCCTAATATACGTTCACCGTCGGTTACCACAATCACTTTTACTTTTTGCTTGGTGGCATTTTGCAGCATGTCGTCGATTTTATGACGCTCAGGATAAGAGATAAACAAGCCACGTTTACGGCGATAAATTTGAGAGAATTTCTCGCAAGCTTGTCCAACCGTTGGGGTATAGATGAGCGGCATAATCTCTTCAATATGCTGTTCAATCAAATGAAAAAATAACGTTTCATTGGTATCTTGTATATTACGCAAATAAATATGCTTATCCATATCATTAGTGAATGAGCGAAGTTGATGATAGGCGCGTAATGACTGCTCTTCAATCGTCTCAATGGCATGAGGTAATAAACCAGTTAAATTAAAGCTGTCACGTTCTTCTGGTGAAAAGGCGCTACCCTTATTTAATAAAGGGGTTTCTAATAATATTGGTCCTGCAAAAGGAATATATAATGGACGTTTGTTTGTCATAATAAAAATCTTCTTATTGAAAGGTGTATGGTGGTACAAAGTTAATGGTTTAAATATTTTTACCGATTTCTTAAATAATAGAAATTATTTAAATTGATGTTTTTATCTAACTTTCTTAAAATTATTCAAACTAACACACTTAAGGATTGATACCCCTAACAAATTAAACCTCTTCCATAAGCCTTCAGTATTGATAATGAAGGGATTGTTTTATAGTGTTTGCTTCATTGAATAAGTTATTTGTCGTCAGTTAGAGAGTGAGCAATGCAAAAAAATGCTCACTTAAGTACAGCGGCTCAGAAATAGCGATGTAAACGTTACCCTATTGGCTCTTGGCAGAACAAAACCAATCAAAGTAAGCTTGTTGGAAAAAAACTATGATGACTTGATTAAATCTTAACACTTGGGTACATCTTGACAAGTGAGCAGAAAATAGTCATTGTAATGGTTAATCATAGTCTAGCACAAAGGTTATTTAAAAATACCTTGTTACAACTCACCATTAATGCTATATTTTGATTAGTTGATGAGTACCTACACTTTTTCAACCAAAACCTCTTAGGTTATCCTTCGTAAAAACCGTTACCGCAAGAACACCATAAAAAGAATGCAGTAAGTAGTAAAGTGACCAATCACCTGCAACTCCTTTCTTTTGACATGGTTAATTTTTTAAATATACAAAACACAAAAAGTAAAACCGTATGAGTCAGGAAGACTCTTGCTTGAAATCTGATCGACACCTTATCTATCTAATTTTTGTATAACCTTTATTTATACAAGCTTACAAGGATGTAAATCAAAACCCTGCAAAACCCAGTTTTCATTCCTGACCCTACCAATAAACCAGAAAGACTACGCCACGCGCTCAACGTGTCGTCCCTATTGCTGTGTACCTAATTTCTAAAAGACGTTTCTGTCTGTACTTTTTGATGCCAAAAAGTTGATAGCACGCAATATGGCGCAGTCGGTCTGTTCGATATAACCGTTAGATAAGTAACTAAATAAATAAGCAACTCAACAAAAAATGAAGGAATATTTTTGATGATAACAAATGAAGATGGATTAGTGATTCCAACGCTTGATGATATGTTAGAGGCGCATGAGCGTATTAAACCATATATTCATCGCACCCCAGTTCTGACCTCTCGCTTTTTAAACGAGATGGCTGGCTGTGAGATATTCTTTAAATGCGAAAATTTTCAAAAAGCGGGTGCCTTTAAGGTACGCGGCGCATCAAACGCGGTATTTGGTCTGTCTGACGAAGCCGCAAAAAATGGCGTCTGTACTCACAGCTCAGGTAACCATGCTCTGTCTTTATCTTATGCAGCGGGTCGTCGTGGTATACCCTGTAACGTAGTTATGCCTTATAGCGCGCCAGAAGCCAAAAAAGCGGCGGTACGCGGTTATGGCGGTATCATTACTGAATGCGAGCCATCAACCACTTCACGCGAAGAAGTATTTGCCAAGATACAAGCAGAAACAGGCGGCGACTTTGTCCATCCATACAACGACCCACGCGTCATTGCCGGACAAGCGACTTGCTCACGTGAGTTTTTGGAGCAAATGGAAGAACGTGGCGTAAAACCTGATATGGTTGTCGCCCCAATCGGTGGCGGCGGTATGATTTCAGGCACATGCTTGACGTTATCGAACCTAGCCCCTGATGTCAAAATTTATGCTGCAGAGCCTGTCAACGCTGATGATGCCGCGCGCTCACTAAAAGCGGGGCATATTATCGCTGATGATGCACCCGATACTATCGCTGATGGCTTAAAAGTACCGCTTAAAGATTTAACCTGGCATTTTGTCAGCAATTATGTGACCGATATTCTGACCGCGACTGAAGAAGAAATTATTGAAGCCATGAAACTAACGTGGACACATATGAAAATCGTCATCGAGCCAAGCTGTGCAGTACCGCTCGCTGTCATCCTGAAGAACAAAGACGTTTTTGCAGGTAAAAAGGTTGGCGTCATCATCACTGGTGGTAACGTCGATCTTGACAAGCTGCCTTGGAATTAAACAAAAACTGAGCGTTAACTAAGCGTAAATTGAGCGCAAGTTTAAACGCATTTTTATATCCATAAATACAATTAACTAAGTACCGTTAATTAAATACCGTTAATTAAGTAAATACAATCAAATAAACAAATGGAGCTTGAACATGATTACTGAAGAATTAGAAGTTGGTTTTAACGTCCCTGCTGAAGTTGGTATGGATGAAGCAGATATCCAAACCCCTTGCTTGGTATTGGATCTTGACGCCCTTGAGCGCAATATCAAAAAAATGGGCGATTACGCTAAAGACCATAATATGCGCCATCGTAGCCACGGTAAAATGCACAAATCAGTTGATGTACAAAAACTACAACAAGAGATGGGTGGCGCAGTCGGCGTATGCTGTCAAAAAGTTTCTGAAGCAGAAGTGTTTGCACGTGGTGGCATCACAGATATCTTAGTATCTAACCAAGTACGCGAGCCTGCTAAACTTAAACGTTTGGCTAACCTGCCTAAGCTTGGCGCAAAAATCACCGTTTGTGTCGATGATGTCGATAGTGCCGCTGAGTTATCAGCTGCAGCAACCGAAGCAGGCACTGAACTTAATTGCTATATCGAAATTGATTGTGGCGCGGGTCGTTGTGGTGTTACTACCACTGAAGCGGTTGTTGAAATCGCTAAAGCAATTGATGCCGCTGAAAATATCAAATTCACTGGTATTCAAGCGTATCAAGGTGCCATGCAGCACATGGACAGCTTTAGCGATCGTAAAGCTAAAACCCAAATCGCTATCGATCAAGTACAAGAAGCTATCGATGCCTTAGACGAGCTTGGTCTAAAACCAGAGTTTGTTTCAGGTGGCGGTACGGGCAGTTACTACTTTGAAAGTAATTCAGGTGTTTTCAACGAATTACAGTGTGGCTCTTACGCGTTTATGGATGCTGACTACGGTCGTATCTTAGATGAAGACGGCAACCGTATCGATGCTGGTGAGTGGGAAAATGCGTTGTTCCTATTAACTTCTGTTATGAGCCATGCCAAACCTGACAAAGCGATTGTTGATGCTGGTCTAAAAGCTCAATCAGTAGATAGTGGCCTACCCTTTATCTATGGTCGTGATGATGTTGAATACGTTAAATGTTCAGACGAACATGGCGTCGTAAGCGATCCAAATGGCGTACTAAAAATCAATGAAAAACTGAAGCTAGTACCTGGTCATTGTGATCCTACTTGTAACATCCATGATTTTTATATTGGTGTCCGCAACGGTAAAGTTGAAAAAGTATGGCCTGTATCTGCACGTGGTCGCGCATACTAATCACGATAAGTTGAATTAATTTAATTTTATCAGTTTAGTTTAACAGGGGCTGTTGTAGCTTTAGCCTACAGCAGCCCCTTTTTATTAAAGAACTATAGATTAAAAAGTATAAAAAGGAATTTAGAATGAGTGAAGATAATAATGAAGGTCTATTGATCGTATCAGAAGAGGCTTGTAAATCAGTGATTGATCGCCCTTCTGCATTTATCGCGGTTGAAAATGTATTTGCATCAATGTCACGTGGCGACGCGTATAACTTCCCTGTCATCCGTGAAGCGATTGGCTATGCTGATGCTCTATATGGCTTTAAATCAGGTTTTGACCGCGCTGGTAAATCACTAGGTCTAAAATCAGGGGGTTATTGGCCAGGTAATGAAGCTAAAGGCTTGACCAACCATCAGTCAACGATTTTTTTATTCAATCCAGACAATGGTAAGTTGCGTGCACTAGTCGGCGGCAACTACCTAACGGCAGTACGTACCGCAGCGGCATCGGCAGTCTCAATCGCCCACCTAGCACGTAAAGACAGCAAAGTGCTGGGTATGGTTGGTGCGGGTCATCAGTCTACGTTTCAGCTACGCGCCGCGCTTGAACAACGCAAATTTGAAAAAGTAGTCGCTTGGAATAAGAATAAAGATCGTCTTAAAAACTTACAAGCTGTCGCTGAAGAATTAGGTGTACCGTTTGAGTCTGTTGAACGTGAGCAATTATGTGCCGAAGCGGACGTTATTATTACCATTACCTCAGCATTTGAGCCGCTACTAATGAAAGAGTGGATCAAACCCGGTACACATATTGCCTGCATGGGTACTGATACGGTTGGTAAGCAAGAAGTTGATGCTGAATTAATAGCATCGGCTACTGTATTCACTGATGAAATCGCACAATCAATCAGCCTTGGTGAAGCCCAGCACGCGATCAAATCTGGCGCTATCAAAGAATCTGATATCACTACCCTCGGTGACGCCATCAATGGCGATCATCCAGGTCGCAGCTCAGAGGATGAAATCACCCTGTTTGATGGTACTGGTGTTGGCTTGCAAGATTTAGCCGTGGCTTCTGCTGCCGCTAGGCTTGCTGTCGAAAAAGGTGAAGCTCAGCACATCTCGCTATAACTTTCGTTATAGTTGTTATAGTAAGTTCAGTATAAATTAGAACCGCCAAATAATTATTTGGCGGTTTTTTTATAATGCTTATCTGATATTGTTTTAATTTTTTAGATGACAATTATCTATAGCCGATCCGTTATAAAAAAAACAAGTAACTTTGCTGACGATTTCACACAAATACTAACCCATCTTCGGTTTGATGCGCCTTGATATCTACATGATAAACATCACTTAACTGCTCACTCGTCATTACCTCATTAGGCGTGCCTTGAGCCACCACTTTCCCAGTATCCAACAAGACCACTTCATCAGTATAACGATGCGCATGGGTCAAATCATGCAAGACAACAAGGATGCTTTTGTGTTGATGCTGTACCAGATTATGCAAATAACTAAGCAAAAAACGCTGATGACGGATATCTAGATGATTGGTCGGCTCATCGAACATCATAATCCGTGTATTCTGCATCAGCGCTCTTACAATAGCCAACCGCTGTTTTTCACCCCCTGATAAGGTCTGCACTCGGGCACCAGCTAAATTTAATAATTCAAAATCCTGTAGTAAATTTCTCGCTTGTTCAACATGTTGCCCATTTGGGCGCTGATACCATGCAAGATTTGGCGAAACACCCAACAACGCATAATCCAATACCGTTAGCGGCAACTCAAAACACTCATGTTGTCCAACCCAAGCGATATGACCATCATTCATAACTTCGTTGATAGGCTGACCTTGAATAGTTATGTCGCCGTGCGTTTTAAGCGCGGTTCCAGTGTGTTGACCCAAAACCGTATGCAGCAACGTGCTTTTACCCGCGCCGTTTGGTCCGATAAAAGCCACCAGTTTCTGGCTTGGTACTGTTAGCTTGTTTACCTTTAATAATGTTTTATTGCCGTGAGAGATATGGATATCTTGCATCGACAACAGCTCGTTTGCATCATTGTTATTGATGTTATTGACGTTACTTTCACAGTCCACTGACGGTGTTTTTGATGTCGAAATAAAAAATGAATGAAGCATAAAACCCCTTCTCAATTAGCGGCGGCTACTACGGACAAACAACCAGATAAAGAATGGTCCGCCAAGTAACGCTAAAACGATGCCAACAGGCACGTCAACTGGATAAGCAACATGTCTTGCTGTGCCATCAATGACCAATAACAACATTGCTCCAAGCCAGCCCGACCAAATCATCAGGCGCATACGTCCGCCACCAAACAAAATGGCTAGCAAGTTTGGCACCATCATGCCAATAAA
The DNA here is from genome assembly GCF_014861365.1 of Psychrobacter sp. FME6. Taxonomy (GTDB): domain Bacteria; phylum Pseudomonadota; class Gammaproteobacteria; order Pseudomonadales; family Moraxellaceae; genus Psychrobacter. The sequence goes on from NZ_RRYW01000013.1 coordinate 36,049, forward strand.
ACCTATCACACCTGCCAAAGATACTGCCGCTCCCGTCAATAAAGCCGACGCAATCACTACCATACAACGAACCCTACCAACCTTGATACCCAAAGATTTGGCGGCGGCTTCACCGAGCATTAACCCATCTAGCTGACGACCTAGAGGCAGTAAAATAGCCAGCCCCAATAGCATAGAAACTATTGAATAACGCAGCGGCACAAAGCCCGCTTCCGCCATGCTTCCGGACAGCCAATTGGTTGCTGATCTGAGTACCATGTCATCAGACATAAATAAAATCAGACTAACCACCGCGGCACAAAAAGCACTGATGACAAAGCCCAATATCAGTAAGCCCATCTTTCCACCGCCTAAAAAGCGATGACAAGACAAAATAAACAAGCAAACCAGCACACTACCGCTAAAGGCAGCAAGCGGTATACTGACGCCGCCAAATCCTAACGCTAGTACCAATACCACCCCAAGCGCTGCGCCACCCGACGTGCCAATTAAACTCGGATCTGCTAAAGGATTTTCAAACAGGGCTTGTAGTGCTGCGCCACTAACCGATAATGCCATACCTACTAATAACGCTGTGACTACACGTGGATAGCGCAGCTGCCATATAGTGTCGTCAAGATGATTGGGACTTGACCATTCGCCAAAGCCAATACCAAGACCCAACCAAATCAGTAACCCAGAGGCTATAACGGCAAGCATATAATAGAAGTTGTGTTTATGCCTGCCAGTTGACGCAGGGACAGGAACGGTAATCGTATTTGCCATATGATGTATCGTTTTATTAAGCAGATGAAAAAGAGTGGTCAATAGCTCACGCTCAGCTTATGAAATTGATGCATAACATAAGGGCTAAAACTATGGCTAAAATAGAGATGACCACGTAAGTAGCTTTAGCTTTTAACCAACTACTTTGCGACTGAATGAAGTCTTTTTAAGATTTGCGGTGAGTTCAAACCATAACGCAAGAAGTCATCGGCTGGCCAAAAGTGTACGCCACCATTTTTACCGGCAGCACTTGCCGCAATCTCTGGACGCTTACTAAATTTACCAACACCGCCGACGACTGCTTGGTTATGATCAGCAATAATAATAACGTCAGGTTTGGCCGCCAGCCAGCCTTCACGTGACATGGGTTTTAACCCTGAGACGTTTGCAGCGTTAATCCCACCAGCACGGCGAATCAACTCATCCCCTACCGTTCCCTTACCTGCAACGATACGACCGTCGTAACTCAGTAAATAGCGTTTGCCCGTCTTTGCCATTGGGCTCATATCTGCATTCCAACGCTTAGCAAGCTCTGACCCTTGGGGTTTTTTACCCACGTAGCTGCCGATAGATTTAATACTATTGGCAAAGATACTTACTTCTTCTTTGGGTGCCACATTGACCGCTTTAACCTTTAAGCTATTTAAGCGCTGATAGATACTCGCAGGCTGCACCATATAACTACCGAGCACCAAATCAGGCTTGACCGCCAATACTGATTCAGCAGTAATATTACGGTGCATGCCTACTGCGGGCACGCTCTTTAGCGCTGGATTATCATTGGTCGCATCTTTACCAACCAATTTATCAGTCGCTCCTAATGCCACTACTACGTCTGCAACATCTGGGCTCATCGCGACAACACGCTCATAAGCTTGGGCGGAAAGCGAGGGCAAGGCAAATGCGCCAATCATAACGGCTACGTTTAATGCACCTTTACTAAAAGACTGGTCTATCATTGAAGGCTTTTCTGATGTTAGATTTTTGCTGCTTTGTTTTAATAACTGAGAGGACATGAAAATTCCTTGTTCATAATCTTTAAGGACTACTGATGACGGTTGTCGATTAATAATAATGATTGATTAGAACGACTGGCACGTAAAGTGTTATGCAAAGAAAGTGTTACGCAAAGGATATGCAGCTCTAGTTCCAGTCGTCATTATTTATATGCTACGTTAAATCTATACCATTTCCTCAGTGCTTAGCGCTTGGGTTACCGTCGTTTGCACTGCGACTTCTGAATACGAATGGGCTGCGACAATATTGGCGACAATTTGCTGCCATTCAACAAGCTCAGGTGTGCCTTCAATACGTTGACCAAATACACTAAATATACTAGACCCTTTGTTATCAAAACCTTCAATACAAGTCACAATACCGTCTTTAGTTGGGCGCTTAACGCACCATACTTGCGCTAACGCTTTGTCTTTTAGGTGCAGCGTAAAATTATTGTGACCTTTATCTAACACATTAAACCAGTCCCCCATACGCTTTAACGTTTGCACGGTACCCGTTTGAATTTGTACCAAACCACTATTACCTACAAATGTCATAATGGGACATTTGGCATCACGCGCTTGTTCAAAAATCGCTTCGACAGCGCTAATATCAAGACGATGCGTCATTTGTTCAGGGGCTTGTTGGTAGCTGCTGGCGCGATCGATATCGAGATTTTTTAACAAGCTATGAAACTGATGCACGTCTGTCATTTCTTGCCAACCTTGTTGCAGTTGCGCACACTTCTCTTCACTCAGCGCTTTATAACGCCAGTCTGTAGGCTGCTCCTGAGCAGTTAGTGTTAGCTCATCAATACCAACCGTTTGTAATTGCTCCTGAATCATCGCTTGCCAGCGGGCAATGCTGTCCGCACTCAACTCACGTAGATAGACTTTGTCGATGGCGCCGCCCTGGGCGTTATAGAACTGGATACTATAAGAAGGCTTATCAGTGCGACTGGTATCAGTGACCGCCAGCATATGCTGCCATTGCCACATAAAAAACCGTAAATCCAAACCGCCAACATTGAGTGCCAATCCCATTTTTTCGCCCAGCTTAAGATTGTTGTATGGCGCCGTTTTTTCATGGACAGCTAGCTCGTTTCTCACGATGCTTTCCATATCACCAAACTTTTCAAACTGCTTTAAGACCGCTTTACACTGATTACCAATATACTGGCTATAAGGGGATGCTAGCATCAGCTCAAACTCGCTTACCCCAAGTGCAATCGCCCCTTCTGTAGGAAACAGCATCGGTGTTTTTGTTTTTAAAGTTTGATACTGCTGCCAAAGCTCAGTATTTTTTTTGGTTAAAAATAACGGGTAACTCATAGGGCGCTCCATAAACTAGTCGGTAATAAAAAAGCCAATCACCTTGGCTTTATCAGTTTGAAAGTTGAATGCATGAAAGTAGCAGCGATAAAATATATGACAGATGTTTAAAAAAGCACGGCTTGTCAAAGCTTCAACAAGCGGCTGTTTATTCATAACAGCTTTTTCATCATTAACGTTTATCATTTCTGCTAAGTAACATTGAACGGAAATTATTATGGCAACATTTTTTCACTTTGTAAATAGTAATAATTATCATTTGCATCTTGATAATTATTATCGTTTGAAATATGATGTCTGAACTTTGTTACTGACGATAGTGAGTTTAGTAACGAAACCTTGATGAACTAAACCAATACACTGTTGCTTTAAATCGATTTTTTAGCTTTCTAAGATCTTTAAGCAGCGCGACTTTCTTACTTTTCCTCCTACGATGGTTGTTTTATTTATGTCGACTTTAGCGTCTCAACTCCCTTTAACTCATACAAGACTACACACCCATTCGCCACAACTACGTCGTCGCCCTTTAGCCATGAGTATCGCTTTAGTCATATCTGGATTGCTACCTTTTTCAGTCCAAGCGGCGTCAACAGCGCTACCAACAGCTGAAACCTACTCTAAAAACCCCTCTGACAAATCCGATGACGCAGCCATGCCGAGCATACGTTTAGACCCCATTGTAGTGACTGCCACTCGCTCAGAACGGGCGTTAAGTGATGCACCCGTAGCGTTGCAAGTATTGAGCCGCCAAAAGCTCGATGACAATCATGCTCATACTTTAAAAGACGCTTTAGCACTACTGCCCAATGTGTATTTACGCGAAGTCCATGGCAAGACCGGTTATGAGGTCAGCATGCAAGGCTTCACAGGTGACCAAGTATTGGTATTGATTGATGGCTTACCCATTACTGCCAGTACCGGCTCGACGGTAAACTTAAATCAATATATGAATATGGACATAGAACAAATAGAAGTGGTTCAAGGAGCGGCTTCAGCGCAGTTTGGTAGTGCAGCCATGGGCGGTGTGATTAATATTATTACCAAACCCATTGATGCAGCAAAAGGACATATCACCACCGAGCTTGCCAGCAACGGTCAACAAAATCCGTCCGATAAAAAGTTAGATGCTAACAAACGTTATGTGGAAGCCAGTATTGAAGGGGCATTGGATAAGGAACAGCATTTTCACGCTCGCCTATCAGGATCTTATCTCGATAATGAAGGCTTGAGCTTAGACCATGAAGCATGGCCCAGACTAAAAGATGCCAGCGAGCAATCGCAAGTAAGCGCTCGCCTGAGTTATAGCCCTAATGGTAAAGCCATATTAGACGATGACGATAGCCGAGTGGTCAAAAATTCTCAATACTGGTTAGAGGCCAGCCACTATCAAGAAGATGATGTCAGTCGCTTTAACTATTATGTGCCACCGCGTTATTTAGCACAGCAAAGAGATGAGCACATCACCAAGCAGCGTTTTAGTGTTGGGGCGCGCACTGATATTGCACCGCATGCTGATGATCGCAGTAAAACCTATCGACTATCGGCTCAAGCGTTCTATGAAGACTATCAAAGCGAATCTGATACCAAAACTCAGCAAACCATTACCAGTACGCGTGACACTGATATCACAACAGCGGTAGCCCAAGCGCAAATCGACCTACCTGAACTAGTGCTATCCGATGAAAACATTCATCTTATCCAAGTCGGCGGTCAGGTTCAGCAAGACAAGTTAAGCCAAACGAAAAATCAAGTCAGCGAGCTTATTACCGATGAAGTCAGCCGTGATGTCGGTGAACTATATATACAAGACGATTGGTTGATTGGGGATAATTGGGAGGTATTAAGCGGCATTCGTTATCAAAACGACGAATACTTTGGCGATCATGTCGCACCAAAAGTCTCTCTCAAATACAACCATTTGGACACCAATGGCCGCGATCATATCTTTCGCAGCAGTATTGGCGGTGGTTACCGAGTGCCCAATCTAAAAGAGCGCTACTACGTCTTTGACCACAGTAACTTGGGCTATAAAGTCATGGGCAATCCTGACTTACAACCCGAAACCTCAACCAGTTATCAAGTCGGCTATCAAGGTCAGCTTAGCGACAGCGTTAATTTGACGGTTAATGGTTTTTATAATGAGATCGACGATTTAATCCAAACCGATGAAGACAATGCGACCTTTGAGGGTAATATCGCCATTTATAAATATATGAATGTCGACAGCGCCAAAACTTATGGCGGCGATATCGGTATTGATTGGCAAGTGGATGATCGCGCCAAACTACAAGCAACCTACGCCTACCTGAACACACATAACAATATAACCGATACCGAGCTGACCTATAAGCCCAATCATAAAGCGATGCTGGCACTTGATTACCGTATCAATGACAAATTACAGCTTATCCCGCGCCTTAATTATGAATCCAAGCAGCTCATTAGCACTAGCGAACAAGCGTATTCACCGTCTTGGTGGACGCTCGATAGCAAGCTCAACTATGACGCTACCGCAAACTTGAGCTTGTATGCCGCGATTAATAATATTTTTGATGTACAGCGTGATGTCAAAGACAGCAGTGACTATCGTCCTATTGATAATCGCGAATGGCTACTTGGCGCCAGTTATCACTGGTAAGCCTTTCATCAACAATAATTCTAAATCAAACATATTCGTACGATTACTTTTCACACTTTTTTTCACGTTTTATATAAAACTATGACTATTAATGAGCCTAATATGACCCAAATTATCCCAGCATTTAACACCAAGCCAAAAACATTGCTGATGCTAGTAACCACCAGTATATTATCCCTCAGCATTATCGGTTGCGGCAGCGACAGTGGCGGCAACAGTAATGACAATAGCGGTAGTACGCCGCCCGTTAGCAGTGCCAGTTTTAGCGAAACCGCGACGTGGCAGGTCACCAATTTAGCCCTAGGTACAGCGACATGTTATGACTTTGATGCCAAAGCTGAGAGTGCTTGCGAGGGAGATAACTGGGATATTAAATTTGAGAATGAAGCACGTTCGCCGAAGTTATGGTCAAACAGTGGCGACTCTGGTCAGGGTAAAGGCGGCGTCTTTGGGCTAATAGATTGGTCAGATTTAGGACGTTATAGCAATGCCATCCAAGACCCTGATACCAGTCGTGACATTATCATGCATTATAATGAGGATCGCAGCGGCGGTATTTTCAATACCGAGCCTTGGTTTGAGTACAATTTAAAAGAGGCGCATCAGTTGTATCCTAACAACCGCGTCTACCTGATTACTAATGATAATAGCAGTGCCATAACAGACAGTGGCGTACAGCAGCCTATTTATGCCATGCAAATTATTAATTATTATAATGATACGGGTGCATCTGGCTATCCAACCATTCGCTGGATTGATACCGCCTTACCTAACAAAGTAAAAACCAACACCATTGATGCCTCCAATAATGATAATTGGGTCTACTTTGATTTAAAAACAGGACAAAGCAGCACGGATAAAAATAGCATCTGGCAAGTTGGCTTTAAGCGTAATGATGTCATTTTAAATGGTGGTGATTCAGCTGTTGATAGCAACAAAGGTAAAGTCGGCGGTTACCTTGCCGCTACGCCAGCAGGATACTATAGTGACAAAGAAGGTGACGACCAAGATGCGCCTATTGTCAGTCAATTTCTGAAAGATAATACTGCTGCCACGTTAACCGACTTAACCAACATCGCCGCTTATACCAAGCCAAGTAGTGCCAGAGACTGGGTGATTGATAGTAAAGGCTCAGACCTCAACCCTGCTTACACCGGCAACTTCCCCAACTTAGACTTTGGCTGGTATACCTACAATGGAATGACCCATCAGCTAAACGCCAAACCTATTGAAACCAGCAAAGGCGCGTTAATCAGATCAGCAGAAGGTAATAGCTATGCGCGGCTACGTTTGGATAAAATCAACTATCCTGATAATAGTACAACTACGGCGACTTCATGGGAGTTTAAGTTGGATATACAGCCCGCACCTTAGTTTCAAAGTGAAAAATATGAACGAGTCTAGAACAATAAAACCGAACAATGATTGACCATATAGTCAATCCTAAATAGAATAGGTACCAATATTACAACGCGCTACTGGTATAAAACTTCCTTGCTTGCTGTGCCAGCGCAGACAAAGGCCGCGCAAAATTTATCCCAGTAGCACGGTGTTCGCTTTACTGTGTTTTTTACAGTGCATCGATTATATTCGCTGCATCAATCAATGAGCATAAACAGTGTCCAAGAATAGTTGCTAAAAATAGTTGTTAAAATAAAACCAATACTAATTATTATCCAACCTTTAAGTATTTAGCGTACTAAAATCACAGGAGACAAGGTGCTGGCGATAATCTCTGTCGTGGTACTACCCAAAAACAACTGCTGCAACTTTGAATGGCCGTAAGCACCCACCACCATAATATCGATGTGATTGTCTGCTTGAAATGTCAATAGGCCATGCACGGCATCAGAGGCAGATAAGTGATGAGCATCTACACTGTACCCAGCGTCCTCTAACTGTGCCGCGGCGGCACTTAAGCTTTGTTTGGCATCGTCATTATGACTGCCTATCATGACGATATGACCTTGCAGGCCTTTTAATACTGGGCTGCGCGCTACCATCCATGCGGCTTTAATAGCGGTTTTGCTACCATCAAACGCTATCATATAAGAGCTTGGTTCTTTAAATGTTTCTGAACAAATCAATACAGGGACATCGGAGGCACGAGCCACGGTTTCGATTTGGCTACCAATATTAATACGGCTGTTTTTGTGGTCTTCTCCGCGCCGTCCCATGATGATGGCACGGTTTTCTGTTTTAAAACGCTCAATAGCAGGTAGCAACTTGCCGCGACGTTGATAGATGCGAATGTCGATATGACTGATGTGAGCACTATGATTGACGTGATTAAAGTTATTTTGGATATGGCTTTTGGCATCTTGGACCAAAGCATTACTATAATTATTCACTACCTTGGCTCGTGTTTCATCCAATTGTGACAGCTCTTCTAACAAAAGCTGGCGACTGTTTACCCCTATCGCACCCGACAAGTCGCGTCTAATCGATGCAGGAACGTCACTGACATGCAATACCCCAACAGGTAAATTTAGCTTACTGGCATACCATGCGGCATAATCACAAACCGATTCAGTCACTGCCGAACCGTCAATACAGGCCAAAACATGCTGTGATGTGGTCATAATCTGTCCTTAAATTTAATGATTTAACCCTATATAGCTTTAAACACACACCATAAATGCTTGGTAAGAAAACGCATCCACTGCCTTGATAATAACCAATTTGGTCGACTTCATCCAGCGATGCGTGCTTACTTATACAATAATGTTAAATTTGTTATTACCATCATTATCCAAGGTTTGAAAAAGCAGTGTCTTAAAACCTTGTCTTTATGGGCTAAAAAAGTCTTATCATCGTCTAACCACACACCCTAGCAAATTTTGCTACAATAGTTTTCTTAGTATTTATGATTTAAGTATCGTTATTTAGGTGATGGAATTATGGCCAAAAATGCCCTACAGGCTCAATTATTAAAAGCGGGATTGGTGGATGACAAAAAAGCCAAGAAAATCAGTAAGCAAGCTCAGCATGCTAAGCGTACTGGCGACTCAGAAAGCATAGAAGCCAAAAAAGCATTGGCAGAGGCTCAAGCAAAAAAACTAGAAAAGGATCAAAAGCTCAATCAGGAAAAACAACGTGCTTTAGAAGAAAAAACGCTGAAAGCCAATATTGCGCAAATGATTAAACAGCATCAAATCACTGAGACAGATGGTGATATCAGCTATCAATTCGTCGATGATTCCAAGGTTAAAAAAATTGCTATCACTCAAAAACTATACGATCAAATAGTAGCGGGTCACGTGGTTATTGCGCGATTAGAAGAAAGCTATGCGCTACTCCCTCGTCCATTGGCTGACCGTATCGATACAAAAATGGAAGGCTTCATAGTTGTGTCTAACGATACCTCAGAAGAAGTACTGGCAGAAGACGATCCTTATGCCGCCTACGTCATTCCAGACGATTTAATGTGGTAATTGTCGACTTTTATAGTGACGGTTAAACCAAAAACCCTTTATAGTGTTAAATACGCTATAAAGGGTTTTTGGTTTAATACGCTTACTAAAGCATAGCCGCTTTAGCTGGATAATATCTTATGCTTAAAAGAATATTGTTGATACTGCTAATAGTGTTATTAGCGGCAAGCTTTTTTTATTTTGACCTGAATGAGCTATTAACGCTCGAAGGTTTGAAAGGATCAATGGCGCAATTTGACCAATATAAAGCGCACTCACCATTATTAATTATCGGACTTTTCTTTTTAATCTATGTTGTGGTCACGGCATTATCCTTACCCGGTGCTGCCATACTCACCTTGGCAGCTGGGGCATTATTTGGCTTGCTACAGGGATTACTGGTCGCTTCATTTGCCTCAAGTATCGGTGCGACACTGGCCTTTTTGACTTCACGGTATTTGCTGCGCGATACGATTAAGCAGCGATTCCCCGAACGTCTGGCAGCTATTGATGCTGGTATCAAAAAAGAAGGCGCTTTTTACTTATTTACCCTACGTCTCGTACCTATTTTTCCGTTCTTTTTGATCAACTTACTGATGGGTGTCACCGCTATTAGAGCAAGGACATTTTACTGGGTAAGCCAAATTGGCATGCTTGCAGGTACTTTTGTCTTCGTCAATGCTGGTACGCAATTGGCACAAATCGACAGTTTGTCAGGGATATTATCGTTCAATTTGATTGTCTCATTCGCCTTGTTAGGTTTTTTCCCATTGATAGCAAAAGCCATTTTAAACCTATTCAAAAAGCGTCGTGTCTATAAAAACCATCATAAGCCGAAAAAATTCGACCGCAATATGATCGTGATTGGGGCTGGTGCGGGCGGCTTGGTCACCAGTTATATCGCTGCAACTGTTAGAGCAAAAGTCACGCTCATCGAAGCGGGAGAAATGGGTGGCGACTGTCTAAACTACGGCTGCGTGCCAAGTAAAACCCTCATTAAAAGCGCAAAAGTCGTAGAACAAATGCACCATGGTGAGCGTTACGGTTTGGAGAATACAGTACCGCAATTTTCATTTAAAAAAGTCATGGCGCGTGTCCATAAAGTCATCGCTGACATCGCCCCAAACGACAGTATCGATCGCTATACAGGTTTGGGCGTGGAGGTTCTAAAAGGCTATGCCAAACTTATCGATCCATGGACGGTAGAAATCGCGCTGAATGATGGTGGCACACAAACGCTCACCGCGCGGTCGATTGTTATCGCCACTGGCGCACGGCCATTTATACCACCATTATCTGGTATCGAAGAGAGTGGCTATGTCACCAGCGATACCATATGGCATAAGTTTTCAGCGCTTGATAAGCCACCAAAAAAACTGGTGGTGCTTGGTGGTGGCCCTATTGGCTCTGAGCTGGCACAGGCTTTTGCACGCTTAGGCTCGAGTGTGACTCAAATAGAAAGGGGCACGCGCCTCATGAAAAAGGAAGATATAGAAGTCTCAGAGTTGGTGCAGCAAGCATTGATAAGTAGTGGCGTCAAGGTGTTGACCTCACATCAAGCCATTCGCTGCGAAACTTACGATGATAAAAAATACATTGTGGTTCAGCCACAGAACGAAAAAGGTCAATCTAAAGAAATCACTATCGAATATGACGAGTTACTTTGCGCTGTCGGCCGCAGCGCACGTCTTGACGGTTATGGCTTAGAGGCCTTAGGTATCGAAACGGCTCGGACCATTATCACTAATGAATACTTAGAAACGCTCTATCCAAATATTTATGCGGCAGGTGATATCGTTGGCCCCTACCAATTCACTCATGTGGCATCCCATCAAGCTTGGTACGCTGCCGTAAATGGTTTATTTGGACACCTTAAAAGATTTAAAGTCGACTATCGAGTGATTCCGTGGACGACATTTATCGACCCAGAAGTCGCGCGCGTTGGCTTAAACGAGCAGCAGGCTGTTGAAAAAAATATCGACTTTGAAGTGACACGCTACGACTTTAAAACCCTAGATCGCGCAGTGACAGAAAGCGCCAACCATGGCTTTATCAAAGTGATTACCCCGAAAGGCAAAGATAAAATACTTGGCGTTACTATCGTATCTGAGCATGCTGGTGACTTAATAAGCGAGTTTGTTTTGGCCATGAAGCACGGCTTAGGGTTGAATAAAATACTTGGCACCATCCATGTTTATCCCACATGGGCGGAAGGTAATAAGTATGTTGCTGGTGAATGGAAACGCAACCATGCCCCTGAAAAAACCTTGAATTGGCTTGAAAAATACCATACATGGCGTCGAGGTTAGCTGAGTTTTACCGATACGTTTAGGGTATGTTCAACAGACCCTAAACTGCTTTTGCTAACTCTTTATGTTTTAAACCAATCGTTCTAAGCTTACCTTTATCATCAACCTCTTTGATGACCAACGACCATTCATCATTAATTGTAACCGTATCACCCGATACTGGCGCCATATCCAAGCTGTCTTTGACATATTCAGCGACCGTTTGCTCCCACATACTTGTTATCTTATCCTCAGGGTCAGGTTTAGATTTTAGTTTATCTACTAAAGACTCAGATGTCATGACGCCTGTAAAGAATGGCAAATCTCCTAGCTTTACACTCGGTGATAGCAACCAATCACCATAAAAGTCATCGATGGCCTTACGGTCTAATGTCGTGTCATTAAAAATCTTGGCAATCTGACTGGCATGATTACCCCTCATGGCGTACCAGACAATATCACCAAATTTGAGCTTGGTACTGTCATCGACAAGGATAATCTGCTTGCCACGCACCAAGGCGAAAACACTAATCTCATTAGGATTGACTCGATTAGAGATACCCATCGGATGACGACCAATCGCAAACGCGCCTGACTTTACTTGAAACTGATATAACGTAATACTGGCTTTGTCCGACACCCAAACTTCATGCTCTTCTTCTGGGTCTTTATTGTTCGGAATACGTACTTTAAATAAATCCGCCATAAATGGAATGGTGGTGCCTTGCAAAATCAAGGATAAAACCACCACGCCAAAAGCAATATCAAACAGCTTAAAAGCACCATCTATCCCTGCCATTACGGGCAAAATCGCAAGCGTAATAGGCACTGCGCCACGTAAACCGACCCAAGAAACAAAGCCAATCTCTCTATCTTTAAACTTAAACGGTTTAACGCTGCTATAAACGGCGATAGGACGGGCAACCAAAATCATAAAGGCGGCAATCGCAACCGAGTAATACCAAACATCGATAACATTGGATGGTGTTACCAATAAACCCAATACCACGAATAATACTGCTTGTGATAACCAAGCAAAGCTATCCATCACCCGCATGACGTGCTCGGTTGAGCGGACTTTGTGGTTGCCAATCAGCACACCCGTGAGATAGATCGCCAAAAACCCACTACCGCCAATCAGGTTGGTCGCGGCAAAAACGGCCAAGCCAGCCGACATAATTAAAATGGCATACATGCCCTCTGCCAACAGTATCTTGGGTAGTAATCTTGCCAATAAATAGCCAAACAGTAAGCCCATGCCCAAGCCAAAGCTAAGCTGCTGTAACAACAACCCCAAGAAGCCCAGCACTGTTTGCCCAGCAGGGTCCACATTTAAGGCAATGAGTCCTGTCACTAGCAAAATAGCCAAAGGGTCGTTGGCTCCCGACTCTAGCTCTAGTGTCGCCTGTACGCGGTCGTTAAGTTTAACCCCGCCATTACGTAGCAGTGAAAATACCGCTGCCGCATCGGTCGAGCCCACAATCGCTGCCATCAGCAAGCCCAAGCGCCAATCGACATCGAGTAACCAAGTCACGAAGACACCAAGTATCATGACCGTAGCCAGCACGCCCCAAGTAGCAAGAGTGATGGCTGGCTTTAGACCGACTCGGAAAGATTTAAATGAGGTTCGTAATCCACCATCTAGCAAAATACAGGCTAAAGCCGCCTGCCCCACAAAGTTAGCGATACCATATTGAGAAAACTCAATACCCAAGATACCTTCTTCACCGGCGAGCATACCTACTACTAAAAATAATAATAATAGTGGAACGCCCAAACGCGCTGATAACGTACTTGCCATAATACTGGCAAAAATTAATACTGCCCCTACGAGATACAGGATATTTAAGGTATCCATCTTTTTTTAAGCCCTATTTTTAATCATTATTACGTGAGTGTTGGCTTTACCTTTTCTAGCCCGTGTGTTCCAAAAATGCTACCACTTTAAATGCCCTAAATAAAATCACCTCAAGCCAATTTACTTAAATGTCCAAACCATAAAAGCTGACTATATTTTATAACTTAGATTAACACACCAAGTGCAACGCTAAATTATATTATAGAACACCTGATTGGGCGTTTTAAACCCTAAGCGTTTTCTTGGTCTGTTGTTTAGTTTATTCTCAATGTCCTGTATCTCATTATCAGAGACTTGTCTAAAGTCACAACCCTTAGGCAAGAACTCTCTGATTAAGCCGTTAGTATTCTCGTTGGTTCCTCGCTGCCATGACGCATAAGCATCGGCAAAGAAGAAGGAAGTAAAGAGCTTTCGTTTCACCTTCTTATGCTGAGCAAACTCTTTACCATTGTCAGAGGTAATGGTCTTAACCTGTAACCTCACTGGCTTTAGGATACCTATCATTGCCTCTGATACTTGCTGTGCCGTTT
>NZ_RRYW01000139.1 GCF_014861365.1 Psychrobacter sp. FME6
CGAAGTGGATAGATTAAATTTTGAGTCGTTACTTCGCCCTTAGTCAGGGGGACGCAACCATCAAATACTAAAATAATATATCTGAGGTGTCTGATGCGGTTGTGTTAAAGCTTATCACAAGTGATTGAATGATAGTGAGGTGCTTGCTATGCTAAGTAAAATTTAATTGATAAGGATAAATCTGATGTCAGTATCTAATAATAAAGCGCCTGTGTCTATTTTTGATAATCAAGATTCTAATGAGTTAAAAGAGCGTCAACGGTTGGAAGAGTTAAAACGCCAAGCTAAGGTTCAGCAGGTAAAGCTAGAGAAGCGCCTGAACAAGCAGAAGATTTTGATGGGGGCGTTTTTGGGTCAGGTATTGGCAACTGATGGTGAGAGTGAACAGATGATCCGAGAGTATTTTGCGATTCATTTTCCAGATTTTCTAACGAGAAAATCGGATAAAGAGTTGTTTAAAAGCATGATTGAAAGTTTGGGCGGCGATGTGGGCTTGGGTGAGGAAGAAGATTCATTTGCAGCCAACGCAAAAGAAAATAATCAAGAGGCTATTGATCAAAACATAGGTGTTGAAAGCAATCAACCTAGCAGTAGTCACCAAACGCAATCTGACTCTATGGCTAATTATGGGGAACAGGATTCGCTGCTAGATGATAATAGTTATGCTACTGGTGGCAGTAATCCAAACTATCATGGGCAATAGGTTATGTTTATTGAAGAGCACAGAGCTGCGCTATTAAGTTTTGACGTAGACATAGAGCCATATGTGGTTGATGGCATGGTGGCAGATAGTGAAGGCGCTTTATCTGTGATGCTGCCACTTGCTAGGAATACGATTGCGATTAAATTTGCAGAAGACGATCCGGCTGTTGCAAAAATGGTAGCTCGTGCATTTACTTTGTTTGAAAGGTTTTGCACCAGTGAGCAAGCCTATGCTTTTTATCATGAAATGATAGACTCTCCTAAGCTTTATGAGCGCGTGATGCAGTTCGTGACTCTGATGTTGATGGTCGATGAGCCATTAGGAACGCTGGCTATAAGTAAGGCTGTAAACAAAAAACACGGCAAACTGTTAAGCGATGTTCGTTTAGTAGGTGAAATTTTTGGGTTTTATGACAAAGAAACGAAGGTTTATACAGACGATATCAATCGAACGGCTCATCTCAATGGGACGACTAAAGAGTTAACACTGCCACCTGAGAAGATTCTTATGTTGATGTGTCATTATATAAATGGTCAACGTGTAATGGCTATGATGCCTTGGTGATTGCTAGATTTAAAAGAAGATGCAAATCTTTCCCAAAAAATATAGAAAACGGTTATTTGCTTCAACAGTATTTTAAGGCCAGAACTAAGCTTTTATCTAACACAAAGTAGAAAATCTATGTTAAAATCCGGGAATAAAACAGGATATTTTAAAAGTAGGTTACTATGAAAGATACTCAGCAATATGTTATTGAGAAACGTAAGTCATTGGGCGTTTCTCAAAAAGAATTAGCATTGTTATTAGGGATGAAAGAAGCAGGCGAAAGGACGGTTCGTGGCTGGGAGAACGGTGAGCACAAACCTTCTGCTACAAGGTTAGCGAAGCTAGAAGCACTTAACAACAGCCATCCTTTTGAGCATAGTAATAAGGATAGTGATTTCACTTTTATTGATTTGTTTGCAGGTATTGGCGGTATACGTCTGCCGTTTCAAAAACAGGGCGGTGAGTGTGTTTTCACCAGTGAGATTGATAAACATGCTCAAAAGACCTACTTTGCTAATTATGGAGAGTATCCAAGTGGGGATATTACCCAAATTCAGGCCAAAGATATTCCAGATCATGACTTACTTTTAGCTGGTTTTCCTTGCCAAGCGTTCTCACAAGCAGGTCTAAAACAAGGCTTTAAAGACACACGTGGCACTATGTTTTTTGAGATTCAGCGAATTTTAGCTGAAAAACGTCCAAAAATGTTTTTACTAGAAAATGTGAAGCGTCTCAGAACTGATAAGAAAGGGGAAACCTTTCAAACCATCTACGATATTTTGACTGGGCAGCATAAAGACAGCATACCTGATGATGTTCCTATGAGTGAAGAAGCGCGAGAGGCGTTATCTCATAAGCTAAATTATTGGGTAGGATATGCTGTGTTAAGGGCTGCGGACTTTGGTGCGCCACAAAATAGAGAGCGTATTTTTATCGTAGGTTTTAATAGAGATTATTTTGACAAAGTCGAAAACTTTGACGAGCTATTTAGTTTTCCTAAGCCTACTCATAGCAAAACCCGTGTTGGCGATATATTAGAGGATGTGCCAGCTGATGATACGGTCTATACCATATCCGATAACCTATGGGCTGGTCATCAAAAAAGAAAGGACCAGCACATAAACAAAGGCAACGGCTTTGGTTACAGCTTATTTAACCATGACAGCGAGTACACCAATACCATTAGCGCACGGTACTATAAAGATGGTTCTGAGGCCTTGATAGATCAATCTCAATATGGGAAAAACCCAAGAATGTTAACTCCCCGAGAATGCGCTAGATTACAAGGCTTCCCCGAGGAGTTTTTGACTGACGCAGTATCTAAGACTCAAGCGTACAAACAGTTTGGTAACTCTGTTTGCGTCAAGGTCATTGAGGCGGTAGCAGAGCAAATGATCTCAACATTCCACAAAGCTGAGGCCATTCAAAAACAAGCTGATTTATTGGCTGTTATCTAAAAATCCTGGGAATGGTGGATAGGTACGGGTAATTAATGAGTCCCAATGGTTGTTATTAGCGCGCCATTGGGAGTAGTTACGAGCATTTCCTACGTACATACCACTGTCAAAAAATACTATGCCCTGCTCAACGAGCTTAATCCAATTATCGAAGATCATTGGCTCACCAAAAGCGATCTGATTGTAACAGCCGTCTTTGCCTTTATTACACTTGAACCAACCGTGATGGCCGAACTTCTTTGTTAGTTTGCTATTCAAATTATCTCTATCCCAACGGGCTAGGATAACTCCCTCTTGTTGTAGGCTTGGTGGGACTATATTTGCTTTATCAAGGCGCGGATCTTTTGAATAGTTATAAACGATGATTATGTTCTTTGCATCATCAAAAACCATTTCTGAGCCATTATAGGTTGATGGAGAGTTAAAGTTAGGAATTGGGCTACCTGACCATGAGTAACGTCCACCCTTTTCTACATTAGGTTTGCCAAACACTTCCATAAATTGCGTGCGGTCAAGATCAATTTCTTTGTCTTTAAAGATATAGTAATTAGCACTCCAATCTCCAAAAGTGGTCTTACTACCAGTAGAATTTTTCATCTCATAGCCGTATAAGTCTGGCTCGTTGTTAGCATTCGCGGCTATGCCCATTTGTCGCTCTAGCCAGTGACCTGCTTTTCCGTCATGGCGCTGATTAAAGCCGTCAATATTGGGTGATCTACCATAAACATTCTCTTTGAAAAGCTTGATAATTTGCACCTCTTCATTTGAAATAGCTTCTTGCATGAAAAACTCCTTTGTCACTAAGTGGTATCTTCTTGAAGAAGCTATCATACAGAGTGTTGAAAGGTTTTTTATCAAATTACAAGCAAGGGTTACGAATTAGATGATAAAAATTAAGAGGGCTTACCATCATGGGTAGCTTGTATGCGTATCTAAGCATTGGGGAGATAAAAATGGGCTTACTAATCGAGTAATAATGTGACAGACAACGCACAAAAAGTCGTAAGCAGTGAAATACCACCAAATAGAATTAAACTGCGTAGTTTCGTTTCGTCCTATAACAATTCAAACCCTAGCAAGAAGTACTTACTAGGGTTTGAATTGTTAATTGCTCAAGAATCTACCTAAATTAGTTGGTCTAAATCACTAACTAACGTAAATCATCCACGACCGATAGCATTGCAACTAACGAGGCTTCACCTAGCTTAATTGAACGCTCTGGTGACCAGCCTGTAGCTACATTAGGTACATTATCATTATCCTTAAAAGGCATCTCTAATGTATTAGCCAAACAATCAAAACGCTCGGCCACCCAGTTAGTAGCGAGGCTCATATTCGCTTTGCCCGGCGCATTAACCTCATAACCTTTTTCCGTTTGAAAATCGGCACTAGCTAATTTTAACACTTCTGAAAACCTCTCCCTCAAACATGCGAGGCGGTCATTATAACTTGGCACACCTTGTGAGCCTGCAAGGAATACAAAGGGCAAGGCTTCGTCACCGTGCACATCATAAAATAGATCAACACCAGTCTGCTGCATTTTATTGATCACATAAAAGACCTCAGGGCTTTTGTCTAAACTTGGGTTTGACCATTCTCTATTAAGATTAGTACCGACTGCGTTGGTGCGCAGATGTCCGCGCACACTACCATCAGGGTTCATATTAGGCACAATATAGAAGTTAGCTTTGTCCAATAATAACCTAGCGCTAGCATTATCATTATCAAGTAAGCTATGAATCAGTCCATCGACCAACCATTCAGCCATGGTTTCACCTGGATGCTGACGCGCTGTAATCCAGATACTGCGCTTATTACTATCCCCATCACCGATTTTTACTACTGTCAAATCACGCTTATCAAGCGTCTCCCCTAAATGCTCTAAAGTTACTAGCGGATGCAACTGCACTGATGCCAACAGGTCCAGATGACGCTCGTAGCTGTAAGGGGCAAAATAGGCAATCTGAATCGTGTCGTATTCCATATCCGCTTCTATGGTCAAGGTGCCGTCTTTATATGAGGTGGGCAGACGAAACCAATAATCACGATCGAATGAGGCAACCGCTTGGTAGCTGTCCCAGCCTTCAAGGTATGAAGCTCCACCAGCATTAACGATGTTGAGCACATAATGCTCGCCCACCTGACCTTGAATAAGAAAGTTAAACCACTGAAAAAATTCACCACCGACGTCTGGACGAATAGCTAACTGGATGTTATTTTTATCGTCTGAATTAATAACTTCGATATTACCGCTATCGAAATGGGCACTGATATGCATAATATTTCCTTAATTGGGTTTTGTAGAGTAATCAATCACACTCAAGTGAGATAAAGACACTGACTAGGGGCTGTATAGAATTGGGAAATAGTTGAAAAAAATAAGCAACGCCTTACACTCTTGTTTACCACAACAAAGAGAA
>NZ_RRYW01000140.1 GCF_014861365.1 Psychrobacter sp. FME6
CTTTTACATCAATTATGGCTACGTCTGATGCCAGCATACTTTTTAGAACACCACCGATATTTTTAGTGAAATAGTCTATCTTAATCTTTTAAAACGTCTGCCATCGCATTGGCAACATAATCGATGTTACTGGTGTTCAATCCCGCCACACACATACGCGAATTAGAGATCATGTAAATACCAAAATCACTCTGTAAACGTGCGACTTGCTCAGGCGTCAATCCTGTGAAGCTAAACATGCCATTTTGATTGGTAATATAATCAAAGTTACGGTTCGGTATTTTGGCTTCTAACACTGATTTGAGCTTAAAGCGCATGGCTTTAATACGATCGCGCATCGCATAAACTTCGCCAATCCATTGCTCATGTAGCGCTTCGTCATTCATGACGATGTCGACTACACGGCCACCATGTGATGGCGGGCTTGAGTAGATACGGCGTACGGTAGCGTTCAGCTGACCGAAGACGCGCTCAGTTTCATCTACTGTTGGACAAACCACTGATAGACCGCCGACACGCTCGCCATATAGCGATAAGTTTTTGGAGAATGAGTTACTGACAAACAGAGGCAAACCCATATCGACGGCTTTACGTATAGCGTAAGCGTCGCTGTCCATATCTTCGCCAAAGCCTTGGTAAGCAATGTCCATAAATGGAATTAACTCACGCGCTTGAATGACATTTAGCACGGTATCCCACTGCTCGCGAGTCAAATCAACGCCCGTTGGGTTGTGGCAGCAAGGATGTAATAAGACCACATCGTTTTTATTCAACGTCTCAAAAAACGCGATCATTTCATCAAATTTGATGCCACCAGTAGCGGTGTCGTAGTACGGATATTTACCGACTTCGACATCAGAGCCTTCAAAGATAGCAATGTGGTTGCCCCACGTTGGGTCACTGACATAGCATTTAGATTGCGGGAACCATTCATGAATAAATTCAGCACCAACTTTTAACGCACCAGAACCACCAATAGTCGCAATCGTAGCGACTAAGCCATCTTTTAAAATCTGTGCGTCTTTACCAAAAAGTAATGCCTGACAGCCTTTACGGTGTCCTGGTAAGCCTGCCATCGGTAGGTATGGACGCGGCGAAATAGGGTCGGCAATACGCTGTTCAGCCGTTTTTACACAGTCGAGTACAGGCATGACGCCATGTTCATCATAATAAATACCAATGCCTAGATTTACTTTATCGGGATTGTTATCCGCCAAAAACTTTTCCATCAATCCTAAAATTGGATCGCCAGCGTAATAATCGATACGTTCAAACATTTTTTTTCCTTACAATGTATATAAGTACAATATATATAAGTACAAAGGGTATGAGTTAAGGCGCTAAAAAGCATAAACCAGTTTACGGATTAACTCAACGTTAGATTCAGTTATCTTGAATAATTAATAAAACTGTTGATGAGAGCCATTGTGCTTCAAGTATTTTTAAGCGTTGATAATGCCACTGAAGGCAGTGCTTAAATACGCTGTAAGTCATTAAAATGGCTAGAAAAATAGCTCTGTAAAAAACCTTTAAAGGCAATGGTAGCCGGTGATAATGCACGAGAAGAACGCTGATAGATAAAAAACTGCCGCGTCTTAATAGGTTGCGCCAATGGCCTCATTTGTAAGCCATTGGCGCTTACCCAATCTATCACTTCGGGCATATAAGGCAAACATAATGTGATACCGAAACCTTGGCGAGTCATCTCAAGGGCAGTCGACATAAAATTCACCTTATAACGCGCCTGCTGAATATGGTTGACGATACTTTCATCCAGCTCAGTGGTTACTTGCTCAAGAAAAGGACCTTGCAGGGTGATGAGTGGAATGTCTAACAGATCTTGCCACGTGATTTCAGTTTTTTGCGCCAGCGTATGGGTGTCAGGCATGACCACACAAAATGGCAGCTGATATAGCAAATCGGCATTGATGTCATCTTCAGTCTCTATCAGCTCAAGCTCGGTTCCGACGCCCAAATCCACCTCAATATCTTGAACATGTCTCAGTAGGTTTTCGGCTGAACAGTCCAATAACGACACGCTAATCTCGGGATGTATTTTGGCAAATTGAGCGATAACCGCTGGCATGGATGAGGCAGCAAACTGCGAAACAGCCAGTCTTACATTGCCTTGCGCTAAACTCGTCAAACTGCTGGCCTCATTTTCAAACAACTGCATCTCATTCAAAATTCGCCGAGCTTGTGGCAGCAAATGATGCCCTACTACCGATAAAGACAGCTGGCGTGTGGTGCGGTCAAACAATACAATTCCAAGGTTAGATTCTAATTCTTTTATCAACCCACTGACGGCAGATTGGGTCAAATGCATCTGATCGCTGGCACGGGTAAAGCTACCGTTGTCAGCGACTTTGATAAATGCGGTCAATTGGCGAATGCTGATATTCATAAGTAAACCTGATAAATAAATCATAAAAAACAATTAGTCTTATAAATAAACCTAATCTAATATAAATGCATCGTCAATAAGAATTATTGATTGAAATCTATTTTTGGCTGATTTTTAGCGTTTTATACCACCAATTGAAATTAAGGATGATGACAATGTCAGAGTTAAAGGCAGATTTATTTGAAAACCCAATGGGGCTAAACGGGTTTGATTTTGTTGAATTCGCTTCACCTCAACCTGATGCGGTTGACGCATTATTTAAGCAGCTTGGCTTTGCCCATGTTGCCAACCATCGCTCAAAGGACGTTGCGCTTTACCGCCAAGGTGATATCAATCTTATCTTAAACCGTGAGCCAAAAAGCCAAGCCAGCTACTTCGTTGAAGAGCATGGTGCTGGTGCTTGCAGTATGGGTTTTCGTGTCCAAGATGCCAAAAAATCTTATGAGCGTGCAATCGAGATGGGCGCTCAGCCCGTAGACGTGCCAACTGGGGTGATGGAGCTTAGATTGCCTGCTATCAAAGGCATTGGTGGTTCATTGATTTATCTTATCGACCGCTATCAAGACGGCGAATCTATCTATGACGTCGACTTTGAGTTTTTTGCCGATGTAGACAGAAACCCTATTGGTCATGGCTTTAAGGTCATCGATCATTTAACCCATAACGTTTACCGTGGTCGCATGGCTTATTGGGCAAACTTTTATGAGCGTATCTTTAACTTCCGCGAAATCCGCTATTTCGATATCAAAGGCGAATACACGGGTCTGACCAGTAAAGCCATGACCGCGCCTGATGGCAAAATCCGTATTCCATTGAACGAAGAATCAAAGCAGGGCGGCGGACAAATCGAAGAGTACTTGATGCATTTCAATGGTGAAGGCATTCAGCACATTGCCTTGGCCTGTGATGATTTGTTTGCCAGTATTGATAAGCTAAAAGCTGCTGGTATTCCGCTAATGACGGCACCAAATGACACTTATTATCAGATGCTAGATGAGCGTCTACCGAATCATGGTGAAAATGTCTCTGAGCTACAGATGCGCGGTATCTTATTAGATGGTACGACTGAGAGCGGTGCACCACGTTTGCTGCTACAGATTTTTTCTGAAACTATTTTGGGTAGCCCCGTATTCTTCGAATTTATCCAACGCAAAGGTGATTACGAAGATGGTTTTGGTGAAGGTAACTTTAAAGCCCTGTTTGAATCTATCGAGCGTGACCAAGTCCGTCGCGGTACAGTTGGTCAGCCAGAGACTGAAACGCCATAGTTTCCAGTCGGGCTTTAAGTCAATAAAAGCGATAAACGGGCAGGGCAAAAGGATTTTGTCTTGCTCCCCTTTACTCTGTGTCTTGCACACTAGGTTATCAGAATAAATGATGGTTATTGAGCCTACTGGTATCAAAGTACGATATTTATTGTAATAAAAGGAAATTAGGCATGGAACGCCGCCAACATATCACTGCTCATAAGACGGTCAGTGTCAGTACGCTGACCTTTGAAGCATCCACTCGTGACGACGCGACTCATAAAAAGCAACCTTATGTGTCGCGTCAGCCAGACAGTCAAGGTTACATTCATTACAGTGACGATGAAAACGCCATGTGGCAAACGCTGCTGGTGCGTCAAGCCACGCAAATACCCAACCGTGCCTGCTCAGCCTATCTAGAGGGTTTAGATAAGCTAAAACTCCCAAAGACACATATACCCCAACTCCATGATATCGATGACGTGCTGCAAGCGACTACCGGCTGGCAGACGACTGCTGTTCCGGCGCTAATCAGTTTTGGTAAGTTTTTTAAACTCTTAGCCAATAAATCCTTTCCAGTAGCTACCTTTATCCGTCGCTTTGAGGATATGGATTATATTGAAGAACCTGATGTTTTTCATGAAATCGTCGGACATTGTCCGCTGCTCACCCATCCTGCGTTTGCCGCTTTCAATGAGACGTATGGCAAGCTCGGAATCAATGCCAGTAAAGAAGAAAGATGGTTTTTGGCACGACTTTACTGGTTTACCATCGAGTTTGGTTTGGTTGGTAGTCGCCCTGAAAATCGTCGTATCTATGGCGGCGGTATCTTAAGCTCACCGTCTGAAACGGTTTATGCGCTCAGTGATAGTTCTGTGCATCAACCCCAATCTCAATCAAAACAACCAGAGTATAGAGCATTTGATTTGCTCGACGTGTTACGTACGCCTTATCGTATCGATCATATCCAGCCTATTTACTATGTTATTGATGATTTAGATACGTTATTTGACATCGTTGATAGCGACATTATGGGAATGGTCAAACAAGCCATGTCATTAGGTTTATTTGAGCCAACTTACGCTATCGAAAATACCTAATAAAAAATGAATATATATAGTTGATTGATTTTAAAATCGATAGTGCTACAGGAGTAAGTTTTTTCAGCCTCTGTCACGCTTGCAAACAGCAAGCAAGAAAAACTTATAACAGCAGCATCTGGCTATTCACTTTATTACAATCGTATCGCTTTTATTTAGAACGGCCTATAACTTGTTTTAAAAGTAGTAAAAAAGCATCAACACGGACGTATAATCACTAGGGGCTGTATAGAATTGGGAAATAGTTGAAAAAAATAAGCAACGCCTTACACTCTTGTTTACCACAACAAAGAGAA
>NZ_RRYW01000141.1 GCF_014861365.1 Psychrobacter sp. FME6
AAAAAGGGTCTTTCCCAGATAATCTTGCAAATTGAGGGGCAAAGGTATAAATAGACGTGGCTGCACCCAGTAATAAGTAGCGAATATGCATACTGTCTCCTTGAGGAGCCAATCCTAGTTTTTGTGCTCTTCGAATAATATCCAGCTCTTCATCATAAATAGTGCGTAAATAGTTTTCGACAAACCAGTCAAGTCTTTCCGAATCTCCTTGATTAGCCTGTATCAAAAAATGATGAATATCGGGGTAGTTGGCACAAAACTTTATAAAATCTTTTAACAGCACTTTCACTAAAGTACGAGCTTCAGCATCTTGCATGTTTCTGCGCTTCTCAAAATTGTGTTCACTGTAAATCTCAAAACATAATTTTGCCGTGGCTTTCCACAACGCTTCTTTGGAACCAAAATGATGGCTAATCAAGGTATGGTTCACCTCTGCTTTTTTAGCAATGGCGCGCAGCAATGGCGCGCGTTGAAACACCATCAAAACCTGTTGAAGCAAACTCGGTAAGGGCTGCTAATAATATCTTATTTTTAGTTTGTAATGAGCGCTCTTGCTCTGCACGTTTCACAGGCTTCCCTTATTTATGTTAAGCTTCTCAACCCTTATACTAACCAACTGTTCAAGTATTAGATGTTAAGTTATATGGGTTCTTTGTTTTATTGTGTAAGGTATTATATGAGCTTGTCTGTCACCCAATCCCATACGTCAGCGATGATAGTGAAAACGTTGTTTGATCGTCTTGTACGGGCTTTGTTGTTGGCATAATTAGCCCGGGAACCGTGCAGACTTTCATTGCGCTTAAGCTCTTTTGATATGGTATTGGGACTTCTGCCTAATGCATCAGCTATAAATTTAATACTATGTTTCGCCCCTTTAAAGGCATACATCTGATATCGTTCACCTAGGCTTAGATGTGTATAGTTCATGGTTGCAATCTCACTTTGGCGGTGAATATCAACTTTGATGCTAGCGCATCTAGGTCTTTTTTTCACCTCGACTTTGGTATTGCACTTCATGTGCTAATCTAAGTTTAAATCGATTGTATCTTATTTAAAAAGGACCAACTATACAAAGAAAGACAGCAATGCGTATTAGGGTTTTAACTAAAGGAATGCTTACGTGGCAGATTCAGAAATCCAAGCTATTGAAAGTAGTAATAGCGTAAAAAATCTAAGTTTTACTGCCCTAACCGCTCTTGTGGTAGGTTCTATGATTGGGGCTGGTATTTTTTCGTTACCCCAAAATATTGCAGAAAAAGCCAGCGTTGGTGCAGCAATGATTGGTTGGTTAATTACCGGCTTTGGTATGCTGATGTTGGCTTTTGTGTTTCAAATGTTGTCTCGGCGCAAACCCGAGCTTGATAGCGGTGTTTATGCCTATGCTAAAGCTGGCTTTGGTAATTATATGGGCTTTAACTCGGCATGGGGGTATTGGCTAGTAGCATCGCTTGGCAATGTGAGTTATTACGTATTGATATTTGCCACCTTAGGGTACTTTTTTCCCGTATTTGGAGAGGGTAACACCATTGCTGCTGTTGCTGCCGCCTCATTATTATTATGGGCACTATACTTTATGCTAGCTCGCGGTATCGAGGGAGCAACGTTCATTAATCAACTGGTAACGATTGCTAAAATCATTCCTTTATTAACATTTATCGTCATCATGTTCACCGCCTTTAAAATGGATATTTTTACAAATGATTTTTGGGGAGCAATAACGCTTGTTGATGGTATAAACCTTGGTTCAGTTGGTGCTCAGGTTAAAAATATGATGATGGTTACTGTCTGGGTATTTATTGGTATTGAAGGTGCAAGCTTATTTTCTGCAAAGGCTAAAAAACGCTCGGATGTTGGCAAAGCGACGGTGGTCGGATTTTTATTCACCTTAGTATTGTTGATGTTTATTAACTTCTTATCTATGGGTGTTCTCGCACAACCGGAGCTTGCAGTATTAAAAAACCCGTCGACGGCTTATTTGTTAGAAATGGTGGTAGGTAAGTGGGGAGCGACCTTTATTTCCGTTGGCTTAATTATATCAGTATGTGGCGCCTTGTTAGCGTGGACTTTGTTTTGTGCCGAAGTCTTATACTCTGCAGCCGCTGACCATACCATGCCCAGTTTTTTGCATAAAACTAATGCTAAACGCGTGCCTGTTAACGCCTTACTACTTTCTTCAGCATCGACACAACTGTTTTTGATCATCACTTATTTTTCTGAAGGTACTTATACCACCTTACTCTATTTGGCAACGTCAATGATATTGCTGCCTTACTTTTTCTCAGCAGGGTATGGATTAATGGTTGCTAAAAACAAGGTCGGTTATGAGCATGCAGAGAGTAATTTTAATGATGTAATAGTGGCAGCTATCGCCGTTATTTATAGCTTATGGCTACTGTATGCCGCAGGTATTCAATACTTCGTCTTATCGGCATTACTCTATTTACCCGGAATAATCTTTTACATAAAAGCGCGTCAAGAGCAGCAAGCCACGCTATTTACCACTGCTGAAAAAATCATTTTAGGTATTATCGTTATCGCTGCTTTGTATGCCGCTTATGGATTATATACTCACACCTTAACGCTGTAGAAAATGGAATTTATAGAAGCTGAATAGGTAATCCTCCCCCGATAAATAAGAACACTTTAAAATAGAGATTAACTGTTAAAATATATCAGTAGGAGAATCCTATGAAAAAGACCTGTTTTAGCGACAACCAAATTGTCAACATCTTAAAACAAGCAGAACAAGGCGTACCTATCGCTGATTTATGCCTCAAAGCACGTTCTACAACTAGCGTTCTAAATATGGTGGCATGGATGCTGCGCTTATCAGTCGCTTAAAAAAGCTTGAGATTGAAAATGCTCGATTAAAGAAGATGTATCCTGACGAGTGTCTGAAATCAGACATCCTACAGGATGCCATGTCAAAAAGTGGTAGCGCCACAAAGGCGCAAAGAGATGGCTTGTCACTATATTAAAGACCGTGGTATTAGCTTACGCCGTGCTTGCCGTATCTTTAATATCAGCGTCACTTGCTACTACCACAAGTCGGTGGCCTCTGATGAGAACCAACAGATCGCGCATTTGCTTATAGGGCTGAATAATTAGAACAAGAACTAGGGCTTTGGTTTGTGCTTTTTAAGCCTACGCAATGTCTTAAGACTGCCATACAATCATAAGCGTGTGTATCGTATCTACTGCGAGCTTGAATTAAACCTTAGGATCAAGCCTCGCCGCCGCATCAAGCGCAATAAACTCGTACCACTGGCTATACCTGAAAGGATAAACCAAAGTTGGAGCATGGACTTTATGCACGATACCCTAAACGATGGTCGTGCCTTTAGACTGTTCAATGTGATTGATGATTATAATCGTGAAGCATTAACGGTTAATGTTAGCTTCTCATTGCCCATCCAAGGGGTCATACGTAGTCCCTTGCGCTAGCATTCGTTCTATGATTGCTTATGCTAGCCGTCTATTTCCATAATCAAATGAATGGATTGTCACAAACCTTTAATGAGCAATACTCGCTTTGATGACCAAATATATCATCTTGCTCAAGAAAATAATTGCGTAAGTTATTGACTGTCATCACGAATACTGCCGTATTTAATGCGTTAAAGTCCACTATATCCATTAGGAAATAATGCCTTATGCCATCCCAGTAAATCGTTTAACAATAATGGGTATTGATAGGGATAGATAGCATTTAGCATCATGTATACTACCGTATCAATCTCATGACTAGCAGTTGGCATACCAACGCCATCTATCCTTAAATATCGGGCGACAGAAGACCGTACTCGCTCGTTATTTAATGGCTCACCTTCAATCTCTGAAGTTTTAACCATCTCCAAAATCACTGCGTCTAACTGTGCCTAAACGTTGAGATCGAACCCTAGCGTTAGCAATTTCCCAAGCAAACGGCCTTATAATATCCGCACACGACTGACCAATGGCAGCAGATTTTTATCTGATCACTATTATTCAACCCAGTCTAGATATTCATTAATATAGGTCATATGCGGCATATTTGTCTCAGTGATACACAGAGATTAAAACCCTAATCTCATTATCTTATACATAGAAAAGAAATCAAAGAGAACGCACAAAAATATAAAAAAGGCAATTTTTAAGAAGTTGACACGCTTGAGCACCCAGTCTCTAAACTTATGTTTCTTTATTCTCTTATAATAATTATTACAACGGTATTGACTCCCTCTATCAGACTGAACTATTAAATATCTACCAGATCTTTTATTCTCATACTTAATGCTTGACAAACTAAATCTACTGCCATGAATTCGCTACTATATATAATGCTTACACAATAAAACAAAAAATAATATAACTTAACACTCTATAATTTAACAGTTGGTTAGTATAAGGGTTGAGAAGCTTAAAAAGAAGAGAACCCCGTGAAACGTGCAGAGCAAGAGCGCTCATTACAAACTAAAAATAAGATATTATCAGCTGCCCTTTCTGAGTTTGCTTCAACAGGTTTTGATGGTGTTTCAACGCGCGCCATTGCTAAAAAAGCAGAGGTGAACCACACCTTGATTAGCCATCATTTCGGTTCTAAAGAAGCATTATGGAAAGCGACGGCAAAATTATGTTTTGAGATTTACAGTGAACATAATTTTGAGAAGCGCAGAAACATGCAAGATGCTGAAGCTCCTACTTTAATACGAGTGCTGTTAAAAGAAATACGAGTGCTGTTAAAAGATTTTATAAATTTTTGTGCTAACTATCCTGATATTCATCATTTTTTGATCCAGGCCAATCAAGGGGATTCGGAAAGACTTAACTGGTTTGTTGAAAACTATTTACGCACTATTTGTGATGAAGAGTTGGATGTTATCCGTAGAGCGCAAAAACTAGGGTTGGCTCCTCAAGGAGACAGTATGCATATTCGCTACTTATTGCTGGGGGCAGCCACATCTATTTATACCTTTGCCCCTCAATTTGCAAGATTATCTGGGAAAGACCCTTTTT
>NZ_RRYW01000142.1 GCF_014861365.1 Psychrobacter sp. FME6
TTCTCTTTGTTGTGGTAAACAAGAGTGTAAGGCGTTGCTTATTTTTTTCAACTATTTCCCAATTCTATACAGCCCCTAATCACATTTGTTAGCCTTTTTGCCGCCTAAACTTATCTTTGAGGATAAATATGTCCATTTCTAATAGCTCAGATGCCCATGTATCATTACAAAAACCCAATGGTCAACCGCCAAACCTACCACCAACTGACGAGTATGGCAGCCCATTACCACAGTTACTAGCAAGCCCACGAAAGTGCGATGCAGCGGCTGGTATGAGCTGGATTATTAAAGCGTTTGGATTGTTTAAAGATCAACCGTTATTATGGTTTGGTATGAGTGTGACCTTTTTGGTCATTGTTGGTATTGCGTCTTCCGTGCCTTTATTAAACGTCCTAATCATACCGAGCGTATTTATGTTTATTGCTGGTATTATCAAAGGAGCGGCGGCACAATCACAAGGGGCTGAGCTACGTTTTGACCATCTGTTTTCAGCATTTAAAAGCCATTGGCAGCCACTATTAATCCTGGGCTTGTTGTATTTAGTCGGTGTCATTATTTGTATGATTCCGCTATTTATCGCCATGGGTAGTATGATTTTTTCTATGATGTCAGGTGGTATGGGCAGTAGTTATGGGGCGATGAACGATATTTCTTTAGGCGGTATTTTCTTTGGTTACCTGTTGACCATGCTGCTCATGATACCGCTTTATATGGCACTGTGGTTTGCGCCAGCATTGGTGGTCTTACATAACCTTGAGCCGATCGCTGCGATGAAAAAAAGTTTCGCAGCAGGCAAGGCTAATATCCTACCTATGTTGGTATATGGCTTAGTCTGTGTGCTTTTATTGCCTATTCTGATTATATTGACCTTGGGATTGGGCGTGTTTTTAGTAATGCCAGTTATGCTGCTCACGTACTATACCAGTTACCGTGATGCCTTGACTGATCAGCCATTATCAGCAGTGTAGCAAGTATTTTATGCCCCATAAAAAAGCACGCTTCTATACTGAGCGTGCTTTTTTTATTAGGGTCTGTTTTTATTAGGACGCTAGCGAACGGCTGTTCTATAAATCATCGTTATTAGTATGTTCTGCCGCCTCTCTATCAGCGATATCGACAATATTTGGATAGTCGCTGTCATCTAAATTATCATCGACCAACACTTCATCGACGCGCGCTTCATCAGTGTTTTGGCGATGCATAGGTGTCAATCCTTGCGTAGCATCTGTACCGACTTCTGAGTTGTCAAATCCTGCGCTATTGTCAATCACGTCATCGTTATCAATCGTGTGTAGCATCGGATTGTCTAAATCAATTTCTTGACTGTTATCATTGAGGTTGGTGTCACCTTCAATATGATCCATTGCTTCTGGTAGCGGGCTCTTTGAATTGTCCATAATGGTGTCCTTATTATCGATGGCTTTTATTAATGATTTTTATTAATGGTTTTAATGATTATTGATTGTTATTAATATTTATAGTCGATGAACAGTAAAACTAGTACGGCTGTATTAGTGTGCTAGTGGTATAAATTTTTCTGGTGTGCTGCATACGCAGAGGCTGCACAAAATTCATCCCAGTAGCACTGTAGTAATTCTCAGGTGTTTTGACTATATGTATCAAAATCAGTGTGACGCGTTATGGTGAATACTGGTAGTAGTAAGGTGTCACAGGATGTTCAAAAAATGTAAGACTGTCAGTGAAATTAGGATATGCCCTAGTAAAATAAGAAGGCTTTGTATGTTATCTCCCCATAAATTACTGCTTAGCACCTCGTTGGTCAGTATCGCAGTAGGTATGACAGCTTGTGAGCGCCAAAATTTCGATAACGCTGATATCGAGATGGATGAAGCCGCTGCAAAACAGCCACTGGTGCTAGATACTAAATTACCAAAAGCCACGACGATAATAGATTGCGCGCAATTGACTCCGAAACAAACGCTTATGGTAAAAGGCCACAGCGCACTCAGTCAAAACTGTGATTTGACAGAAAAGTCGATACGCTTTGAGTTAAACGATTCACATAGCTCGCTTGACTGTCAGGGGGCACTGCTCAGTACCCACGCTGATGATTCCTCAAAAGCTAGTGCGATTACGATTAAACCCAAAACAGATAGCGCCATCGAAGATATCACGGTGGCTAATTGTCATGTGAATGGCTATGGTCACGCGCTACATATCCGCCAATATAGCCAACCCAATCAGCGTTACGCGCGCGGCTTAATCGACTCTGCCGCCAATCGCAATCTTGCCCCAAGCGATATTAATGTGATTAATGTCAGTAGTCGCAACAGTATCAATAGCGGCATGTTCGTCGGTGACCATGTGCATGACAGCACTTTTGATAAAGTACGCATCCAAAACGCAGGGACCGTCGGGCTATATTTAGAATTTGGTAGCCGCGACAATGTGATCAAAAACTCAGTGTTTATCGGTAATGGCTTTCGCCGTTTTAAACCCAATCGTGAAGCTATCGCGATTGATTCATCGAGCAACAACCGTATCGAAAGTAACCAGTTTATTCATAACGGTGCAGGTAGTATCTTGCTGTATCGCAATTGCTTCGAGCATGCCGATGATCCAACACGGAGCAATCATTTTAAGCGTACCGAGTCCAGTCGCGACAATGTTATTAGCAATAATACTTTTCGTGATGAGCAGATCGGTGTTTGGGTGGCATCGAGACAATCACGCAATCTAAAAGGCTTTGAGTGCGGTGCTTATTTGCTGAAACAAACCCCATTTTCAAGCTATCATTTAGACAGTGCCAAAGACAATAAAGTTATTAATAATTATTTTGAACAAGTGCAGCAAGGGATTATCGTTGAGGATGATGGCACACAGATTAATGACAACCAGTTCGCAGCCACTGTAAGTATGCCTATTAGCATTGGTTCTAAAGTCCGCGAAGATAGCGAGGCTGGAGCAGTTATAAATACGTCGATTAAAAACAATATATTTACTGATAAAACGACTGAGCAAGCCATTAGTATCAGACCAGCAAGCAAAACGGCTACCAAAATTAGGTAGCCGCTCAAGTGCTTTAACATCATTTATATGGTTTCTTCTATTTATTTAGTACCGATTTTACTATTAACAAAGCGCATTAGTGAATCCGGCGCTACCTGCGAAGCTGTATGTAGCATTTTAGCGGGAAAACCAATAGGGTAATGGGTGCGTGAAATCTTACGATTCGGTTTGCTGCTTAGTTTACATAAAGTTTTGGCGACATCATCGACGGTTAAGTTAATGCCTAGACGGTCGATACTGGTAACTTCAATGTCTTTGGTCATGTCGGATTTTACCCATAATGGCATGACGTCAATTACCTTGATGCCAAGCTCAGCATACTCAATATTTAATCCTTCGGTTAACCCACGTACAAAGAACTTGCTGGCAGAGTACGGCGCAACTTCAGACTGACCATAAATAGCCGATGCCGAAGAGACGTTAATAATTTTGCCGTCATCACTATCCGCCAAATGAGAGGCTAATTTATGACAGCCGATGAGGACGCCTTTACAGTTAATATCAATCAATGACAATTGCTTATCCAAGTCTGTATTGGGTAACGCGCCACTCACCAATACGCCAGCATTATTAATTAAGGTATCGATACCATCAAAATTATCAAGCATATGATCGATGGCAGTATCCCACGCCTCAGGATCAGTAACATCAAGGTGACCATGGATGACACGATTCTTTTTCAGCGCTTTTTTAAACGCTTTATCATTGACCGCGCGCTCAAGCTCAACCGTATCAATATCAAAAAGTCCAACGCTATGACCTTTAGCAACCAATCGCTTGGCCGTCGCCAAACCGATACCGCGTGATGCACCTGTGATTAATATATTCATAATGACTCGCTTAATAGTTAATAGTGGTTATTAATAATAGTTGAATAGGAATACTGTGCTAGATAAAGTCTCTATTTAAATCGAGACTTTTTAAATAGAGGTTTTTTAAATAGAGACTTTATCTAAAATTTTATTTAAGTCTTCAGCTGTCTATGTATTTAACTATATATTTATTTCCCATAGAAAATCCAACTATTGTTCTTGTATTTTACTTTTAGTATACCAAACGATACATAAAAGGTTCGCGCGGCGATAAATAGTATATAGGTAGTTCTATATAAAACTGATACGTTGGTAGCCACGTGCTACTGTTATAAGTTTTTCTTGCTTGCTGTTCACAGGCGTGACAGAGGCTGCCAAAAAATTACTCCAGCAGCATTTGTATCGGTTTGAAAGTGAATCAACTATAACTGCTAATACGCGTTATGCTTTACATGGTGAAGATGATTTATGTGACAGGTATTCCTCAAAATCAATGAGTTTAAACTGCCATAAATAAACCAATGCAATCGCATAAACTCCTGTTTCTGCTAATTCTTCTACGATTTCACCAATGCTTTCAGGAATGATAATATAATTTTCGCCCATATATTCTAGTATTGCCAATGCGATTATGCTGGCATATACAGCGATGGGTACGGAGCGTAATACGGCCCAAAGGTAACGCCACGAGTAAGCCAGTAAACCAACAATCAGCAAATAAACCACGGTAAGAATTGCATCTTCCCACCAATCATAAGAATGATTTAAAAACTTAGATTAACACACCAAGTGCAACGCTAAATTATATTATAGAACGCCTGCATAGGCGTTTTAAACCCTAATCGTTTTCTTGGTCTGTTGTTTAGTTTATTCTCAATGTCCTGTATCTCATTATCAGAGACTTGTCTAAAGTCACAACCCTTAGGCAAGAACTCTCTGATTAAGCCGTTAGTATTCTCGTTGGTTCCTCGCTGCCATGACGCATAAGCATCGGCAAAGAAGAAGGAAGTAAAGAGCTTTCGTTTCACCTTCTTATGCTGAGCAAACTCTTTACCATTGTCAGAGGTAATGGTCTT
>NZ_RRYW01000143.1 GCF_014861365.1 Psychrobacter sp. FME6
TAGCCAAAACTATCGCGCTTAGAATGACTAAACTTACTATTTTTGGCGTCGAATTGCCTAAAAAATAGTCTTTGTCAGTTCCTTAGCTGAATTCTATACAGCCCCTAATAAATATAGGGTGTTTTTTAGGAATAAAAATGCTCTACAACCTAAAAGTCTCCTTGTTTCTGAGCCTGTAATACAAAGACCCAGTTGTGCTATCCTGAGGATAACAATCACGATTTAGCAAGGATGCAACCTGATGAATAATAGCTTTGAAAATAGCGCGCCAAGCTCCCATGTTCCACCATTATGGCAAACGGCTTACGAGGAGTATGGATTAAAAAATAATTTGGATGTATTAAACGATAAGCACAATTTGCTCGACTTACTACAACCGAAAATCGATCAGCACAGTAATTCTATTGCTTTTAGTATGGGCGCGGCCACCTTAACTTTTGCACAGTTAGATACTGCGAGTCACCGCTTTGCTGCTTTTTTGCAAGCGCAAAATATCCAAAAAGGTGAGCGCATTGCGGTGCAATTACCAAATATATTGCAATATGCGGTGGTATTACTCGGCTGTTTTAGGGTAGGGGCAGTATTGGTAAACGTCAATCCGATGTATACCCACTATGAATTGGCGCATCAGCTGACAGATTCTCAAGCCTGTGGCTTGATTGTTCTTGGTGGTATGACAGCTGCTTATGATAAGTTGGACGATGAGGTTAAAGCGCAACTGTCCTTAGTCGTACATTGTTCTATTGACCCAAGCGCTGCCGCGCAAGACAACGATATTGCGTTACTTAGTCAAATTAATGATTTGTCAGTTATTACCAATGAGAGCGACGACGTTATTAACAAACGCTCAGAAACTATAGCATCTAGTGCCACCAATGCCACATCAGCTAATACTGATGTGAAACGTGATATTAGTTTTGCTCATATTATGCAGTCATACCATGCTGGGCAATGTCAGCCGGTGACGATTGCACGCGAAGATTTGGCGTTACTACAATATACGGGTGGCACAACGGGCAAGCCAAAAGGTGCGATGCTCACGCACTATAATGTGATGGCCAATATCTGCCAGTGTTATGCGATGTTTGGGACAGTTGTCGAAGCAGATCGTAGCGAGCAGGTTAAAATACTGAATCCTTTGCCGCTTTATCATATTTTCTCGTTTACCGTTTGTGGTTTACTGGGTATTTATGGCGGCTGGGAAGATGTTTTGATCACCAATCCGCGTGACATTGATGGGTTAGTCAATAGCATTGAGCAGCATCAACCACACGTGATTCCTTCGGTTAATACCTTATTTAACGGCATGCTGCATCATCCAAAATTTGCTGGTCTTGATTTTAGTCGGCTGGCATTATCTATCGGTGGCGGTACGGCAATTATCAAAGCCGTCTCTGAACGCTGGCAGCGTGTGACTGGCATGATTATCAATGAAGGTTATGGTATGTCAGAGACTTCGCCGGTTATTTCTTTTAATCCACCAGGGATAGATACCTTTAATGGCAGTGTTGGTTTACCTTTGGCCATGATGGATATCAAAATCATCGATGAGCATGGATCGGCCTGTGCGATTGGAACACCGGGAGAAGTGGGGATTAAAGGACCACAAGTGATGCAAGGTTATTGGGGTCTTGATAATACAGAGACCTTTACCGACGATGGTTATTTTAAGTCTGGCGATATCGGTAGGTTAGACGAAAAGGGCTTTTTGACATTGGTTGATCGTAAAAAAGACATGATACTGGTGTCAGGTTTTAATGTTTATCCTAATGAGGTGGAAGCGGCGCTGACCGAACATCCTAAAGTGCTGGAGGTAGCCGTCGTTGGGATTGAAGATGCGCATAGCGGTGAAGTACCCAAAGCGTTTGTGGTTAAAAATGATCCAAGCTTGACGGTTGATGAGTTGGTTGCGTTTGCCAAAGAGCGTTTGACAGGCTATAAACGTCCGCAAGCTTATGCCTTTATTGATGAGCTCCCTAAAACGGCTGTGGGTAAAATACTCCGTAAATCCTTGCGCTAAATAGCTGTGTACTAAAAAATAAAATAAGTACAAATATTATAACGCGCTACTGGGATAAATCTTCTTTGCTTGCTGTTCGCAAGCGTGACAGAGGCTGCGCAAAATTTATCCCAGTAGCGCGGTGTTCGTTTTACTGTGTTTGTTTTATAGTAGATCGACTATACTTATTTTTATCGAGCTTTATCAAATTTTCTATCTTTTAAGCTTAAATTGCCGCGCAGTACATCGGTGTACATACGAAAATCACTGGCAAAGCTTTTTAGCGGAGATTTAAAAGAGGCGGGTTTGTTTTTTTCAAAGAAAAAATGTCCCACCCATGCGCAGGCGTATCCGGCGGCAATGCCTTTAACAAGAGGTTTTACTGAGCGATTCTTGAGAGACTTTGCTAATCCTAGCAGACCAAAGCTACTGCCGGCGAAATGTAGCCGACGGCAGGCCATGTTTTGATGCTCGTCTAAATAAAAGTCATAAAACTTCTGTTTGGTTGGGTTTTCTGCATTGACAAGATAACCATTACTGGCCTTTTCGGCGATGATTGTTTTGGTTTGCGTTGTTGGGGCGGTAGGCTGTTTCATGATATTAGCTTCCTTGCTGGCTATATAACCTAGTTGGTTCATGAGGTGCATTTAGTGCAAAAAAGTAAATGCGGCTATTGTCTAATAGCACTCATAAATATTAAGATAAGTAATTGTTATTTATCGCAATATATCTATATTTTCAATGTAGCAAACCAGCATTGGCAACACAAGCTTAAAAGTTGACTCTCAGTTTTTTATTAATGATGGTTAAAACAGTGTTTAGCGATGCTGGTTGCTTACTTGCCAGCATTTGGCATAAATGCTTTAATGGCAAAAATTGCTATATAATTGCTTCGATTTAAGAGCGCAACCGTGCTATACGGCGCTATCGATATGAATGCCTCTGTTCAGTGCTGAATTGCTATAAGTTTGATGTCTTTAATTCCTAAGTGTGATTACTTTTTTATCCCCTACATTCTATATTTTAAAAGTGCGAAATCTTTTAAATATACTCTCTTTTTATCTGACACGGTACGATTTTTCTTATGCCCAATAATTACCTGAAAAACCCACCACTTGCTGAAGATGAAATGATGGCAGCCATCGATATCGGCTCCAACAGTTTTCATTTGGCCATTGCTCGTCTGGATCATGGTGAGGTGCGAAAAGTAGTGTCTATGTCTGAAAAGGTACAGTTGGCGGCAGGATTGGATGAGCATAATATTTTAGGTGCCGCTGCTGAAAAGCGCGGTCTTGAATGCCTAAGCCGCTTTGTCGCACGCTTAGATTCGGTACCTCCTGAGCGTATTAGAATTGTCGCGACCAACGCTTTACGTCAAGCCAAAAACGCCGATGACTTCATTACCCGTGCCAATAAGATTTTACCTAAACCTATCGAAATCATTGCTGGGCGTGAAGAGGCGCGTTTGATTTATTTGGGCGTCTCGCACACCAATGCCAGTAGTGATAAGCGCTTGGTCATTGATATTGGTGGTGGTTCGACAGAATTTATTATTGGTCAAGAGTTCAATCAATTACTGACCGAAAGCTTACAGATGGGCTGTGTTGCTTTTACCCAAAAATACTTTGCTGACGGACAGATTACCAAAGAAGCGTTTACTAATGCGATATCAGGCGCTCGCAAAGAAGTGCTGGCGATTAGTGGTCGTTATCAAAAGACGGGCTGGAGCAGTGTGGTTGGCTCAAGTGGTACGATTAAAGCGGTGCGTAACGTCCTTGTTTCTAAAGGCTGGGCCGATGAACAGGAGCGCATCACTTATAAAGGGGTCAAAAAATTAGAAAAATTACTACTTAAAATCGGTAACGTCGAAGATATTGACTTAGAAGGCGTCAAAGAACACCGAAAAGCGGTCTTCCCAGCGGGTGTTGCGGTACTGCGAGCAGTGATGAAAGTACTGGGTGTTGAGACCATTACTTACTCAGACGGTGCGCTACGCGAAGGGGTTATGTATGACATGCTTGGGCGTTTTGCGAGCGAAGATGTGCGTGACCGCAGTGTATTGGCGCTGATTAAGCGTTATTCAGGCGATAAAAAACAAGCCAAACAAGTGGTAAAAACCAGTCGTCATTTATTTGAGCAAGTACAAGATAAGCTTGGCTTGAGTAGTGATGACGGGGATTTACTCAGACGCGCCGCATCCTTACACGAAATAGGGTTGGCGATTGCCCACAGTAGCTATCATAAGCACAGCGCCTATTTGATGGAATATTCGGACATACCTGGGTTTTCGCAAGTCGATCAAAAGCGTATGGCGCAGTTGATGCTCAATCATCGCCGAAAGCTTAAGGCCGATATGCTAGAGCAGACTTGTGTGATTGGCGGCAATGCGCTTGTTTACCTGTGTTTGTTGCTACGTTTGGCCGTACTGGCGCATCACAGCCGCAGTGATTATGAATTACCGGCATTAGCGCTAAAAGTCATTGATGAAAATTGCTGGCAAATCACCGTTGGCGAGAGCAACGAACACTATGCTTTCTTATTGCCCGACCTACATACTGAAATTGATCAGTTCGCCAAATGGGGTGTGAAGTTGAGTATTGTAGAAGCCTAGATTTTAGTGGTTACAGTTTTTGGTGGTTACGATTATAGGTATTACGTTAAATATAAACGTAACAAAAGCGCCTTCGTCGATAATGTCATGCCATATAAGATGTGCTACTATAGCTTTTATTGAGTTTACAACTGTACTTTTATTATTTTAGACCGATAACGATACCAGATTAAACGTCACTATATTAAATATCTTAGATTAACACATGAAGTGCAATATCAAAGAGCAGGTGAAAAAGAGGCC
>NZ_RRYW01000144.1 GCF_014861365.1 Psychrobacter sp. FME6
CTGCGTAATTAAAATCTCCCAAGTTTGGTTCTACGGATTTGACGGCAGGGGTCAATTTGCTCTTGCATTGAATTCGGTAATGTATATTCTAAATGCTTAATGCCTGACCAATTAACATAAATCTGTGTATTCCCTTGTGAGGACTTTACAATCTTTTCACGTATGTTGTCAGCATTTAGCATTTGATACATAAATTTAGGGTAATATTTTTGCTGATCTAATATCAGTCGCTGTGTTCTTTGATTGAACACGTATTTCTCATCTTCATCTATTAGTAAAGTTCTTCCTATGATATTACCTGCTAAGGTTTTATCATTCAAAACCATAGCAAGATCATTTTT
The DNA here is from genome assembly GCF_014861365.1 of Psychrobacter sp. FME6. Lineage (GTDB taxonomy): Bacteria > Pseudomonadota > Gammaproteobacteria > Pseudomonadales > Moraxellaceae > Psychrobacter. The sequence continues at coordinate 342 of NZ_RRYW01000144.1, forward strand.
ATTTAAAACCTTTTTTTTGGTTTTTTCATTTTCTGATGCTCGGATACCTTGATCCGTGTATGTACTGTTTTTCGAGTACGAGCCAATACTTATTACCTTATATTTACCAGTTTTTGCAAACTCACTTTCTAGAGACGTTCCACCTACTGACGACCCGAAGTCCTCCATAGTTCGCAAAGTCCAATCCTCACTAAAACCTGTAAAGCGAATTTGTGGTGTTCGTTGTTTTATACTCATATTACACTCGATTCATAAAAAGCTGATATAACGCAATATTGATATAATAAGAGGTTCTACCAATCTTCTCTTTTTGTAAAAGTCCGATTTCTGTTAGCTCATCAAGATACTTGGTCGCCGTCTTACGCGTTACATCCAAATCGTTTTGGACAAACTCTATCTTGGTATAAGGATGATTAAACAAATTATTCAATAGCTCTTGGCGATAGATTTTGGGTTTTTGCTCTCGGATCGTATGTTTATAGAACTGCATTAGTTTTTTCATCTCTTTGATAAGCGCAATAGTCGAGATAGCTGTTTCTTCTACGCTATCGAGCATAAATAATATCCACCCCTCCCACTCGCCTGTATCTCTTACCTCTTGCAGATAACGATAATAATCGGCTTTGTTTTGGATAAGATAATTACTCAGATAGAGTACGGGCAAATCTAGTAGGCCTTGAGTAATCAGATAGAGAATATTAATGATGCGTCCTGTACGACCATTACCATCATAAAACGGATGGATGCTCTCAAATTGATGATGAATAATTGCCATCTTAACCAAAGGGTCAAGGTCACAAGCTTCATTCTCGTTGGTAAAAGTGACAAGATTATCCATAAGTCTTTTGACGTCATCAGAGTGCTGCGGCGGCGTATAAACGACTTGACCACGATTATTCTGTAGCGTGGTGCCTGGCAGCTTGCGAAAGCCTGCGACGTTCTTTTCAAGTTCTTCTTGAATAGTCAAAATATCACTTAAGCGAATGATTTGATTTTTTCTGATAACCGCAAAGCTTGATTTTAGTGCCTGGTTATAATTCTGCACCTCTTTTGTCGCAAGGTTTTGATCCACCACAGACAGCTCAGCCTTAAATAGCTCATCATGAGTGGTTACTATATTCTCAATCTCAGAACTGTTTTTAGCTTCTTGTAGAACCAGTGTGTTTATTAGTATCGCTTCATTAGGAATGGACGAAACCACACCTTTGAGTTCTGCTAAGTAGCGATGGGCTGATGATAATTTTTTAAGTACCGCTCTAGTTTCTAGCGATTCCATGTTATCAAAGGGCAGCTCTTTGATTTCATACGTTGTCATATACACCTCTTAGAATATGCGTAATTTTCTGGACTTTTTATACATGTTATACAGATATGCATAAATAAATGCTTTTTTTACCCATATTTGCATAACATGCGTAAATTTCCTAATTTTTTACGCATATAAAAGCATCATCACTTTATAGGTCACGTTATTTTAATGCTTTAATAATGCCTGTAACGCTTGCAATCCGGCCATATCAAAAGTATCACCTGTCAACTGATCAATCATACCTGCCAGCTCATTTTCAGAGTTTTCTAGCTGCTTTGTGGTATCCATATAAGTATCGGCGTACTTATCAGCAAGCGCTTGCGTCTGAAGCGTTAGCTCACTGACCACATCGTCTGCCAGCTGCATCATGGCTTGGTCGAGCGGTACGATCCACTTATGCTTAAGTAAGTCATTCACGGTAGCATCGTCCAGCGCCTCGATGGTTTCTTTGGTTTTTTGATGCAAGGCCTCGCTGTCCACTTTAATCTCAAGCTTGAGCGTTTTTTCTTCCTCTAATAAATCGCTGATCTGTACCAGTGTTGCTTCATCGCTGTCTTCTACAAACTCATGCGTGGCTTGTAAAGTCTTGATATAGGCACTGACTTTAGACTTCCCATAATCGCCGCCTTTATTAGCCTCGATATTATTCCAGTTTACGTTAGACTCAGACGCCACATAATCAAGCTTAGCAGGCTTTTTTGGTTTGGTTTCCAAAAAGTCTAGGTAGTCATTTAATGCCGTAATCTCAGGTGTTTCGATATCTGCATAGGCTGTATCAAGCGCTTTATTAACGTCACTGCTTGAGAAGCTGCTACCGCTGTCATTGAGTAGGTTCTCTTTTTGCTCTTCATCCAGCTCATCGATGAGCGCATCAAGCTCACCGCTCACCACGCTCAAGCGGCTTTCTTTATCTTGCAATTGCTGTAATTCATCGCTAAGTAGCTGTCGTTGTACTAAATCAAATGGCAAGATATGCCCGACCCAGCCTTCTTGTACTTCTTGCTCTTTGCCTTTTACCTTTTTTGTGACCATGTTTGGCACAACTTTTTTGGTAGCAGCAAAGCCTTCGGTCTGAATAATTTCAAGATCTATCATGATAGGTTGCCATAAGTCATCAAGTGACTGATAAGCGGTGTATTTATCAATCAGCTCAAACCCTTGCAAGCGCGTGAATATATCATTTGCCAATATATTTTCTTGTTTAGAGATTTTCAGCGTTATGGCATGATCAATCAGCTGCTGATACAGATAGTCAGAAAGAGTGGCAAAGGATGCTCGATAGCGCTCAAAGAATGCCTTAACATCTTGGTTTTGATAAATGCGCTGTTCGATGTCCGTTGTTGTCAATTGATAGTAAGGCATATCCTTTATTTGCGTAAACAAGGTCTCTCGCAAGCTAGGGTACGCTTGCCAGTAGCGCTGCTGTTGGTCAATCTCATGCTGGGGAATACCGCCAAGCATAGTGGCATATATGTCCCACGTCTGCGCATCGTCGGATGAGTCCACATAGCGCGGTATGTTGAGATTATAGTTTTGTTTTCGAATCTCATCTTGACTGACTACACGCGCGTACTTGTCGATATTCTCACGGTTGATGACCGCGTCCGTTATTTTCTTGATGTCGGACGCCCGTAGCTGGTTGTCTTTACCCGCTTTGATGAAGCCTTTTGAGGCATCAACGATTAAGATATCTGTATTGGATCGTTTTTGTTTTAGCACTATGATGATAGTTGGGATGCCTGTACCAAAAAAGATATTGGCAGGCAGTCCGATAATGGCATCGATATGATTATGCTCAATCAGGTTTTTGCGAATGGTCTCTTCATCACCACCACGGAACAGTACGCCATGTGGAAGTACAATGGTCATGATGCCATCAGGCTTTAAGTGATATAAGTCATGCAATAAAAAAGCAAAATCTGCCTTGCCCTTTGGTGCAAGTCCAAAGCGCGCATAGCGTGGATCAGACTCTTTATTCTTGGGTTGCCACTCTTGTGAGTAAGGCGGGTTAGATACCACAGCATCGACGTATAACGGCTGATAACTATTCACAGGGTCAGTCTCGTCAAAGTATGGCCAGTCATCCTCTAGCGTATCGGCATTACGGGTGACGATATTGGCAGGTAACACCCCACGCATGATGAGATTCATACGAGTAAGGTTATAGGTATTTTGCTTCAGCTCTTGAGCGTAGTATTTGATGTTGTTCTTATCGTCAATATGACCAGCTACAGATTGACCGATATTAATCAGTAGTGAGCCTGAGCCGCTGGTTGGGTCATAAATTTCGATCTTCTCACGATCTTTTAAGTGGTACGCCATAATTTCAGACATGAGTAGTGATACTTCATGCGGTGTATAAAACTCACCCGCCTTTTTACCTGCATTGGCCGCAAACATCCCTAACAAATACTCATAGATAAAGCCGAGCACATCGTAGTCCTGTTTGCCTTCCATTGGTATATCTTTAATCAAATAGATAAGGCTACTGGCGGCATTACTCTGTGATTTGGCATTTTCGCCAAGCTTACTTAGTCCAGTTTGTAGCGTATCAAAAATACCTTCAAATACCTTTTTATGTTTGATGTTGCGTGAAAATGCTGACAAGGCATCGCGCACATCAGAGATATCAAAATCACTACCCCTATCGATCCATGTTGAAAATAGATGCGGATAAGCGATAAAGTAGCCGATACCGTTTTTGATAAAGTCTACCGTCTCAGTATCTTCTTCAGTTAAGTTAGCAATGTCTTGATCGGTAAAATCATTCGCTCTTAAAAACTGCTCCTCTTTATCCGATAAAAACTTATAGAACACAAAGCCAATGATATAGTCTTTATATTCATTTGCTTCAATTTTAGAGCGCATTTTATTGGCGGATTGCCATATTTTTCTGGCGAGTTGTTGCTTATTCATGGCGATACAGTCTATGTCATTGAGTAGGTAATATGACGATAGATTGTATCGGTAAGTAGGCTGTAAGGCAAAATAATATTATGAAAGCATATTAAACTGATAGGCTCAATAAAAGACATTTTTTGATGACTTAGATTAACACATGAAGTGCAATACCAAATGTGAGGTGAAAAAAAGACCTAGATGCGCTAGCATCAAAGTTTTTATCCACCGACCAAAGTGAGATTGCAACCATGAACTATACACATCTAAGCCTAGG
>NZ_RRYW01000145.1 GCF_014861365.1 Psychrobacter sp. FME6
TCATCGAGTCGTTAGTTTACCAAGTTTATCTCTACGGTTTCTTCAGCATAGCTCATGTGAAAGAAGTCAATATTAAAGATAGTGGCGAATTAATAGTTATAGAAAAGTTTGTAGAGAGATTCAAGTCAGGAATTACTCAATTAACTACGGGTGAAAACAAAAAAGCTCCTGCAACCATGTTTAATAAAGTTAGCGAAAGTAATTTAACGGAAGTATGTGCAGAAATGAATGACTACTTCAAAAAAGGAAGACACGGCCACAAACCCAATTTATATGAAATAGCTTATATATTCTCAACCGCCTTTATTGAAGCTTATCACTATACAAACCCTATTATGTTATTCAGCAACCTACCAGAAGTAGGTTCAAGAGAATATTTTAATGAATATGATATAGAGCACAATCCAACTAAAGCAAAAGTGCTTGGAAATGACAAACCTGGTGATGGTTTTAAATATAGAGGTCGTGGACTCATCCAGATAACAGGAAAAACAAACTATCAGAGATTTACTGAAATTCTGAATGTTAATTTTGTGAAATCCCCTGATCTAGTATCCGAATATAAGCATTCTGTGCCAATAATAATTTATGGAATGAAAGAAGGGACTTTCACTGGAAAAAAACTTTCTGATTACATCAATAGCTCAACTATAGATTATGTTCAAGCTAGATGGATTGTCAACGGCACTAATAAAAGAGAAATATTGGCAAAAAATGCTAAAATCATTGAAAACTGGTTAGAAGAATCTTCACCAGAAATACTGAAATCTTTTCAATAAAGAGGTTCTTATGGAGAAATTAATAACAATAACTCTTTCAATAATAGTACTTTGTAGCTGTATAAATAGTACTCAAACTGAAGCTGAGAATGATTCATTGTCAAGTATGACAGACTGCTCTATAGCAACTGAATGCTATAAGTCATTAACTAAAAATCAGCTAGAAATTATTTTAGAAGATATTAAACCGTATGCTGATACAGCCTTGAGATTTACGTATGTTAATAACATTGACAGTCAAAATGTATTAACTGACTTCACCACTCTTTCAGACTCCACAGAATATCATTATTTTATTAAAAGATATAACGAAACAAAAACTATCGATAAAATTATTGGAAAAACGTCAGTATATGGTATTAAAAGAAATTTCGTCGTCGTCCATATAGATGAAAATTTAAACAGTAAATATCGAGAGATTGGTGATAATATCTTATCTGAAATAAATAAAAATCATGAAAGTATACAGACTGGAGCATTCGATGATTTACCCATGCAGGTTCATATTGGAAAAATTGAACAAGTGAATTTCCTTACAGTATATAACAATGAAGATGATGTTTTAAACCTTAGTCCACAATATATTATTGAGTGCAATGATAAGAAAACGGTTTTGAAAAATGGTACTGTATTCTTGATGGGTTATGATTACAAAAATTTAGAGCAAAAAACCTATGCAGTACTAAAAGATAGTTCGGATAATTATACTTATTATTATGATATGGATAAACTTTGCTCATCGATTAATTGATGGAATAGGATAATATAGTCAATCTTAGATAAAACCGATACAATGTTTATAACTAATTCATCTAGTGAAATAAACGATGACCTATTCAATCGACTTTCGCAAGCAAGTACTGCGTAGCATTAAAGACGGCATGACCATTCGAGAAGCTGCTAACTTTTATCAGCTTAGCACAAGCTCAATTCACAGCTGGCAGCAGAGCTTAGTTGCTAAAACGACTAGAAATAAAGCACCGACTAAAATATCAAATGAAGCATTATTGAAAGATGTTAAGCAGTATCCAGACGATTATATGTACGAGCGAGCACATCGTTTAGGTTGCAGTAAGTCAGGCATTGAGTCGGCCTTAAAGCGTCTTGGCATCAGTCAAAAAAAGACCTTAGAACATCCAAAATCATGTCCGATCAAAAGAGCGGAATATCAAAGTAAGCTTGATCGTTTTATGAAGCAAGGCTATCCCATTATTTATATGGATGAAAGCGGCTTTGAGGCTGACACTATTCGCCCTTACGGCTATGCACTAATAGGAAAGCCTTGCATTGATCGCTACAACTGGCAAGCAAAAAAGCGAACCAATGTTATTGGTGCTTTATATAAAAAGATGCTGTTTGCGCTTGATTACTTTGATAAAAATATTAATGGCGATATATTCTACGACTGGTGTAAATACACCCTAATCCCAAGTATTAAAACCAAATGTGTGATTGTTATGGATAACGCCAGCTTTCACAAACGAGTACAAAGACTGCTGAATAGGTATGGTCACAGGCTTCTATTCTTACCACCCTACAGTCCTGATCTAAATCCTATCGAAAAGAAGTGGGCGCAAGCAAAGTTTCTACGCCAAGGTTGGATGGAGAATAATCTACCTAAACTATTTTATGATATGGGTTGTTCCAGTTTTATTGTGGATTGACTATACCATTCTGCCTGAAGTTATTAATTATATTTAGCTATCATTATCAGTGAGTTCACACTAGATTATATAGTCGATACACTTCAAAAGTGTTATAGCGCTACTGGAATGAATTTTGCGCAGCCTCTGTCGGCGTAGGCACAGCACGCAAGTAAAATTCATCCCAGTAGCGCATTTAAGCTTATATAACATTTTTATTTTCAGCTGACCATACCAAATATAGATGGAATTCATGTAGTTGAGTAAAGCACCTATAATCAAAAATTTGAATTAAAGTTAGATATTTATAAAAAGGCTTAATTTATGTCAGATTATGATCCATTTGCTGTTTTAAGACGACCAGAACGAACTTCTAATACTACCGCCACTCGAAACTCTGTAACTGCAAACGCTAGGATTTCACGTGTTAAAAGAAAGTTAAACCTGACTCTTGACGGAACTCCCAATGGTAATCATGCCTATACATGGGATTATCCAGATGGCGAATTTGAAAATCACTATAAAACTCCACTTTATACTCTAAGGATATCTAATGGTAAACATACTAGAGCGTTTCAAGTAATAAGGTTCGGTCCAAGATATGTAAGAAGTGAGGGCTACTCAGTCGCTGGATTAGCAGATCAGCAAACGCACTCATTAACATGGTTTCCAGAATATAAACTGCATAGTACAGATACTGCTGAAAACGGTGCATGGATAGTATATGGGAACTTTCTAATTCATGATGGGCCTGATACAACTAACCCAAACATACCAGGTAGTAATATAGGAACAGCGGGTTGTCTAGAAGTCTTCGGGTACAATGGATTCTCTAGTTTTAACAAAGCTCTAAGAGAATTAGGTGGCGTTACCTCAAACAAAGATGTTGATGCAAAGATAATCTACCTTAAGGCAGTGCGCCCAGTAATTAGAGGTAGGACATTAGTTATTCCTTAATCTGAATAAACTACCAAATGCAAATGATTTTACGTTTTAAGATAAAGAGGTTTGTGATGAAAAAATTTATTTTTTTACTATGTTTTATACCCTTAGGTTGTTCAGTAGAAAGTAGTGCTGTTCAAGACACGCCAACGGTAATTGAAAATAAACCAACTGTCATCGAACGTAGTATTGATAAAAACTGCAACTCTAAGCCCTTTTTAGAGACTTATGAAAACTTTGTAGAATTGGGTATAAAATCCGCAAATCTAACAACAGGAAAAGCTAACATTACTTTTTCTAAACGTAAGACGCCTGAAATTGAGATAAAAAACAACCTTACCTCAGAGTTTGGATCGGCGTTCTTAAAAGATGCTTGTGCATTAGATGGAATAGTAATTAGTATAAGGGATGTAAGGGAAGGTTATCTTGGTGCATATCAAATTACTTTTAACTCTGAAAAAAATGCAAGTGAAGCAACTAAGTTTCTAAAAAACTTAGATACAGAACAACTTAATTTTTTTAAAGTTGCCACTATATTTGATTGGAAGCTGAACGATACTACCATTCTTATTACTTATAATGACCCAGGTGTAACTAAATATTATGAGCAAAACGTATCTGAGTTTTCTAAATAGTTTTGTGACCTTATAGATAACTTAAATTATTAGGTTTAGAGAAAACTATCAAGATTTTGACAAACTAAAACAAAGATAGGCTATGAAAAACTTAATATTAATATCATCAATTCTATTATTTGGATGCGGGGAAGCCGTACCTGTGAATGAAGGGCTAAGTGCTGATAGCTCTGAGATATTAGATAACTCAAATACTCGGGACTATAATGCACAAAATTCTCTAGGCAAAATACTAAATTCAGGTGATTCTAGGGAAGTAGTTTACTTAATTCATCCTACGAAAGAGATGCTAGTTTACTGTTATCACGATTTGGAATCTGAATGCTATATTGAAGGAATACATAATAGTCAGTTTTTTAAATACGACATTTCTCAAGTTGAAGGCCAAAACAAAGGCAAATTAACTGCTTCAGGAAATTCTATTGGTTCAGCTAAAACGACGCCAATGAAGTGGTTAACTGTAAATAATGAATATGCTCAGGTACTTATGACTTCAAAAATAATGTTGAACTCACAACAATATACCTTGCATGAGCCTCTTGTTATTTATTATAAAACTGGAATGATGGTTAGATAAGACATTTATGATTAAAAAAATATTTAGCAATTGGTTCTTTTTTAGTTCTATGCTTCTAACTACTGCCTGCCAATCAGAACAAGAGGCTATTATCTCCCCTCACGCCACTATTTCAGTCTCAGAAAGTCCAGAAACTTTTAAAAAAAATAATGAAGACATTAAACAGTATTGGAGTTTTGATGATAATCCGCTCAATATTGGCAGCTTAGGCGTTACTTTTTACGAAATTAACTTTCCATCTAACG
>NZ_RRYW01000146.1 GCF_014861365.1 Psychrobacter sp. FME6
TGTATTTGTGTCTTCATAACCTCAAATATATCATCTTGCTTTGGCTGTCACCCTCATTTCATCTCCTCAGCATACTTTCTGACACACCACCAGTCTTTAATTTACCAAAACGGGTTCTACAGTTTTTTCAGCATAGCTTATAGATGCCATATTGTAGTTATGAAGCTATTTCTGAACCGAGGATTTTAATTGTTATTTAGAGACTATTTATATTTAGACCGTGAGATCTCACTCTCTCGATAACTATTTGCCACTAGAAGAAAAGAGAATCAGTATTTGAATAAAATCCCCTTGTTAATCATTTTAAATTAGTTGACTACTACACTCGCTACAAAAGCAATGTAAGATTCAAGCTTGTAAAGACCATAGTCATTGTCTTAGAATGGCATTGTTAACGATAATATCTGTTTTGTTAAGAATTCTTTCTGAAATTCTTTGAAATGATGTTCTAAGTTAGTGCGCCCCCTTACTTATAAATGTTACCTATGCATCATCAGCATGCTGGTAATACGATGACCCTATCATGTCTACTAAGCGCTACAAGCTTGTTTTACGATATTCATCACCGGTAACGATGTGGTTCGGCGTGTTGGTCGCATGTTTTGCTTGGATCATGCACATCACGCTGTTGCTCACACCTCTATGGGATGATAATGCCCACTTAGGTCATGGTATCTGTGCAGAGCTTGCACCGATTGTATCGGCAGCCAAACAGTATGAGCAAATACAGACTGATATTGCGCAAACGAATCACAACATACCCATTGATAGTGCCGCTCGTCATTTCCTTCATCATAATGCATCCTTATCTTTAGCATCGCCTGCGACCGTTAAGCCAGTCATAACGGTTGATGCTGCACCTTCACAGGAAGCCTTATATAGCAAAGATAAGATTGAAAGCTCTGAATCTAACCCTGATGCCGTAAAATACAGTGGCTGCGACCTTTGCACTGCCATGTCTGCGGCACTATTGCCAGTCGCTTTTACACATACTGACTCGGCTTTGATTGAGCTATCTACTGTCTCAGTCACGTTTTTGTATCGCTCACATACCTACTCTCCTAGTAATTTTTTACGACCCCTCGCACGCGCTCCACCATCAGACACACCCATATAATTATCCATATTTATAGTCAAATATTTTTAGAGCATTAATGACAATGCTCTCAATCAACGCGCTCATTTGACGCTCTGATTGAGGCACTTGTACCTATTTGCCTAAAATACTGTACTCAAAATACTATCTATTTATATCGGAAAATATTCGGTCAGTGCCTACTCTAAGCCCATAAATGACTTGGCTTACATTGCATCTTGGTAAAAACTGAATAACCGATTTCATAAAATATTTTTGCAAATTTCTAGGGAAATAAGATGTCATCTTCATTAATGAACGCTGTACCTATTTTAAAACTAAGTGTTTTAGCCTTGTCTTTATTGCATATCAGTAGCGCTTATGCCGATTCTACAACCGTAAAGGCGTATATGCATACTACGGATGATGAGCCACATACTCAATTGCCAGCAATCGTCGTTTATGCGACAGCAGCAGATAAGCCATCTAGTACCGATGCACTTGGAACAGCAACCAGCCTTAATCAAAAATTTATTAGTAGCAAACAAGTGGCAAGCAGTGATACGGCCACTATACTGACAAAAATACCCGGTCTGAATGTCCAAAGTGCTGGTGGTATATCAAACTTGCCCGTGATGAGAGGCTTGGCGGACAACCGTCTGCGTATCTTAGTAGATGGCGTTGACTCAATCGCCTCCTGTCCAAACAGTATGAACTCACCCTTGTCTTATATTGCGCCAAGCGCTATAGACAAGACCACCGTTTATGCAGGTGTGACGCCTGTGAGTGTCGGTGGTAATAGTATTGGCGGTACTATCGTTGTCGAAACAGCAGAGCCTATCTTTTCAACAGATAGCAACATACTAACTTCAGGTGAAATTGGCACATTTTATCGTAGTAATGGTGACGCCTATGGGGCTAACTTGTCGACCACAGCGGCAAACGATCAGCTTAGCCTCACCTATAAAGGCAGCTTCGCACAGGCAGATAACTATAAAGCTGGTGGTGATTTTAAATCTTATACCCAAACAGGTAACCCTAATAAAACATTAGCGAAAGACGAAGTTGGTTCAACCGCTTATGAAAGCAAAAATCAGTCATTAGACATTGCTTATAAGAGTGGCAATCATCTGCTACAAGGAACTTATCTGTGGCAAAACATCCCAAAAGAGCTATATCCAAATCAGCGGATGGACATGCTCGACAATCAGCTTGACCGCATTAATTTGCGTTACAAAAGCGAGTTAAATTGGGGGCAGTTAGAAGCACAGGCCTATCATGAAAAAGTCGATCACTATATGAACTTTGGAGACGACAAACAGTTCTTATATGGCGCCGCCACAGGTATGCCTATGAATACTAATAGCAAGACTATTGGAGCCAATATTAAAGGTATTATCGATTTAACCAACCAAGGCACGATCAATATAGGTGCTGAATATCAAGACTATACCCTTGATGACACATGGGCGGCATCTGGCGACGGTATGATGTCGCCAAATGACTTTCAAAATATCAACAATGGTCAACGTCAGCGTATCGGTATTTATGGCGAGTGGGAAAAAGCCATCTCTTCTGAATGGACGACCCAGCTTGGTGCGCGCTATGAAAACGTACGTACCAGTGCTGATGAAGTACATGGCTATCAAATCGGTGGTCAAAACAATATGACCAATCAGCTGCGAGATAGCGCTAACTTTAATGTCAGTGACCGTAGCAGCACTGACCACAACATCGACGTTACCGCGATTGGCCGCTACAACATTGATGCACAAAAAACCTTAGAATTGGGGCTTTCTCATAAAGAACGTACACCCAGTCTCTATGAGCGTTATACGTGGTCGACATGGCCCATGGCGGCTGTCATGAATAACACTGTTGGTGATGGCAATGGCTATTTTGGTGATCCTAATCTGCGTTCTGAAAAATCCAATACACTGTCTGCCACCCTAAATTGGCGCGGTGCTGGAAATAGCTGGGGTGTCAAAGCCACACCTTACTATTCAAAAATAGATGACTATGTCGATGCCGTACAGTCGGATCGTATGACGAACACAGCGGCTGACACTCACACCGCCGACCAATACAACGTACTGCGTTATACCAACCAAGATGCTGAGATATACGGCATCGACCTGACAGCCGATCGAGAATTGACATCCAATGCTTGGGGAAACTGGGGGATATCCGGATCACTTAACTACACCAAAGGAAAAAATAAAGACAGCGGATCAGACTTATATAACATCATGCCATTCAATGGCAGTGTTGCCCTAAATCGGGAAAACAACGGTTGGAAAAACCAAATTGAAGTGGTTGGTGTTTCAGCTAAAAAGGATGTATCCACCCCTCGCAACGAAATTAAAACAGCAGGCTATGGCTTATTAAATCTCAATACAGGCTATCAGTTCAAACAGGTAGCGATTGAGGCTGGTATCGACAATGTCTTTGACAAAAACCATGCCCTACCTTTAGGCGGTGCCTACATGGGGCAAGGTAGAACTATGTCTATGAATAAGGAGATAGATGGCAGCTCTAACTGGGGCACGGCTATACCTGGCGCGGGTCGCTCATTCTATGTAGGTGTTAACTATAAGTTTTAGGTGTCATTAAGATAGATTGTTAACTGACTTTATTTCTCTTATACCATTTCCAAAAATTAGAATAATAAGGATAACTTTTTTGACTATGACCGCTAACAGGCTTAGCAAGTCTAATAAAGTTAATCGTATTTTTGGATTTGGTATTATATTATAGGAAGCACTTTCATGACTATGGCACTATTAATTGCAGCATTCTTAATGGGATTTTTTGGCTCGCCGCATTGCTTAGGTATGTGTGGTGGTATCGTGACTGCATTCGGACTATCGATGAAAGAAGCTAGTCCAGCAAAAAAACGCGGCCTCATTGCAACTTACCATCTAGGGCGCTTACTCAGTTATGCCCTATTGGGCTTAATTGCCGGTGTGATTGGCACCACTGTATTAACGCCCCTAATGGTTGGCAATAGCACACCTCGCATCCTACTAGGCCTGGTCTTGGTATTTATAGGATTAACCATGCTAGGTCTGCCTTTTTTGAACAAGCTTGAACGTCTTGGTATGCACTTTTGGCAAGCTTTAGCACCTCTGCGGCAGAAAGTATTCCCCTTAAATACCTTTCCTCGGGCATTGACGGCAGGTTTATTATGGGGATTTTTACCCTGTGGTCTCGTTTATGGCGCGTTACTTATGGCGGTCGTCGGTCATGACCCGCTCACAGGTGCCGTGTTAATGTTTGTCTTTGGTCTAGGAACCGTACCCATGCTCGTCGCTACGCACGGAACGGTCAACTGGATGCGCAATCAAATCGGGCGTTTGCGCCTAAGGCAAGTGAATGGCGTAATCATGATGTTATCTGGCTTAGCCGTCATAGCGGTGCCGATGATCATGGCCAATATGCATGGTGGACACGGGCAAATGAATCATGAGCAAATGAATCACGAGCAAATGAATCACGAGCAATAAAAACGTCTCTCATGTACATAGGAGGCAATGACATTTTAAACTATCGATAGGGCATGTTTAGCGTGCCCTATTTTTTTATCGGTGGTGTGTCAAAAAGTATGCTGATTAAAATTTGAACAATTTTGAAGCCTTGAA
>NZ_RRYW01000147.1 GCF_014861365.1 Psychrobacter sp. FME6
CGTTAGATGGAAAGTTAATTTCGTAAAAAGTAACGCCTAAGCTGCCAATATTGAGTGGGTTATCATCAAAACTCCAATACTGTTTGATGTCCTCGTTATTCTTCTTAAAAGTTTCAGGACTTTCTGAGACTGAAATAGTTGCATGAGGGGAGATGGTAACCTCTTTTTCTGCTTGGCAGGCAGTAGTTAGAAAGGTCAGACTCAAACAAATAAGAATACTGAGAGATCGCTTAAACATGACTCAAAACCTGCCTTCGTTGTATCGATTAATAATGTAATATAGCTACCCTTCTTCACCCTCAAACTGCCAAATCACTTCGCCCCATTGGTTATTAGGATAATCTGGCATGATGTCGCCTTTTTTAAAGTAAGCACGACTGTCTGAATTGGCTAAAGTAAACCAGTAGCCTGATTTAGGGCAGGGTTGTCCGGCTAGGCAACGTCCACGAGCTTGACTGGTAATTTCAGGTTTAGCCTTCGGCTGGTTTTCGTAGTAGGATGTCATATCTTCGCCTTTCTCATAGCGTTCCATGAATTCTCGATGAGTAATTTTATATGGATCAGTATTAATTATCTTAGCGGTATCAAATCCCGTTTCTTGTTTAACCGAAGGGAATGTATGAGAGCTCAATGATTTATCTAACGGTATGTCTTTTTTAACCACTGATGACTCTGAACTAAGCCTATATACATGAGGCTGCTGATTGTAGTGTTCGACGAAAGAGTCCATTGCAGTCACACCATTTTCAAAATCAATATATCTGTTGATCTCTTCGCTTTCATCGTAAAATTTATAGGAAAACAGTATAGTAGTATCACCGTTTTCTTCAGTGTTTCGCCACATCTCTATTTGTAGATAAGTGTCAGTACCATGACGTAGATACCATTTATGAAGATAGGAGGTGATTTGATTAAACTCATCTAGGCTTAGAGGGTAACGATAATCTAGATATGAAGTACTACCACCAGTTAAAGCATATTTAACAGCATTTTCAGGCGATACTCTCGGTGAGCTAAGTCCAAAGTTGTACTCCCATCCTTGAGATTCAAGCTGTTTAAATATCTTTTGTACTTGATCGTAAGCTTCTTTGTCTGTGATATTATTTGAGTCATTTCCACGAAGGAAAGTAGTTATATTAATTTTTGGTAATTGAAAGTTTTCTATAGAAAACTCTCCCATAGCGCGAACTGTTGCTACGTTATTAATTTCTATAGAGCCGCTAGGATAGGAAAATACTGATTCTACTGTACTACCTGAAGGAAAGTTAAAGCCACGAAATACTGTGTCCATGGGCTGGGCATCAGCACTTTGGTGTTTTTTATATTCAAGGTTGCTCTCATAAAGTTCTTTAGCAGTCATGCTTAAAGAAATTTCTAACGGTTTGTCAGGAATAGTGATCTTTTTTTCTGCTTGGCAGGCAGTAGTTAGAAAGGTCAGACTAAAACAAATGAGAGTACTGAGAGATCGCTTAAACATAACTCAAAACCTGCCTTAGTCTTATCGATTAATAATGCAATATAGCTACCCTTTCTCACCCTCAAACTGCCAAATAACCTCACCCCAATTATTGATTAGGTAACTTGGCATGATGTCGTCTTGCTTAAAGTAGGCACGACTGTCAGATTTTGCTTGCGTGAACCAGTAGCCTGATTTAGGACAGGGCTGATTGGCAGGGCAACGTCCTTTGGCTTGACTGGTAATTTCAGGTTTATTGGGTTTGGTTTTATTTTCATAGTAAGGCGTCATGTCTTCGCCCGCCTCTTGACGCTTTATAAAATCCTCGTAGGTAATTTTATAAGGGTCAATTGATACAGATTTGCTGGTATCGATACCTGTCTCTTTAAGTACGAGTGGTAGGGTATAGTCAGGTTGGTTCTGCTGAATCTTTAATCCCATTTTAATAGCTTCAGTTTCAATAAAGAGTCTAGCTTCAGGTAGTTTGTCATAAAGCTTACTGTATTCTTTAGTCAAAGGCTCGTCATAATCATTCGGAACGATTTGTTGAAGTAGCTCCACTTCATTGAAAACCTCTAAACTAATCAGGTAATGACGCTTACCTGTGGATGAATCTGTTTGTCTATTCATTCTAATATTTAAAAAGGTGTCTGCACCATGGCGAAGCTGCCATGTTTGTAGATCATCGAGCTGCAACCACTGTTCAAAAATTAATGGATAAGTATAGTTAAGACTGAAGGCATATCCATCTTCTTTAGTAGCAAATTTAAAGCTGTCTTTAGGGCTTAAACGAGGTTCACTTAAAGTTTTTGCATGCATCCAACCTTTATCTTGTAGCTCTTTAAAGAAAGATATCATTTTTTTATAAGCATCTTTATCTGATATGCCGTTGTCTGTTTTGTCGAAGAAAAAATCAACTGTAATTTTATTTAACCCTCGCTGCTCGCTAGTTACCTTATCCATAGCTAAGATAGTGACAACTTGGTCAATCTTAAAACTATCATCAGAATAATGGAAAATCACTTCTCCCATATTGCTTGTCGGAAAGTCATAACCCTGAAAAGTAACGCCCATAGGCTGGGCATCGGCACTTTGATATTTTTTATATTCAGGGTTTGCGTCGTATAACTCTTTAGCAGTCATATTTAAAGAAATTTCTAACGGTTTATCAGGCATAGTGATCTCTTTTTCTGCTTGGCAGGCAGTAGTTAGAAAGGTCAGACTCAAACAAATAAGAATACTGAGAGATCGCTTAAACATAATACTAAACTTACCTTAGTTGCTTTAAAGATAGGATGTTATATCTTTATCCTTCTTCACTCTCAAACTGCCAAATAACCTCACCCCAATTATTGTTAGGATAGTCTGGCATGATGTGGCCTTGCTTAAAGTAAGCACGGCTGTCAGATTTTGCTTGCGTGAACCAGTAGCCTGATTTAGGGCAGAGCTGACCAGCTAGGCAACGGCCTCGAGCTTGACTGGTAGTGTCAGATTTGTTGGGTTTGGTTTGATTCTCATAATAAGGCGTCATATCTTCACCCGCCTCTGAACGCTTAATGAACTCTTCGTAAGTTATTTTATAGGGGTCAATAGAGATGAATTTACTGGTGTCGATGCCTGTTTTTTCTAATACCAGGGGTAGTGTATAGTCAGGCTGGTCTTGCTGAATTCTTAGACCCATCTCAAGAGCCTGAGTTTCAGATTGTAGTCTCCATGTAGGTATTTCTGGATATAATTTAATATACTCACTCTCCCAATTATCTCTATGGTCTGCTCCTACAGTTTGTTTAACTACTTCAATTGAGTCATGTATGTCCAGACTCATTAAGTAATGACGGTTACCTGTTTCAGGATCCGTATCTCTAATGTACATGATATCCATAAAAACATCAGTTCCATGCCGCAACTGCCATGTCTGTATATTGCTCAATTGCATCCATTCTTCAAATGTTAGAACATGTGTAAAGTCCAAGCCCAGACTACTTGTATGGTCTGCAAGTGTAAAAGTAAAACCGTCTTTTTTAGACAGGCGTGGTGAACCTATATCCTTATTATATACCCAGCCTTTACCTTGTAATTCTTTGAATAGTTGCATAGTTTTATTATAGGCATCTTTATCCGTGATGCCATCAGAATCTTTGTTGTAGATAAAAGTAACATCATAGTTTGTTAATAAACTGTCAGTTTTTTTTACATTATCATATGAATTAATAGACATAACACCGTCTACTTTAAATTCCCCATCAGGGTATTTGAAAACCATATTACTTTCTTGAAAACGAGGAAAGTCATAACCTTGAAAGGTCACGCCCATAGGCTGAGCATCGGCATTCTGGTATTTTTCATATACAGAATTATTCTTATATAGTTCTTTAGCAGAGATGTTTAGAGATATTTCTAACGGTTTATCAGGCATAGTGATCTCTTTTTCTGCTTGGCAGGCAGTAGTCGAAAAAAGGAGTACGAAACATACGAAGGAGAAGCAAAGTTTTTTTATCATGGCAATCTACTGTTTTTTTAAGATGAGTTTATGAGTCGGCCTTGTTATACCATCCAGCCATAGTTGTTAGTTCACTATGCATATAGACTTTCTCATCTTGCATCAGTTGATGAAATTTCTGAGCAGCATCTTTTATCCACTTCATACGGCTATCATAGTTATACAGCACGATATCCGTATCGGGTTTTGAGATATATTTATCCTGACTGGCAGTTGACTGAGCTTTTCCTCTTATAATACGTACTTGCTGGCCGACGTTAACACCTAGTGTACCTTCAGAAGTTCTTGTTCCATCTTGCGGCACTTTACAGGCGTTTGAAAAATATAGTTGAACAGCGGGAGCAAATGGACCAGCTAACCCCATTGCATCGATTTCAATCTGATGTCTTTTGTCTTCATAGATCAACGGTTGTAAAATCATTTTTTGCTCATGGTATGCCGTTTGTAATAAGTTTTCATATTGAGCTGCTATTTTATCCTTTGATTTAGCAGCGTTTTCAAATTTTTTAACTTCATTAAACCCTTTAACTAAGTAGTTGTTACTTTTCAAATATTTAATTTTAGGTAAAGACTTTGTTGCCCAGGGAGCTTGATTAATAGCTGTTTTCATTTGTGGTACAAGGTTGTTTGTATTCCTATCATTGATACATTTAAAAAATACAGCTGACCCATATAGTCACTGCACTACAAAAGAGTTATAATTTGGATGAATATCATAAAACAATTTAGATAAGTCATTTTCCATCCAACCTTGG
>NZ_RRYW01000148.1 GCF_014861365.1 Psychrobacter sp. FME6
TTCTCTTTGTTGTGGTAAACAAGAGTGTAAGGCGTTGCTTATTTTTTTCAACTATTTCCCAATTCTATACAGCCCCTAGTATACTATCTATATTTTCATTACAATAAAGTAACAATATCGCAGGCTGATTACAGATCGTCATTACGGTCTTCGATGTCTACGATTTATCTATCTTTACTGATACTTATTTCTTTAGCGATAACGCTAACAGCTATATTAACTATCTTATATACTCTGCTGGCAATCATGTCAGTAGACAAAGGATTTCTATGTTTGCTCATTATACTATTCAGCGTCATTCACAGCGTAATATTGCAGTGAATGGTCAAGCTGACAGCCCGCAATGGACCTTCCGTCAAAGTATGTACACTCCTCTGCGCATGGGCATTGTTATCGCGCTGAGTTGTACGGCGTTACAAGTACAAGCTGCCAATAATGATCAAGAATATAATGAATTACTACCATCAGAAGCGGCGTTCGAATACGAAGGTTATGAAGTAACGCAGGATAGCGATGAGTCGTTAACCAGTGCTGATCCATTAGCTCAACCTGCTAAAGTCGTTAGCAAGGAATTTGTCGCCCAGCAAGCCAAGCTGTTTTTTGAATGTACGGATGTACAGACTAGCGCTGCGCGTTTGGCTTGTTTTGATAAAGTCGCTGAGCAAGGTAAGACACCAAGCTATACGATGAACAAACAGTCAGTAGATTTGGCCAAAACCTTTAAGACCACTATTTCAGGTAAGCCGCAATTCGTTTTTGTAGAAGAAAACTCCACTATCGTTGCTGATGCCAGTAATGACTCTACTGATCCAGATGTCAGCCAAACAGCGACTTCTGAGAGTTTGGATACCATTGGATTGACCACAAGAGAAGCAAAGGTATTAGAGGATGTCGGTGTTACCCAAACTGATATCGAAAAATTTACGCCGCTGAGTTTGTCTTATGACTTGGATAAAAACAGCGAGCGTGGAACATGGACGGTAAGACCGCATCGACCGACCTATCTATTACCATTATTTTACACTTTTGATCCTAATTTAGGTCCCGATACGCCATCACAAGACAAAGAGTCTTTTACGTCTAACGATGTGCGCAATACTGAGCTAAAGTTCCAGTTGTCTTTAAAGACCAAAGTCGCAGAAGATTTGTTCGATACCAGTGCTGATTTATGGTTTGGTTATACCCAAGAGTCGCATTGGCAAGTCTATAACGAAGACAACTCTCGTCCATTTCGCGCCACTGATTATCAACCCGAAATATTTTTGACCCAACCGGTGACCGCTGACTTACCTTTTGGTGGGCGTCTACGCATGTTGGGCGCAGGTGCTATCCACCACTCAAACGGGCAAGACGATCCGTTATCACGCTCATGGAATCGTGCCTATTTGATGGCAGGGGCTGAGTGGGGCAAGCTGTCAGTGATACCGCGTCTGTGGGCTCGAGTAAAAAATGAGAACGCTGATAGCGATGATAATCCAGATATTGAGGACTTCATGGGTTATGGCGATGTCAAGTTCTTATATGATCTACCAGATCAGCAGAGCTTGAGTGGTACGTTACGCTACAACCCAAGCACCAATAAAGGGGCGGCGCAAATTGATTATATTTATCCCTTATCAAAAAACGTCAATGGCTTTGTGCAGCTATTCCAAGGTTATGGCGAGTCCATCATCGATTACAATCATGAAAACACCTCTATTGGCTTCGGTATCGTGCTCAATGATTGGAAAGGCTTCTAATATCAGCATATACCTTGATAATAGTTCATGCGTCACTTAGCGCCTTACCAAACTGGGCTATGGCTGGCGGAGTATGGAGACATACGCTGCCAGTTATGCCGTGTTTACCGTAGTACACCACAATATCAGCTACCCCAATTATCACAGCTATCGCAGCAGCATTTGCCATCACATAGCGCTGATATACTCAATGTCACTTCTAGCATTAGACCCTCAAATAGCGTTAGACTGCCAAGCAACAATACTTACGTTACTAAGCTCCGCCTTTATATCAATCGCCGTCTAAGCAGCGGTTTATTATGTGCGCATTGTCATCATAGTATGGTTTGGTTACCCAAGCCTTTTGACGTGGATATCGCTGCTGGTACGGCACTGACCATTCAAACCGCTACTTATTACGATTATCCCATGCGTCAGGCTATCAGAGCTTTTAAGCATCACGAAGATATGACCAAGCTACCACTGCTACTGCATGCCTTGCGTCAATTACCCCGTCCTCACGGCTGTCATCATGATAATAGCGTCATTGTCGCTATGCCGACTACCAACCAACGATTGGTCAAACGCGGATTTGACCCTGTCAGTATCTTATCAGCACAACTGTCTAAGCATTGGCAAATACCGCTGTGGCATGGCATCAAGCGTATCGACAACACTATAAGCCAGCAAGGGCTGACACGAGCTGAGCGCTTAAGCAATTTAGATAATGCTTTTGCGCTTATCGAGACACCACCCGTCAAGCGTTTATTGTTCTTCGATGATGTCTCGACTACAGGGGCGAGCTTGCAGGCCCTAGCGCGTACCCTATATGTCTCGTCTGATATAACCTCATCAATAAATACCCAAGCCCTCCATAAATACCATCTCTTTGCTTATGCATTGGCGCATGGAAGTCAATCATAAAAACCGCCAGTCTCTATTCGTAACCACTAATATGTTGCTAATATGTTGCCGTAACGCTATATTGTTAAAATTAATATAGTAATTTGTTAAATATTAACCGTGTAAGTGCTTCATTGCTCGATAAAACCTATTAACAAATTAATGAATAATAGCTGTCTTAGAGCATTTGCTCATTGCTCAGCATTTTATGCGAAGTTATCACTACATATCATGGAACAAAAATTGCATGGTATATAGTGAGTAGACGGCAAAAATCAGCGACCTATCATTATGGTTAAACCAGTATTCGTGTCATGTAAGTATTAGGGTCATATCAATAGTGGCAGTTATAAATGTAGTTATAAACAGGAATTTGATGTGAACGCATCTGCGAATAACCGATTATCTAAGCTAAGCATGACCAGCTCAGGGTTTACTCTGATTGAGCTGATGGTAACGATTGCTGTGCTTGCTATTATTGTGAGCATCGCTGCGCCTAATATTAGCAATCAGTTGGCAAATCAAAGAGTGAAGTCGACGACTGCTACGCTGGTTAATGCGTTAAAAGAGGCTAAAGTTGAGAGCGTGATTCGTCGACAAGTAATTACTGTAACTATTAATAATAATAGTACCAATGCAGGTACTCTTGTCCTCGAAGATGCCAAGGAAAACTTAATTGGCACTTATACGTATGATGCCAAAAGTACTATTAGCGGTAAAGACAGTAAGAATAAAGCTAAAAGCGTTTCAGTATTTAGTCCTGATAAAACTGCTGATAATGAAGTGACGTACAACATTTGCGATAGCAATACCTCCGCTGCGCCTAGACAAATAGAAGTGAGTAAACTGGCGGCGATTAATACTGAGCTTGGAGGAACCTGCTAATGTATAAACTCAGCTCGCAGCGTGGGGTAGGTTTAGTAGAAGTACTAGTCGCTTTATTATTGCTCGCAGTTGCAGTTTTGGGCTTTACTGCTATGCAGATGGCAGCAGTAAAAGCCACTGATGAGAGTTTAATGCGTACACGAGCTTTAACAGTAATGAGAGGTGGCGCAGAAACAATGCGCACCAATCCTGATGGTATTAATGCGTTTAAAGCAGCGCTAAATGGTAACTCAGACACAGTAAGTATCGATGATAAGAGCATAAAAAAAGATAGCTGCGTACAAAATACTGTTACAGCCCCTGCTGTTAGTGCTAGTTGTACGATTGAACAGTTAGCGACTCGTGATGGCCTGCTATTAAAGTCCTATGCAGTAGCTAATGATATGCTCATTGGTTTGGCTGCTGATGGCTGCCCTGGCACGGTAGGCAGCCAAGTGCGCCAATGCTTTGTTGCCAGTTGGGGCGCGACCACCTTAGCTCTAGACGATAGTGACAAAGCGTGTGCAAATGCTGATGGTACTTATAAAAATGGTGCTGAGTGCTTTATTATGGAGGCGTACTGATGTGGTCTAGTAGGACAGTAAGACAGGGACATAATAGTACCGATCGCCCTTATCAGCAGTCAGGATTTACCTTAATAGAGCTCATGATCTCTTTGATACTCGGCTTGATTATATCGGCAGCAGCGATGCAGGTGTATATCATCAACGTAAAAACCAGTAGTATCCAAGCCAGTGGTAGTGAGCTCCAAGATGCTAGCGTATTTGGGTTACAACAGTTAGAGAGAAAGGTACGCTTAGCCAATCTAGGTAATCCTGAAACCCAAATCACGAGCGCCACTAACAAAGGTGGAGTAGTACTCACCGCCGCCAATCTCGGTATTGCCACTACGCCTTATACCGGTATGGGCTATTTGACCAGACGTGCAGGCGACAGTAGGGGCGGTACTAATGGCTGGACAGGTATCTCAAATATAAAAGATGTACCCAGCGATCAGTTGACTATTCAATATACCAATATAACCGGTAGTCGCATGAATGACTGCGAGGGTTCGACGGTTGAGCTCAATGACACTGTCGTGGAGCGTTACTTTTTACGCCAAAAAACTGACGATACTAGGGCGTGTCATCAATTAGCATAGATATTTCAGAATAAGCTATACTTAGATCGT
>NZ_RRYW01000014.1 GCF_014861365.1 Psychrobacter sp. FME6
CAATCAGGTGTTCTATAATATAATTTAGCGTTGCACTTGGTGTGTTAATCTAAGAAATAAAGCATAAAAATAAAAGCAAAATAAATATCAATAATTGCAAAAGCAATAACTATAAAAGACAATAACTATAAAAGAGAGGTATTTGATTTGGCTAAGTTAGCAAAATTACATCGCTCGCAGAATCATCGTATGATAGCAGGCGTGATGGGGGGCATAGCAGAATATGTCGGCTGGTCACCAACTTGGGTTAGAGTGCTATTCGTCATTATCTCCTCGTTGAGTGCGGCCGTACCCGGTATTTTAATCTATATCATCTTATGGATAATCATGCCAAAAGCAAGTAGCCAGTCTTATCAATGATAATAAATGATAAATTTATAGTAGTCTGTTCAGCAGTAGAGATTTACAAATTGCAGTACCTTAAAAAATAAAAAGCCTGATAAATCAGGATAATAGAGATATACTTTTCCTCCTGCCCAGATGCTCACGCATTTGGGTATTTTTTTATTCATGGCTTTGAACGCCTTTATCAATATAATACCATTCACAAAAATTAGAGTAGCAAGGAAAACGAGTGCAAGTACAACGCGTTGTAGACTAAACAAGTTTGACATAACTTATTAATGGAAGCTTCTTAATATAGCAGACTCACTTTACAGCTAGTAGCCGGTTATTATAACCGTATCGCTTTTATTCTGAACCGATGATAGCTAAGTCCCAAAGCCAAGCATTTCTATCTGCGACGTAAATTTAGTTACGGTAAATATAGATAAAATAGTCAATTTTTAGTAAGGTGAGCAGGCAAATAGCCTCGTTGCCAAATGGGCTATACGAGCGCTATCAAAGATTTATTTAATCATACTCATTCACAGTGGTTTTACTATGACAACCGAAGCAAAAAATTCGATGATACAAGACAAAGACCCTCAGCCGATGACTTTTCAGGATTTAATCCTAACCCTACAAAGCTATTGGGCTGATAAGGGCTGTGTCATCTTGCAGCCTTATGATATGGAAGTTGGCGCGGGTACCTTCCACACAGCGACTTTTCTACGTTCATTAGGTCCTGAGCGCTGGAATGCCGCTTACGTGCAGCCATCACGTCGTCCAACGGATGGCCGCTACGGTGACAACCCAAACCGCTTACAACATTATTATCAATTCCAAGTGGTGCTAAAACCCAATCCACCTAATATCCAAGAGTTGTATTTAGGCTCACTTAAAGCCATAGGTATCGATCCGCTGGTACATGATGTGCGTTTTGTTGAAGATAACTGGGAGTCACCAACGCTTGGCGCATGGGGACTGGGTTGGGAGATTTGGCTAAACGGTATGGAAGTGACGCAGTTTACCTACTTCCAGCAAGTGGGCGGTATCGAATGTTTTCCTGTCACGGGCGAGATTACCTACGGACTTGAGCGCTTGGCCATGTATGTGCAAGGTGTCGATAGCGTTTATGATTTGGTTTGGGCCGACGGTGAGTTTGGTCGTGTCACTTATGGCGATGTCTTTCATCAAAACGAAGTTGAGCAGTCGACCTATAATTTTGAACACGCCGATGTGCCGATGATGGGTCAGATGTTTGACTTTTACGAGCAACAAGCAGACAAATTAGCTGCTGAGGGTCTACCACTACCAGCATACGAGATGGTGTTAAAAGCTTCACATGCCTTCAATTTACTTGATGCGCGTGGTGCAATTTCCGTCACTGAACGTCAGCGTTTTATCCTACGGGTACGTACGCTGGCGCGCAAAGTTGCGTTGGGTTATGTTGAAGCACGCGCCAAGCTAGGCTTTCCACTGGCGGATGAGGCGCATCGTCAAGCAGCACTTGATAAGTTTTTGCCAAAAGAATTGGTTGAGAATACAGACACTGACCATTCTACCGATACTAACCAAACGACTAATAATAAATAGGAGCATCCCATGAGTACTATTCTATTTGAACTGGGGTGTGAAGAGCTGCCTCCAAAGAGCCTAAAACCTTTACGTGATGCGCTACAAAAAAGTGTCACTGAGCAATTAAATGAAGCTGATATTAGTTTCGATAGTATCAAAGCCTTTGCCGCACCGCGTCGTTTGGCGCTGCAAATTCAAGGTATTAGCGACAAGCAGCCGGACCGCAGCGAGCAGAAACGCGGCCCTGCGATTAAAGCGGCATTTGATGCGGATGGTAATCCAACGCGCGCCGCGATGGGTTTTGCCAAAGGCTTGGGGGTTGACGCTAGTGAGCTGATGACCATTAACACCGATAAAGGTGATTATGTTGGTTATGAGCAAACCATTCATGGTCAAGCGACGACTGAGCTGCTGCCGGCTATTTTTCAGACCGCGCTTGATAATCTACCGATTGCTAAGCGTATGCGTTCGGGTACGAGCCGCAATGAATTTGTGCGTCCGGTACAGTGGGTCGTATTGATGCAAGATAGTGCGGTGATTGATGCCACTATCCAAGGTCATCAAACTGGTATGCAAACCCGTGGTCATCGCTTCCATAGCCCTGATTACCATGACATTGCTCATGCCAATGATTATGAACAGCTGCTTGATGGTTTAAAAGTGGTGGCGGACTTTGACAAGCGTCAAATGCTGATTAAAAACCAAGTCAAGGCTTTAGCAGATGAAGTTAGTGCTGATGCAATCGTGCCGCAATATCTATTAGATGAAGTCACAGCATTGGTTGATTTCCCCATTGCATTGCGAGCAAGCTTTGAGCCGTGCTTTTTACAAGTACCGCAAGAAGCGCTTATCTCAACCATGCAAGCGGATCAAAAGTACTTTTGCTTGACCGATAAAGCAGGCACATTGCAGCCTTACTTCATTTTTATTACCAATATTGAGTCTAAAGATCCCAATCAAATCATAGAAGGTAATGAAAAGGTTGTGCGTCCACGCTTAGCGGATGCAGAGTTTTTCTTCTTACAAGACCAAAAGCAGCCATTATTTGCGCTAACAGAAAGCCTGAAAACCCGTGTATTCCAAGATACATTGGGTACGATTTGGGAGAAGTCTGAACGTATTGCCAAGCTTGCCGCTTTTATTGCTGCCTTAATGCAGCAACAAGGTCATGATATTAGTATTGATGAAACGGTACGGGCTGGTATTTTGTCTAAGGCAGACTTGGCAAGCTCACTGGTTGGTGAGTATCCTGAGTTGCAGGGTGTTGCTGGGACCTATTATGCTCGCTTAAATGACGAGCCAGAAGCGGTAGCAGCAAGTATAGAAGAGCAGTATCTACCCAAATTCAGTGGTGATATCTTGCCGAAGACAGCTGTCGGTATTTGCTTGGCGCTGGCCGATCGCTTAGATACGCTAGTGGGTATTTTCGCCATCGATCAAGCGCCAACGGGTTCAAAGGATCCGTTTAGCTTACGTCGTTCTGCCATTGGTATTTTGCGTATTTTAATCGAGAAGCAGTTGCCGATTAACTTGGTGGCTTTGGTTGAGCAAGCGATTAAAAACTATAGCACTGCCGATGATAGCAAGATTACCAAAATGGGTGATACCTTTACCCAAGTGATGGCGTTTTTAAATTCGCGCTATCGGGCCATGTATACTGAGCAAGGTGTCAGCGTCGATACCATTCAAGCAGTACAAGCGATTCATCCGCATATGCCACTCGATTTTGATCAGCGTATTCGTGCGGTACAAACGTTTAGTGAGTTGCCACAAGCCGAAAAACTGTCTGATTCTAACAAGCGTGTTGCCAATATTTTAGCTAAGTCTGAAGTGAGTGTCGCTGATGAGGTCAATGAGGCGATATTGTCTGAGCCTGCTGAGAAAAACCTGTATAGCAGCGTTCTGCAAGCACAAACCGCTGTTGAGCCTTTACTCGAACAGGCTGACTATACGCAAGTATTGCAAACCTTGGTCAGTTTAGATGAACCATTGACAGCGTTTTTCGCTGATGTAATGGTTAATAGTGAAGACGCAGCACTCAAAGCCAATCGCTTGGCGCTACTTAAACAGGTTCGTGCTTTATTCTTGACCGTCGCTGATATTAGTGAGCTACAGTTATAGTGCTATCAGCATCAATAATTTACTGCCAATTTGATTGTTAAGTAATTTTGGTTTTTAGATAATAAGACTGGCTCACCGTAGCCAGTTTTTTATGTGCGTATTATGAATGGTTCAGTTTATAATGTCTTAAGTCATATTAGAGGGAGCACTGCCGTGTTAGCTGTTATCATTATAATTATCATTATTTGGATTGTGATGTGGGGGTTTTATAAGTTTATGTACCCGCGCGCGCCAAAAAGTATGATGCCAAAAAAAGGTGATGTGATCACACCGCGCCAGTGTGATTTTTGTGGCAATAGCCTGGCTGAGTATCGCGGTGTGCTTGAGACTAATCCTAGCTTAGCGACAGAGGCAGAGAGTGAAAGCAATAGCAACATTAACGCCAATAAAGAGCTGTTCTTTTGCAATTATGAGCATCAAGCAGATTTTCATGCAGGCGAGACGTATAAACCAGACCTCTAAATACATTATGTATTATTGATGCTTAAAAATAAGCGCTTAGTTCTGGTGAGCTAAGCGTTTATCTGTTCCATACGCCATAATAACGGAGCGGGTCTATTTTATTTGGTATCGACTAAGTCATTATTGATTTATAAAATAGACTGGGCGTCTTTCATAATTTTACTTAGCAAAGCCCCAGATTGCTTATCTTGCTGCAAACGATCTTCTTCGCTTATTTGGTTGGTATGAATTTTTTCGTATAAATTCAAGCAGCATAGGACAAGGATGCTTTCTTGGCTGAGGCTGGGCGCGTCTTTTCTTAGGGCTAAAGCCTTGTCATTGATATAAGAAACCGCTGAAAGCAGCTCTTCTTGCTCATGCACTGGGCAATAGATCGGGTAGGTGATGCCAGCAATCGCGATATCGACCTTTTTAATTTGTGGTTCAGTGGTTTTATCATCAGGTTTCGCAGCGGTGATTGGTGTGTACGAACCATTTGATGCTGCCTGTTGCGGCTTAGGTCCAGTATTTTTTGCTTGGCTGTTTTCTATTTGAGTGCTGTTTTGTGGCTGTTTTTCTACAGATTTTTTATGGTCATCGGTCATGATAAATCCTACAATATATGTTATTAAAGAGAATAATATAAAATATCACTGCTATAAATTTGCTGGCTTCATAAGTAAAAAAATAAGCATTAAACGTTATCAGTGGCAATGATTGATTAACTTTCTGCCTGATCAATACGCGTCAAGCGCTGCAATACCACTTGGGTACGCTCAGCGGCCAATTCGTTTTTCTTTTTCAAATCACTATTTTGCTGTTTAATATCGCTATACTGCTGCTTTAATTCATTGTTATGCTGCTGCAGCTCGCTGTTTTGCTGTTGTAATTGCTCAATCTGTTTGTTTAATTTGTCTTGCTCTTCACCGATCATATGATGCGCTTCAGCAAGACTTTGATAACGTTTATCAAGATCATTTAATTGTTTTTTCGCACCATCGCGCTCTGTATGGCTGCTATCGAGCTTAGTCTTAAGAGCCGCAAGTTCTTTTGGATCGGTCTCAGGTTGTTTTTTGAGGCTGCTAAGTTCAGCACTGACAAGCTGATATTGCTTTTTGATGTCGAGTACCATTTTTTCTAATATTCTAAGTTGGTCATACATAGTCAGTTTTTATCCTTAACAAGTAAGCGTGAATGAATTTTGTTCTCTGCGTTTAATAATGCCATAGGTGACCGCATAATATCTATATCAACAAAGTAATTGTATGACGCTTTATGACACTTTGTTTCTATTAACTATTAACTATTACTAATCAATGACTAGGACATCTATTATGAATGACAATATCTCGGGCTGGAATACATGGCTGACGGCGTTTGATGACTGGACTGACGTATCTATTAGTGAGGTACACGGCTTGATGACAGGGCTGATAACTGCCTGTAATGCACCCGATGAGCAAGTGTGGGCAAAGGTGTTTGAGGAGCTAAGTTTTGCGCCATTGCCTGATCAGGCGTTGACCTTACTGACTGAAGAAGCAGAAGATACGGTATTCCAGCTAAAAGACAAAGATGATGCTTATTCTTATACGCCATTAGTGCCAGATGATGAACATGACTTGTACGAGCGCGTGATGGCATTGAAACAGTGGGCAAATGGTTTTATGACCGGTTTTGGTATTACCGATTGCGGTCTAAGTAGCGAAGAAAACGAGATGCTGTCAGATTTGGCAAAGATTGGTGGCATTCGGCTAGAAGACGATGAAGATTTTGAAGGCGGCGAAGAGTCTTATTTGTATATCTATGAGTTTGCGCGCATGGTGCCAGTGAGCTTTGCTACCCGTAAGCGTAAACCAGTTAAAGATATTGCACTGATTGCTGGCTTGTCTATCGATGCCAAAACTACCAAAGAATTACAAGCAGAAGGTAAATTACCCAAACCAATGCCGCCAGTCGTTGATGCGATGAATCAAAATAACCCATCGTAAATGATATAGTTGGGTTTATATAAAAATATGCAGCGGGACTGGGATGGATTTTTCGTAGCTTCTGTCGGCGTAAGCACAGCAAGCGAGAAAAATCTATCCTAGGGCATGTCCTCAATCTGAACAAAATCAACTAAATGGGCTAAAAAATGGCTAAATCTTGCCAAACTGCGTTAAATAGCTGGCTAATATCTTGATATTATCTGTGCTACTTTCCTTGTTTGACAGCAATTAAAGAATAATAAAAGGGAGACTATGATGACAACTGATAATGATATGATTCATTTGCGTCGCTGTGTGGAGCTGGCAGCTGAAGCTTTAGAAGCGGGCGATGAACCGTTTGGCAGTGTGCTGGTTGATGCCGATGGACAAGTGCTACGAGAAGATCGTAACCGTGCCAATTCGGTCGATGCCACTTATCATCCAGAAATCGCCGTCGCCAAATGGGCCGCAGAAAATATGACAGCGGATGCGCGCACTAAAGCCGTGGTTTATACCTCAGGCGAGCATTGTGCTATGTGCTCAGCAGCTCATGCATGGGCAGGGCTTGGTCGTATTGTTTATGTCAGCTCATCAAAACAGTTGGGTGAGTGGATGGATGAGATGGGGGTGAAGTCTTCATCGCCTATCAATTCATTAAGTATCCAAGAAGTCGCCCCTGATGTAGCCGTCGAAGGTCCGATTGCAGGCTTAGATGAAGAAGTCAAAGCGCTACAACAGCGTTCATTCCAAAAAGGCTGAGGTCTTTTTATCTCATATCGTGATAAGGATATCTTATGACTGTGATAAATCATAATAAAGGTGAAAAACAAGCAACGCCTACAGCCAATTACCCCAATGATAGTATTGACTGGCTGACGCGGTTGATGGCGTTTGATACGGTTAGTCGCCATTCAAATTTGGCGTTAATCGACGATGTGAAAGGATATTGCGAGAAGTTAGGGTTGAGCGTAGATTTAACCTTCAATGAGGTTAAAAATAAAGCCAATCTATTTGTGACGGTGCCAGCTGGAGAAAAAGCTGATATTGTGAATAATGGTCTGGTGTTATCTGGACATACTGATGTGGTGCCAGTTGATGGTCAAGAGTGGACGTCTGAGCCATTTACTGCAACGATTCGTGGTGACAAGCTATATGGACGCGGCTCTTGCGATATGAAAGGCTTTATCGCTTGTGCGTTAACGCTGTTACCGCAAGCCGTAGAGTTATCTAGTTCAGGCAAACTACGTCGACCGCTACATTTGGCTTTATCATTTGATGAGGAGGTGGGCTGTTTGGGCGCGCCATTGATATTAGCCGACTTAAAAGCACGCGGTATCACACCTGATTATTGCATCGTTGGTGAGCCAACTAACATGGCCATGGTCGTTGCTCATAAAGGTATTGCTGTTTATCGCTGCCGCGTCCATGGCAAGTCTGCGCATTCATCATTAACGGCGCAAGGGGTTAATGCCATTAGCTATGCCAGCCAATTGATTGGTTATGTTGATACTTTGGCTGAAGAAATCAGTCATCGTGATGATAATGATCCTATATTTGATGTGCCTTATTCCACATTATCTGTAGGCACCATACAAGGCGGCACAGCGACCAATATTGTGCCAAATCTGTGTGAGTTTACCTTTGATTACCGGAACTTGCCACACATGACGCAAGAGGATATTGTCGCGCCAATTCAAGAAAAAGTTGCGGAATTAACCGCTCAGATGCAAGCACGAGCACCAGAAACGGGCATTGAGCTGATGCAAGAAGAAAGCGTACCGGCTATGACTGATAGCGACAGTGCCGAGCTACAACAATTAATCGTAGCGCTGACAGGTGATGATCAACGTCATAAAGTAGCGTATGCGACTGAAGGCGGGCAGTTTACCAATAGCGGTATTCCAACGATTATCTGTGGGCCTGGCAGTATCGAGCAGGCGCATAAAGCCGACGAATATGTTGCATTAAGTGAGATTGAGCGCTGTGACAGTTTCTTGCAGCGTCTCTTAGAGAGTTGTACTGCTAATACTAGCAAATAAACCGCGCAACCTAAGTAGTGATTGGTATAAAATACACCGTCTTTATGGCGGTGTTTATTTTTTTACGCATATTAGTTGAATTTTAAATAAGACAGTAGGGGTTAGTTGATGTCTTGGCATCTGTTTGCGGTATTCTTTGCAAGTACCTTTTTTATCTCAGCGACTCCCGGTCCGAATATGCTCTTGGCATTTCAGTACGGTCTAAATTATGGCGTGAAGCGCACTTTATGGACGCTGGCAGGTCTTAGTCTTGGACTTTTCGTTTTGTTGCTCTCGACATTACTGGGACTCGATGTCATTAGTCGTCAATCACCATGGTTATTGACGGTGATTAAGGCCGTTGGTGCAGCGTATTTAATTTATCTGGGTGTCAGCTCGTGGCGTGATGCTAGTGATAGTAGCTTGATTAGTGATGCCAGTACACTGAGTGCAGAAGTTCATGCAGATCTGACAACGACTGATAACGTATTAAATAAACCTCAGCCACGCTCGCTCTCTAGTGCCGCTGTCAAAGCGCCGCCTAGTGAATGGTTGCTATTTCGAACTGGTATGTGGGTATCTTTATCGAACCCCAAAGCGATTTTATTTTTTGCCGCCTTTTTCCCTAAATTTATCAATTTTAGCGCGCCATTATGGCCGCAATATATCATGCTGACGTTAGGGCTATTTTTGAGCGAAACGATTTGGCAGGTGGTATATACGCTAGGTGGTAAAAAGCTGGCAGGTTGGCTTGATGTGGGTGAGCGGTTAGCGTGGCTCAATCGTGGTTGCGGCGTTATCTTTATTTTAATTGCCGCGGCTCTATTGGCTGAAGTGTTGAATGGTTTTCTAACTTAGATATTATATAGTTAAAATACTTTAAAAACGCTACGATACTGCTGGTATAGTTTTTTTGTAGCCTCTGTCTGCGTAGGCACAGCAAGCAAGAAAAAACGGTACCTGCAGTACGTGATGTATCGATTTTATTTTTCACTGACTATAGTTAACTCGTTGTCTACCATAGCCCCAAAAATTAATATTTACTCATAAAAAAGCCGTTCGTTATTGATAGCGAACGGCTTTCTTTATTGAATTAAAGTTATTTTATAACCTGTTAAGCCAGTACTTCGATTAGCTCACCTTTGACCATATGCGGACTAACAAAATCGGTCACACGTACGCTAACGATTTTACCGAGTAACTCATCCATTTTATCAGTGTCATAAGGGAACATAACGGTGCGGGTATTATCCGCTGTACCAATTAAGCAGTCAGGGTGACGATTGGCGACTTGCTCAACCAAAACCCGAGTCGTGGTACCAACCATTTCATGGGTTTTAGCAAGGGTTGAATCAATAATAACTTTTTGAAACTCTGCCAGTCGAGCTTTTTTGGTGCTAAAGCTGACATCATCGGGCAATTCTGCGGCTGGTGTACCCGGACGTTTGGAATAAATGAAACTGTACGAGTGGTCAAAGTTTAACTCTTTTGCCAAATTCAATGTATCTTGAAAGTCTTGGTCAGTCTCGCCCGGGAAGCCAATAATAAAGTCGCTTGATAAGTAAATATCTGGGCGAATGGCTTTGAGTTTATTAATCTGATTGATATAAACATCAATGGTATGGTTGCGTTTCATCGCTGCCAATATTGCATTTGAGCCACTTTGAACCGGCAGATGCAAGTGAGATACCAACTCTGGCAATTGCGCATAAGCATCGATGATGTCATCGGTGAACTCTAACGGGTGGCTGGTGGTATAACGAATACGCTCAACGCCATCGACGTGGGAGACATAATGCAATAATTCAGCGAAACGGCAAATACTGCCGTCGTCTTTTTCACCACGATAGCCGTTGACGTTTTGCCCTAATAGATTGATTTCACGGATACCTTGCGCGGCTAGGCTATCAATTTCAGCCAATACATCGTCAAGTGGGCGGGACAGTTCTTCACCGCGGGTATAAGGCACCACACAAAATGAGCAATATTTTGAGCAGCCTTCCATGATAGACACAAAGGCTTTGTAACCTTCTACTCTTGGCTCTGGTAAAAAATCAAATTTTTCGATACTCGGGAACGAGACATCAATCGTGCCAATACGATTTTTGGGCGAGATATCACGTTGTTCATGAGATTGATCGTATAGTTCTGGCAAACGGTGCAAAGTTTGTGGACCAAAGACCATATCCACATAAGGGGCGCGTTTTTGGATATTGTCGCCTTCTTGTGAGGCCACGCAGCCACCCACACCAATAACTAAGTCAGGGCGTTTTTCTTTTAGTTTGCGCCAGCGACCCAATTCTGAAAAGACCTTTTCTTGCGCTTTTTCACGAATCGAGCAGGTATTCATTAATAGCACATCGGCTTCGTCAATATCGTGTGTCACTTCCATGCCGTGTGAGTCGCCGAGTACATCGAGCATTTTGCCAGAATCATAGACGTTCATCTGACAGCCTTGAGTGGTCACAAACACCTTTTTAGTCGCCGATTTTACAGGGGCTTGAGCGGAACTTGGCTCTTTGAGTGCAATAGCAGTAGGCGCAGTAACCGCGGTGTCAGTGACAGCAGCGTCATCGATGCGGGGATTAAATACAGTAACACTCATAAGGATAAGTCCATGATTGACTAAAAATATAGCGGGGTAGCGGATTAACAGGTGGCATATTTTATCACAACCTCACGCCAATGTGAAAAGTTAGCGTGTGCTTGGGATGTTAATTATGCTAGATTATTTATAATAGTATCAATTGCTTAACAGTTATTATTAAACCGATGTTATTAGAATCAATAGGATTTACCAATGATTGGTGCTTAATAACACCTTTGTGTTACACCCTGCTATCCAATTTATTAACGAAAAGTAAAGCTTATGGTTGAAAGTGCAACGAGTATAGTATGATAAGCGCCATAAGCTTAGCGGTACTTGGCACATCGCTGTTCACACATTCGTAAAGACATAATAAAGAGAGTCAGTATGACAAAATTGCGTGTTGCTCATAGTACCAAGGATCGAAAAGCTATTCATCAAAATGATGGCTCAAAGCGGTTTAAAGAAAATAGACTACGAATCAGTGTGCTGAGTCTAGCAACGGCGGTGGGTACGTTAGGATTGTCACAAGTTGCTTGTGCAGATCTGACGTGGGGCGATAATGAAAGCTATCAAACCGAAAGCTACGAATCGGGAAGCTATCAGCAAAATACTGGCTATCAGTCAGATAATGGTGCGAGCTCATTCACCGCGGCGGCTATCGCGGCAGATCGCGGTGATATCAATGCGCTTTATGAGTATGAGCAAGCGATGAGTGGTGGTTTGTTTGCCATGTATCCAACTTACTGGCGCATGAATCTGGATTTGAACTCGCAAAGCTCAGCGGCTGTGTCACAGTTTGTCCGTCAATATCCAGATACAGTCATGGCAGAAAAGCTGGTTGCTGATTTTGCTGAAGCCAAAGCGGGTTCGAATGATTATGCGTCAGTACGACAAGTGGCCAACTTGATTACCAATGCTGATGCCAGTGAGCGCTGTGCGGTGGCGCTTGGGTTTAATAATGGCGGTGACACCATGCGCGCCATGGCAGCAAAGTCTGATGTTTGGCTGGTGACCAAAAAGCAGCCAGCCTTGTGTGACCAATTAGCGATGGAGATGAATAATAACGCGCTGATTAGTAATCAAGATAGAGTGTCGCGACTGAAACGCATGCTGCGTAAAGGCAAGACTGGCGACATCATGGCGTTGTCCTCACGTTTGGGCGCCTCTATTCCTTATTCGTCATTGAGCGAAACTCAGCTAAATCCGTCGTCGTTTTTTAGTCGTTTTTCTCGCGAGCCTGCCACTCAAACCAATCAATATTTATATCAATATGCCATAGGGCGCTTAGCAGAGAAGTCTTATCGTGAAGCCGCTCTGCAACTAGATTTTGATATTAAGCAAGACAACCAGCGCGCCTCTAAATTGTTAAATGAAGATACCCGCCGAGCAGCCTATCGTACGCTTGGGGTGCAGCGCATGAATCATAACACCGATGATGGTTTTAATGCTGAGGCAGTTGATTGGTTCCGCAAGAGCTTGGATGATGATTTTAGCTTTGAAGAAGCAGAATATTATGCCATAGCCGCGATCCGTTTTAGCCGCTGGGATGACGTGGTTGAGGCGATCTCCCAAATGGATAGCGAGATACAAAGAGAAAATCAGTGGCAGTATTGGTTGGCACGTGCGTATGAGCAATCAAGCGATGCTAACAAACGTAATACCGCTAAAAAGATGTATAAAAACTTGGCAAAAAGTAATGAGTACTATGGTTTGATGGCAAAAGATAAGGTTGGGCAGCGTTTTGATGCCAGTCGTTTGGGTGGTAATAATTTACCAAACGTCAGTAATGCAGACCGTGCTCGCGTTATGCAAAACCCACACTTTGCCCGAGCATTTGCTTTATACAATGCCGATGCCAGTCGTGCTTATGCCAACCGTGAATGGAACTGGGCGGTGAAAAAAGCGCGTGATAATCGTGATGATAAGTTAATTGTTGCTGCTGCTCGTCAAGCTCATGATATGGGCTGGCTCGATCGTGCCATTTATGCTGTGGATAACACTGATTCGGTCAATCACTTAGCGATATCACATCCGATGCCACACCAATCGGCGGTAGTACGTCATAGTCAGTCCGCAGGTATCGATCCGGCGTGGGCTTATGGCATCATGCGCCAAGAAAGCCGTTTTGTGACTTCGGCACGCTCTAATGTTGGTGCCAGTGGCCTAATGCAAGTCATGCCGGCTACGGCAAAATATATTGCCCGAAATCTGGGTGAGACTTATAGTGCCAGCCGCGCTAATAGTGGCGATACCAATATCCGCTATGGTACCTGGTATATGGGTGATATCTTTGGCAAGCTACACAGTCAGCCGGTATTGGCAACAGCAGGCTATAATGCCGGGCCTAACAACGCCAAACGTTGGCAGCCTGTTTATGGCTCATTGGCTGCGGACCAATATGTCGAATCGTTTGCCTTTCCTGAAACGCGCAATTACGTCAAACACGTGATGGAAAACGCCACTATTTATAGCAGTCTATTAGGTCGTGGTCAGCCGATTAGTCAGCGCATGGGTGCTGTACCTGCCGCTTTTTAAGGCAATCATTTTTAAGACTAACAAACCATTAGCGAGCAATCGTTAATGGTTTGCTTTTATAAATGGGGCTCAGATATTTTTACGTCACTTCTGCAATCATTAGCCTGTGTTTACGTTTCTGCTATATATTAAAAAAAGTGTTTTGCTACCATTACCATAGGGTTTGTTTAGCTATCGGCAATTCTAAAAGAAATCGGTATGTTGGTAGCCACGTGCTACTGTTATAAAATTTTCTTGCTTGCTGTTCGCAAGCGTGACAGAGGCGACGAAAAATTTACTCCAGTAGCACTCGTATCGATTTTAAAGTGAATTAACTATATCGGCAGTCCTAATATTTGAATGTTTAACTATTTAAATGTTCAACAAACCTTAATCAATACCCATATTTTTTAGCTCTATTCTTGGTTCGATGAGTGTTTATGTTTTGTGCACCTTGAGCTAAGCGATAGCCCATGTTTTATCATTGCTAGATGCCTTTTGCCCTTATGATTAAAAAATATTTTAACCTATCCATGGTGCCGAAAACGTCATCAAAAACGAAGCATCAGCCCATTATGCAGATGCTTTCTTTATCGAATCCGATGTTGTCATCGAGCCTGATGTCAAATTTGAGCCAATCGAAAACAAAGCTAAGCGCGCAACCAAAAATAAAAGCGTTTAAGCTTTTAGATCAGTATCGTGTCAGCTTGATAGGTAAATGTTATATAAATAAGGCTAATGCTGCGACGAGTATCGGGGCTTTATTGATACTACAAGGTATGATGCTGACCCCAGCCCATGCCGCCAGTGCTGCCAAAACTGGACAGCGTGTGTTGATGATCGAGATGACGCCAGCATTATGTAGCATGCAACCGACACGTGCTCGCATGCGTCAATGTCTAGAAGGCTATTCATTGACAGTATCAGGTTTGGATATGGGCTATGGTGAGCGCTGTGGGCGAGGTAGTGAGCCACGGCTGACACCGCTACAGCTCAAAGTCGTCAACCGTATCATGCCCGACACGACAGTACGTAGCCAAGCATGGCAGCGCTATGGAGACTGTAGCCCACTCAGTGCGAGCAGTTATTTCCGTCAGATTACCAATTATGCAGGGGCACTGAAACTACCGAACGAGCTGAATACCGGTAATAGTTATACGGTTTCTAAGTCGCGATTTATCAGTCAAATGACCCAGCTTAATAGTGGCATGTCCTCAAGCAGTATTGACCTGATTTGCCAAGCAGGTAGCCGCCGTCAATCAACTTTGACCGATGTCCATGTTTGCTATGAAGGTAGCGAATTTGGTACGTGTCATAATATTGTAGATAACTGTGGTACTAAATTTATTATTTCAGGCGGCAAATAACCCTTTCTATTTTAGCTCTTTTTATCATGTTCTCTGGCTTGCTGTGCCTACGCAGACAGAGGCAGCAAAAATTATATTTGAACGAAAGCAGAGCTGTATTGTTTTAACATTGGCTCAATTATATAACTATTCAGCCTGTCATAAACGTCTCTTTATACCGCTCTAGCGCTTTACTTATAAGCCTTTTATGGGTTTAGAAACCTTGTCGTATAAAATGTAACAATATAGTCGTGATTAGCCTTCTCGCTTTCTCTAGACGGTGAATAGGCTGAGGTGCTACACTAACCTTCGGTTTATGGCTGCTGCTATGTAGCAAGCAAGTCGATATCTACAACGATAACCATCAATTACAATCATGAATTATCTAATCAATAATTAGGGAGTATTCAATGTCAATGAAACAGCCTTTACGTGTTGCCGTTACTGGTGCCGCTGGAAATATCAGCTACGCGATGCTATTTCGTATTGCCTCTGGTGAAATGCTAGGTAAAGATCAGCCAGTTATTTTGCAATTGCTTGAAATCGCCCCAGCGCTAGACGCTCTAAAGGGTGTGGTCATGGAATTAGAAGACTGCGCATTCCCTTTATTAGCTGGTATTGTGCAGACTGATGATGCGACGGTTGCATTTAAAGATGTCGACTATGCTTTGCTAGTAGGTTCACGTCCTCGTGGCCCAGGTATGGAACGTAAAGATTTGCTAGAAGCCAATGCAGCGATTTTCTCAGCACAAGGTAAAGCATTGAATGACGTTGCAAGCCGTGACGTAAAAGTCTTGGTTGTGGGTAACCCTGCGAACACCAACGCGCTTATCGCTCAGCGTAATGCACCAGATCTTGATCCGCGCAACTTCACGGCAATGACTCGTTTAGATCACAACCGCGCCATGGCGCAGTTGGCTGGCAAAACGGACAGCACTGTCAACGACGTGAAAAAAATGACCATCTGGGGCAACCATTCATCAACTCAGTATCCTGATCTGACTGCTTGCACTGTAAACGGCAAGCCAGCATTAGACTTGGTCGATCGTGACTGGTACGAAGGTACTTATATCCCAGAAGTACAACAACGCGGTGCCGCTATTATTAAAGCTCGCGGTGCATCATCTGCCGCTTCTGCTGCTAATGCTGCTATTGCACATATGCGCACGTGGGTACTTGGTAGCGATGAGAATGATTGGGTATCAATGGGTGTTTACTCAAACGGCGAGTACGGTATTACAGAAGGCTTAATCTACTCATTCCCATGCACGTGCACGAACGGCGACTGGGCTATCGTAGACGGCGTTGATGTGTCATCAGACTTCTCAAAAGAGAAAATGGCGGCAACTGAGCAAGAGCTTAGCGAAGAGCGTGATGCAGTCGCACATTTACTACCATAAGTGATTAACTTGCTAACGCTGTTATATAACAAGTAGTATAAAAAAGCCCTCCTAAAGTGTGAGGGCTTTTTTGTCTGAAAGATATATTATCTGTCATTTATCGCTGTAAGCCTAAATCATACCAAACCCAAAAAGTACGATTAGCTGTGTCAAAGCCGTTTAGTCTACAGTACGTAGCACTTGTTCTCGTTTTCCTTGCTACGCTAATTTTTGTGAATGGTATCAGTTATCACTTGAGCGTTAATACAATTGATAACGTTAGATAAACGTTGGTTAACAGCTATTAAAAAAAAGCTTGCTACAATAAAGTGGAAAGTTTAAATAATAAGCAGAATAAAATCTGCGTCATTTAAGGAGAAGTTTTATGTTGGGTGAACCTGAATACAATATGAATGAGCTGTTTGCTCAGTTAGGACTTGATAGCTCTGATGAAGCCATTGATCAATTTATTGACAAGAATAAACTGTCAAAAGAAGAAAAATTAATAGAAGCTGACGTTTGGAGCGATAACCAACGCGCTTTTTTACAGGAAGAATGGAATAAAGATGCAGCATGGGTCGAAATTATTGATGATTTAAATGTGCGTATGCATCCAGATGCATAGAGAAGAGAAAAACTAGCATATAGGCAGTTCTAAATAAAAGCGATACGTTGGTAGCACTCGTATCGGTTTGAAAGTGAATTAACTATAGAATAAAAACCCACAAACGTTATAAACGCTGTGGGTTTTTTTGTAAATCATAAATATCGACGCTCGCATGTAAGTTGATTGGCAATCTAATTAGGTTGCTGCGCTCGCCACTCAACCAATGCTTTTACGTCATTATGGATACCAGTTTTCAGCGCTTCTAAACTTTCATAATGCCGCTCACCATGTAAATAATGCAAAAAGCGTACCTGTAAAGTCAATCCATATAGATTGGCGTGCAGTTCTGGAAAATGTACTTCCAAGCGCCAATCATGCTCTTTATCCACAGAGGGTCTGATGCCCAGATTGGCCGTACCAAATAAGCTGTGCGGACGCAAACCTGCGATACCTTTATTTGCGCTATCCGTGAGAGCCGTTAAGCCGTTCGGTACCACATTGCCTTCATCATCGAGGATGACTACATCAACGGCAAAGATGCCATGTAAAGCAGGTTTTAAGCGTTTTAAGTCAATATTAGCAGTGGGAAAGTCCATGGTGCGACCAATTTTATCGCCGCCAATCACCATGCCAGTCATCGTATAATCGCGACCAAGTAACGTATTAGCGGCATCAATGTCACCGGCTAATAATAAATCACGGATACGAGTCGAGCTAATACGTGCGGCTTTATTACTATCGTCTTTGATCGTATGTAAATTGGTCACATGCAAACCATAATCTCGTAAAAACTGGCTGTCTCCAGTGCGATCATGACCAAATTTAAAATCATCACCCAATACCAACGCTTGCACATTTAAACGCTGCGCTAAGATATCTGCAAATGCTTGTGCAGACAATGAGCGAAATTCAGCATCAAAGCCTGCGACAATCAATGTCTCAACACCGTAATCTGTGAGCAAGGCTTGTTTTTCAGCAAGATTGGTTAGGCGAGCAGGCGCCGTATCTGGAGCGAAGAACTCACGTGGCTGTGGCTCAAATATCATTACCGCAGGGCTAAGCTCACGTGCTTGGGCAAGTTCGCGAACTTGAGCGAGCATCGCTTGATGACCCAAATGCACACCATCGAAGTTACCGATAGTCAGCACGCAGGGTGCTAAATCTACTGGGTTAGTATTGGCTGGCGAAGTGCTTGGAGACGCCATCAGTTGCTCAAGAAAATAGGTGTTCATAAATTTCAGCTATGATAGATAAAAAACAAAAAACACTTCTATATTTAAAATCGAGGCGTTCAAAATCAGTCATTATAAAGTAAAATAACCATACTAACATCCTATAGTCTGCTGATAATCAAACAACAACACTATCAAGTTTAAAAACCCATGACTTTATCTGGCCTGCGCGAGTTTTCTTGCTTAGCCATTTATCTGTCCATAGATTGAAGTGATGACACGTCCAAGTCATTAATAAATTAATGCTCATTTTCTATTAATAATAAATAGCCATCATGGAGATGCTATGTTTGACGCTAGCTCTAATCCTGTTTTTAATGCTGATTTTAATGCGGCTTTTAATCTTAGGCACTCTGTTTTGGCAGTAGATACGCTCAACGATGGTTTTATGGTGCAGCGTGCAAGTGTAGAGGATTTGCCAAAAATCTTGGCAATTTACAATCAAAGTATCGCCGGCAAGCAAGCAACTGCCAATCTAACGCCAGTGACTTGTGAGGAGCGCACAGATTGGTTTGAGGAGCATTTAAACAATAAGGCGCGTCCTATCTATGTGGTCAAAGCTGTTATTCATGTTACGGTCGAAGCAACTCAAAGCACGCAGTACACAGAAGCGCCAATAATAGCGTGGGGCAGTTTTAGTGATTTATATGCGCGCACGGCTTATCATATCAGTACTGAGATTAGTATATATCTGCATAGAGATTATCATGGTCGAGGGCTAGGCAGCTTACTAACACGCTGGATGATCGCTCAAGCGCCAAGTTTGGGTATTCATAATGTGGTTGCACTTATCTTTGCTCATAATCAGCCAAGCTTAGGTTTATTCCGTAAGCTTGGTTTTGAGCAGTGGGGATATATGCCAAAAGTCTGTGATATGCAGGGTTTTATCGCTGATGTGGTGATGCTTGGCAAAGCAGTGACAACAAATCAGATGATATAGCCAAACTTAGATAAAATGGATACGGTATCAGGCTCGCTTAGCCCAATATTTTCCATTCATCATTGATTTTTTGTAGCTCGTAAATCAGTGGTGCAGGTTCACTTTGTTCTTTTAGCATCAGCTCACCAGTGATAGTGGCATGGGTTTTATCGTCATTATATGTGGTATCAGTGATAGTGACACTATCAACCGTTTGTTGAAAAGCAGACTGGGTCTTAGCAAGCTCTTCTTCGAAGTTTGCCATATCTACTTTGTAGTAGGTGGCGGCTTGCTTTACATCACCGTAATACAAACTATCCAGTGCTTGTTTGACGGTATCTTCAGGCGTGTTGGTTTGGGTTTTATTGGTCACTAGGCTTTTTTGCTTGGCTGAAGAAGTAACTGGATTAATATTATCGCTATCAATATCAGTTTTGTCTTTAGCATTATTAGCTGGTTGCTCACTGTCAGCATTGCTATCTAAGGCTTCTTTTTCTTGAGCAGTTGTGCTCTCTTCTGGAGTGTCAACGACGGCTGCCGTATCGTCGCTATTACCGGCCGTATCTGTGCTCTCTGTATCCATATCATTATTGCTACAACCGCTTAAGAGTAGCCCAGCGCTTAGCACACCAGCAGTAAATATGATTGGTAAGCGTGGTAATGTTGATTGTTTGGTTGTCATATTAGCCCTCAAAATTCAGTTATGTATTAACGACCAATTATGGCAACTATCAACAGCATTAGCTGTCAATTCTCATATTAGGCTTGTTTTGGTTTGGTAAGTTAAGGCTTATTTTTTATCCATGTCTTAGTTGGTGAGGGCGGAAACCTGTCGCCAGTAACACCACCCCATAAACCAGTGCCCCAACCGCACACATAATCAGCAAAG
Source organism: Psychrobacter sp. FME6 (assembly GCF_014861365.1). Classification (GTDB taxonomy): domain Bacteria; phylum Pseudomonadota; class Gammaproteobacteria; order Pseudomonadales; family Moraxellaceae; genus Psychrobacter. The sequence continues at coordinate 19,923 of NZ_RRYW01000014.1, forward strand.
CCGCGACACGTCGCCACTGAGCACCATCGGTTGGGAAGTAGGGCAGCATGATATAAAGTACACCAACCATAGAAGCGGTAGAAACCGCAAACTGGGCGAACAGTTTTTTCCAATGACTCCCAAAACGGAAAATCTCGCGCTTATGCAAGAAGTAATATAGCAAGCCGGCATTCACAAAAGCTGCACCTGTGGTTGCAAGCGCTAAACCACCGTGCAATGGTATTTCTAAAAAATAGAATATACCGATAAAAATGACACTAAAAACCATATTGGCGAAAACTGAAATGATACCGATTTTTACCGGTGTTCTGGTGTCTTGGCGAGCAAAAAAAGCAGGGGCAAATATTTTAATCAACATAAAGCCTAATATACCACCGGCCATACTACGCAGTGCCAGCGAGCTCATTTGCGCATCACGCAAGGTAAATTCACCACGCAAAAATAGCGCCTGCATCAGGACATCGGCAAGGATAAATAGTGCCGCTGATGCTGGAACACCCACCAAAATAATTAAGCGTGCTGCCCAATCAATGGTCTTTTTAAAGCTAACATCGTCTTTTTGGGCTTCACTTTTTGACAAGCTTGGCAGGATAACGGTACCAATTGCTACACCAATCAGTCCTAACGGCAGCTCGCTCATACGCTCTGCGGCATAGAGCCAAGAAACCGAACCACCAATCATTAAAGACGCAAAAATAGTATTTAATAATAAATTAATCTGAGTGACAGAAACACCGAAGATAGCAGGCAGCATGAGTTTTAAAATACGGCGCACGCCTTCGTGTTGAAAGTCGACCTTTGGGGCGACCAGCAGCTTTTGTTGCCATAGCTGCGGCAGTTGTATCAAAAATTGTAGTAGACCGGCGATAGCGACCGCATAGCCAAGCGCCATAATAGGCGTATCAAACATAGGCGCAAAAATCAGCGCACCACCAATCATACACAAGTTTAATAACACGGGTGCAAAGGCAGGTGCTGCAAAACGTCCGTAGCTTTGCAAGATACCGCTGGCAAAAGCGGTCATAGAAATAAATAGCAAATAGGGGAAGGTCAGGCGTAGTAATTCGGCAGTGATGGCAAATTTATCAGGTTGGTCGGCAAACCCGGGAGCAAATAAGGTTACCACCCAAGGGGCAATTAAAATAACCACCAGCGTCAACATAGATAGCACTAGCAGCAGCGCGCCTGACGTGCGACTGACTAGAATCTGTACCTGCTGTAAACTGTACTTTTCTTTGTACTCAGACAGTACGGGTACAAATGCTTGGCTAAAAGCTCCCTCTGCAAACAGCCGGCGCAAAAAGTTGGGTATTTTAAAAGCGACTAAAAAGGCATCCATCAGGCCGCCTGCACCAAACACGCCTAACAAGACGACGTCGCGTACTAGACCTAAGATACGCGATAACATGGTCATGCTGCTGACCACCATGGTTGAACGAAATAACCGACTTTTTGCCATGATAACCTATTGTGCTAATTTGTTTAGGGATGGTTGTTTACTGATGGTTGTTTGCTGATTTGCTGGTATTAAAAAACTGACAGATTATAGCACTTTCATAATTGAGATAACTAAACTAGATAAATGAATTGGTTATGCAAATGCTCTGTTGTATGAATACGACTCAGTGGCTGAGGTTGTCGGCGACCTTTTCACGCAATTTTGTCCATTCAAAATAATCACCGGGGTCAGTTTTGCGACCGGGAGCAATATCACTATGACCAGTCAAATGACGACGAGTTTTAGGGTAGGCCGTGTATATTGCAGCGATGACTTTTGCCAGCGTGTCATATTGTGCGGCGCTGAAGGACACAAAATCTGACCCTTCAAGCTCGATGCCAATGCTATAATCATTACATTCACGTCGGCCCAAATAGCTAGAGCGTCCGGCATGCCAAGCACGCTCATCAAAATTGACAAACTGTGTAATATTACCGTCACGCTCGATAAGTAAATGCGCTGACACCTCTGCGCCTTTAATCGTCTGAAAATAAGGATGGGCATCCCAGTCAAGTTGGTTGGTAAATAATGCTTTTACGTAATGCACACCGTCATTAGCACATACGCCAAACTCATTGGGCGGCAGGCTGATGTTATGAATAACAATCGTGTCAATAATAGTGTTTTCAGGTCGTTCATTATAGTTCGGTGATGCCAGCCATGTAGCCGCTGATAATCGACCGTCGTTAATAATCATTGGCGATGCTATGGACATAATACTCTCTTTTATAATGTTATTAGGGCGCGCCCTAATAAGCGGGCAATAAATGTTTTTTATCATTAATTTTATACAATCAGGTCTAAATAAAAACGATACTAGCAGAGTGCTATTTTGAATGTAGCGCTTTTAATGGACCTCTTTTATCGTAGGTTGGCTATAAATGGCAAACAGACCTACAAAAAGATGATCGTTCAGAATATACATTCTGCTAATTTAACAGACTTAATCACGCGATAAGCGTATGGTTTCCACAGTGCGAGATTTTACTTCATGTTTATAAACTCAAGCCTTATGGCAGTATATGGTCGGCCCACAAAGATAAGCAAACGCGCGCGTCTGCCATTGACGATTGCAGGGTTACTGTTGACTGCACAGGCGCAGGCATTTTTACCCACGCCAGCATCGCTAATGGCTACAGGCGACTTAGCACTAGACGCTGATGCTAAAGCTCAAATAGGCGCTAAGCAACAGAGCTCTGATACGGATTTGACTGAGCCTGTTGCGCTAAATAGTAACATCAAGTCAAATAATGCCTCAAATAAAGATGTCACTAATCGTACGCCCGCTAATCAAAATATTAATAATACCAGTAACGCCAATATTGATAATGGCAATGTTAATAATGCTAAGGCCGATCAGCTATTAACAGCATGGCGCAAGCAAGCAAAGACAGGAAACCTTGCTCAGCATGCGACATGGCGACGGATGCTCTACTTCATTGATGATAAAAAAGGCTTGTTTGGAAAAAACAAGGGGAAAAGTCTGGTTGATGACCAAGATTTCTTTTTGAGTGACAACGGTCAACAGGACTCAGCAGCAGAGCTGGATGCGCTATTAGCCGCGCTTGCACAGGAAATGACGCAAGGAGCCCCGCCAGCCGCTGACGAATCTAATAACGAAGCCAAAAGTCATGACAGTACGGCTCAGACCACCTCAAGTAGTGCCATCTCAAATAGCCCTGTTTTAAGCAGTTCTGTATTGTGCCGTTTCCCTGCGCGAGTTAAGTGGCTCACCGACAGTTTGAATGTGGATATCTCAGCGCTGAACGCCAGTTGCCCAGAGCTTGATGGTTGGATGAAAGAGTTGGCTCCCGAGCAGCTGTCAGTTATGTTCGCTCAAGAGTACTTGGACAATCCTATTTCTGCTTTTGGTCATACTTTATTACGTATCGACTCAAAAGCCAGCGCCGCAGATTTTAGCCAGATTCATCATGCTTATGCGCTTAATGATACGGTCGATGGCGACAGTGATGATAGCTTTTTAATTTATGCCATCAAGGCGACAAGCGGCGGCTACGATAATGCTATCGAAATTGACCCTTATCCCAAAAAGCTGGCCGATTATTTAAAAAAGGATGAGCGCGATACGTGGACGTATCAATTAGACCTGACCCCAGAAGAAGTACAGCAAATCATGCTACACGTTTGGGAAACCAAGGATCTGGCATTACCGTATTACTTTACAACGGACAACTGTGCGTCTGAGATTTTACGCCTTATCGACGTGGTGCGTCCAGAGCAGCATTTACTAAGTCAGCTGCCTTATGTGGTTATTCCATCGGATGTGATCAACTTGCTCAAAGATGAAAAGTTGCTGACAAGTACGCGTTATACACCTGCAGATAGTACGGTGCGGCAAGCGCAATTGAATGAGGCGCAGCAGGCAGCAAAGCTTGGTTATCAAGATTTGAGCAAACAAGACGCTCAGCAGCTTAAAGCCGCTGATAGCAATATGGCGTCTAGTATGTCAGCAGATGGTAAGTTATTACAGCCACCAGTGATTGGCGCTTCTGATAATAATCCGCTAGATCGCCACCCTTTACAGCGTGCTCATATTGGCATCGGTCAGCACGGTGATAATAACTATATTGATGTTGGATTGCGTGCAGGCTTCCATGGCACGCTAGATCGCCCATCAGGTTTTCCGCAGTTTTTTGATTTGGAAGGCATCAAGGCAACGCTGCGTTTCTATGACAAAGATGACAATAATGGCAAGCCTAATCAGCCAAGCAGTGTCGAGCTACAGAACTTTACCCTCATTCGTGGGCGCTCTTTTAATCCAGTGAACTCTGCCAAAAAAGATCAAACATGGGGAGCAAGTATTGAGGCCACCCGTATCAATGACGGCTCACAGCAGGATGGCACTGACCATCTGGTTGGCAGCACCGCATTTGAATATGGTAAGTCATGGGCATTTGGTACACCGCGTAGTGATTCATCAGGCGTAGTCAGCGGAGAGATGCCGCCGCAGCTTTGTTATACCTTTGCCACAGGTGCGGTGCAAGCAGGACGCGGTATCAACAAAGGCTTTCGTGTTGGCGCAGGCGTGAATGCGGGCTGCCTGTATCAGATTAACAATCAGTTACGCGCGCAGGCTGAATTGCAACTGCCATATTGGTATCATGGCCGCAGTGATGAGTCTAATGCTCGCGGCCATTATTGGCAGCCAATATCGACGTTAGGTCTACAATACGACATCGATAAAAAACAAGCCTTACGTATCAATGCCAGTTACGATTGGCAAGATCGTGTTGACGCCAACGAAGACATACAGTTGTCATATATGCGTTACTTTTAAAGCCAGTTTTTAAATAGTCGGCTTTAAATAATGGCTCTTAGACGATGGACAATGGGCAACAGCAAGGAGATATGATGGGTATGCAAAATTTATTAATTATTGGACAAGGCGATATTGGTTTACCAGTCGCCAATAAACTTGCGCATGATGGTTTAAGTGTCACTGGGCTGGCACGTCATGAGCGTCATCATTATCCCTTAGACGATAAGGTCAAGTTTGTGCAAGCCGATGCGTTGACCCTGACCGCTGAACAGCTGCAAGGCTTTACTCGTATAGCGATTGTTGTCACTCCCGATGAGTATTCTACCAGCGGCTATCATGATAGCTATTTGGCTATTAATCAGCATTTGGCAAAACTCGCTGACAAATTAACCTCACTTGAGCGCGTTGTTTTTATCTCATCAACGGGTGTGTATGGGCAAGATAATGGTGAATGGATTGATGAGGCCACGACGCCAGTCATTCCTGATCGCGAAGCATCGCAGGTTATATTACAGGCAGAGCAGGCATTACAACAGGGCTTTGGTGATAAAGCCGTCATCATTCGTCCTAGTGGTATTTATGGGCGTGAACGCTTAATGCGTTTGCGTAAAGCCCGTGAGCAAGATAAAGACCCTGTGGCCGCTGCTCATTGGAGCAATCGTATTATGGATCGCGATTTGGTCAATATTATTGCAAACGTTCTGACGATAGATGCACCCAAGCCAATTTATATAGCGACCGATTATTTACCGGTGACGACCTTTGAGCTAAGCGTTTGGTTGAGTGAGCAAATCAATGAGACGCCACCTACTATCGATAATAAAAAAACAGCGGTGACGGGAAAACGCTTGCACAGCAATATTCCGTTAGCTTGGCTGGACTATCCTGATTGGCAAGCAGGCTATCAAGATATTTTACAGCATCAACAGTAAGACAGCCGTTTATCCGATCAGCTTTATAGCTCCTTATCTTTTACTATGGCTATCGGGCTTAGTCTGGTTTTTTATCTTGTTTTACACATTGTTCTTCATGTTGTTTTTCATATTGTCCCTTATATTTTTCGAAGTGAGTTTCTGATTTACTCTCAACTTGCTAGCTTACGGAGTTTTCATGACCCAGCCTTCTACTTCTGATGACCGTTTATTCAGTGCTGACTTCATAGCAGCAGAGGGGCAGTTTGCAGAAGTTCATGCTGAGCAGTCAGCTGTTTTAGCAAACAGTAACCAACCGGCGATTGTGCATCCTAATTTTGATCCCAATCAATCGCCACTTGACCCTGCAAGACCATTGAGTGATATTCCTGAGCCTGCCCGCCGTTTAGACAATCAATTACGCCGACTATACGGAAGCTCTACGCGGTTTTATCAGCCTAACAAAGATAACTTGTCGAAGTGGGCTGTGATTGCGACAGAAGCTTTAGCTGAGCATCTGTCATTACTGCGAGCGGCTAAGCTGGTCGAGTTTCCTGATAGCTTTTATCACAATCATAGCGAGCAGCCATTACTATCACCATTGAGTGAGATGACGTTGCTCGATATGTCAGATATCCAGCAAGTACTGCGTGCTTATCCTAAACTGACTCGTTATGGTTTTGGCGGTATTGATAACCCAATAAAGGCTGATGGTGCTACTGATGAGCATGCTAAGAATCCACATAACTCTTTGCGTGCATTGACCAAACGTTATAATCCAGATGAGTTACTCAGTAGTCTCTACGCCGATGACTGGCAAGTGGTTTTGCAACCGCAGCAGTTCGAGACAGGTGAGGGCAGCTTGGCCACTGACATTATGGCGTGTAGCGTTGCTGTTCATGCTCTAAAGCAATGCAGTAGGCGCAAGAGTATCAACCATAGCTATAGCGCTGACCAAATTTGCCAGTATGTACGCAGCTATCTGCTCAGCCAAATCACCCTTGACCCAGCACAGCGCCATGCATACCGTCAAGTTCGAGTTTTTGCGGGGCATATTATTGTGGCTGCTTATCATTTGGGCTGGGACATACAGGTTAGTCAGGATAAACAGTGTTATTTTAATCTCTCATCGCGTTGCGGTCTATTGAGCCGCTATCCTAATATGCAAGATTATAATATCAATGGTTGGTCAAGCTGATTAATAATGCGTACAATAATGCAGTTTTTTAATCCTTCTTTTCGCTAATAGGAATGCTTCCATGCTCAATGCTCCAGTGTCTAATGCTGCATCTGCCCAGCACCCTTCTTTTGCCTCTCATCAATTTATTCAGTTGGCTTTGGACAATCAAGTACTAAAATTTGGTGAGTTTGTACTCAAGTCTGGTCGTATCAGTCCGTATTTTTTTAATGCAGGGCTGCTTGCTTCGGGTGAGATGTTATCGTTATTAGCACGTGGTTATGCGGATGCTCTCGCTGAAAAAGTGGCTGCTGTCAATAATGGCGAAGAGAAGCAGGAGTTGGTCATCTTTGGTGCCGCTTATAAAGGCATTCCTTTTGTGGCGGCAACCGCACAAGCTTTATGGCTGCATCATGGCATCAATGCCAAATGGGGCTATAACCGCAAAGAAGCCAAAACTCATGGCGAAGGCGGTAATTTGGTTGGCGCTGATGTCAATGGTAAGGCAGTTTGGGTGCTTGATGATGTCATTACCGCTGGCACGGCGATGCGTGAAGTGGTAGAGATTTTAGAGCAAGCAGGCGCAAGCGTTGCTGGCATTATCGTGGCCCTTGACCGTAAAGAAAAAGGTTTGGCTGAGCATTCTGCTATCCAAGAGCTTGCCTCAACACTAGAGGTGCCAGTACATGCATTGGTTGATATCGATGACTTAATCAGTTATTTGGCAGAAGATAGCAGCCCACACAAAGACGCTACTCAACTTGCAAAAATGCAGCATTACCGCGCGCAGTACGGCGTATAATTTATCGCATTCGCTGCCATGTAATCGTAATGCTAGCGTGTCATTTTTATATATAAATAATATTACGTAAATGAGCCTTATTATGAGTCAAGAAAAGCCAAAAAAATCTTTAAATATACTCGTCATTATGGACCCTATCGAACAGGTCAATTATAAAAAAGACACCAGTCTTGCGATGATGTGGTCGGCGCAAGATCGTGGCCATCACCTTGGCTATTGCCAGATTCATGACTTATGGTTGGATCATGGACAATTAATGGTCGATACACAGTCAGTGACGGTAAAGCGTGACCCTGAGGATTTTTATACGTTGGGCGAAAAAGCAACAGGTTCAATCAGCGATTATGATGTGGTTTTGATGCGTAAAGACCCACCGTTCGACATGCGCTTTATTTATGCAACTTATATGCTCGACCATGCCAAAGCCGCAGGTGTACTTGTGGTCAATGACCCACAAGCGATTCGTGACTGTAATGAAAAATTATTTGCCACCTGGTTTAGTGCGCATATGAGCCCAACCATTGTGACCAGTAAACAGGCACATATTCGTCAATTTATCGCTGAGCAGCAAGACGTCATCGTCAAACCTTTAGATGGTATGGGCGGTACTGGCATTTTCCGTTTAACCGCTGACAGCCCAAACATTGGCGTCACACTTGAGATTCTGACTGAACTTGAAACTTTGCCGATTATGGCGCAGCGCTATTTGCCAGAGATTAAGGAAGGCGATAAACGGGTATTGATCGTTGATGGCATCGTCGTCGATTATAGCTTGGCGCGTATTCCGGTAAAAGGTGAAACGCGTGGTAATCTTGCTGCTGGCGGTAGCGGCGTGGCCATGGCATTGACTGATATCGAACGCCAAGTAGCAGAAGTGGTCGCACCTATTGTCAAAGAAAAAGGGCTAATGTTCGTCGGTTTGGACTTAATTGGTGGGCGCATTACGGAAATTAATGTCACCAGTCCAACGTGTGTCCGTGAGATTGACGATCAGTGCGGTACCGATATCGCGACTGACCTTATCATCGCTATCGAAAATAAATTGGCGATTTGAGATACACAGCAATGATAGGGTGATTTAACACTAATCTATGGGCACAATGATGAAAAATAGTTGTGCTAAGATGTGTCGTCGATACATCGTTAAAGCCCTATTAATAACGATGCTTCGGTCATTGTTTCGTGGTATTTATCAAAACCAAGTCGCGATTGCTCACGGCTTGGATTTTTATTATTAACGATGCATAAAGTACTATATATTAATCAACGATTTACACTATACTATGCGAGTTTTTATAGGTCATTATTTGTCGATGACTGAGATAATCTTGGATAGTAAGTCCTTCATATAAATAAAGAAAAGATAGGCAAGCGTTTATGAAAACACCGCATATATTGATGATGGCAGCTGGTACTGGCGGTCATGTGTTCCCGGCGCTGGCAGTGGCTGAGGAATTAACCCAGCGCGGTGCGGTCATTCACTGGCTAGGAACACCAAATGGTATGGAAAACGGTTTGGTTGAACCGACTGGTTATAAGTTTCATGCGATTGATATGCAAGGGCTACGCGGTAAGGGTGTCGGACGTTTATTAAAATTGCCAGTGACTTTACTGTCGGCGACGATGGCTGCTGTCAAGGTCATTCGTAGTAATAATATTGATATGGTCGTTGGTTTTGGTGGTTACGTGAGTGCGCCTGGCGGTATAGCGGCACGTCTGACCAAAAAACCGCTGATTATCCATGAGCAAAACGCCATCGCTGGCATGAGTAATCGCTATTTGTCTAAAATGGCCACCAAAGTATTGCAAGCATTTGAACATACTTTTGCTGATAGTGAACAGGATGTAAAGCTCGAAACGGTGGGCAATCCTGTGCGTAATGCTATTACGGGTGTCGCCGAACCTACTGTGCGTTATGATGTTAATGACAGCTCAGCACTTAAACTGTTGGTGGTTGGTGGTTCGCTAGGTGCAGAAGTATTGAATGACACAGTACCAAAGGCACTGGCTTTGATCGACCGTCCTTTTGAAGTACGTCATCAATGTGGCCGCAATAACGAAGCAGCCACGCAAGCGGCGTATGATAGTGAAGATTTAAGCGCGCATCAATTTACTGTCCAGCCCTTTATCGATGATATGGCCGCGGCTTATAATTGGGCAGATATTATCGTTTGCCGAGCAGGTGCTTTAACGGTCACTGAAATTCAAAATGTCGGTATCGCTGCTATTTTTGTGCCGCTGCCCCACGCAGTTGATGACCATCAGACGGCTAATGCTCGCACCTTAACGTCGCATGAAGCCGCGATTTTATTACCGCAGTCTGAGCTAACACCACAGCGTTTGAGCCATGAGCTTACTGCACTTGACCGCGGTAATTGCTTAGCGATGGCAAAAAAAGCCCATGCGCTTGCCAACCGAAGTGCCAGCAAACAGGTTGCCGATATCATTTGGCAAGCGTAATAGCTTGTATTTCTGTAACCGATTATTTTTATCTTCATTTATTTTGATTCATTAAATTTTACTAGTATTTAATAAAGAGAAACCCTTATGTCTACCTCTGCGAAAGCTCTACCCAAGCGTTTGATTGAAATACCAGAGATGCGCCGTATTCAGCATTTGCATTTTATTGGTATTGGTGGCTCGGGGATGTGTGGGATCGCAGAGGTGATGAAAAACCAGGGTTATCAAGTCAGTGGTTCTGATATTGCTGAGAGTTTAATCACTAAGCGTTTAGCACAAATTGGTATCGCTATCGCTATCGGTCATGACTCCAAAAATATCGCCGATGCCGATGTGATCGTGGTATCGTCAGCGATTGATCGTAGCAACCCTGAAGTAAAAGCAGCCCTCGAAGCGCGTTTACCCGTGGTACGCCGTGCTGATATGCTCGGCGAGTTGATGCGTTATCGTCATGGTATCGCCGTTGCTGGCGCTCATGGTAAGACCACAACGACCAGCTTATTGACCACTATGATGGCGGAAGGACAGCTCGATCCTACCTATGTTATTGGCGGAAAATTAAACGCTTCTGGTAAAAATGCGGCGCTTGGTAGCAGTCGTTTCTTGGTGGCTGAAGCGGATGAATCTGATGCATCGTTTTTATCCTTGCATCCGATGGCGGCGATTGTGACCAACATCGATCAAGACCATATGGAAACTTACGAAAACAGCTTCGATAAGTTAAAAGCGGCCTATATTCAGTTTTTACAAAACATGCCGTTTTATGGTTTGGCAGTGGTTTGTGGTGATGATCCTGAATTATATGCGATGATTGATGATATTGGTCGCCCAGTACTGACCTTTGGTCTTGAGCCTTTTAACGATGTACAGGCTGTTGATTTGGTGAGCGAAGGCACAAAAACTCACTTTACCGTACTGCGCCGTGACCGTGAGCCACTACATCTGACCCTTAATATCCCTGGTACTCACAATGTTTATAATGCCCTTGCCGCCATCACGATGGCGACCGATGAAGGCGTAGATGATGAAGCCATTAAGCGTGCCTTACAAAAATTTGAGGGCGTTGGGCGTCGTTTTGAACAACACGCCTCTGTCGATATCGATGATGGTAATGTGTTACTTATCGATGATTATGGTCATCATCCAAAAGAAGTCGATGCTACTATCAAAGCCGCCCGTCAAAGCTTCCCCGATCGCCGTTTAGTAATGTTATTTCAGCCGCATCGTTATAGCCGCACACGTGACTGCTACGATGAGTTTGTTGAAGTGCTTTCAAGCGTCGATGAGCTATTGTTATTAGAGGTATATTCAGCAGGTGAAAGTCCCATTGCAGGCGCTGATACCAAGTCATTAGCACGTAGTATTCGCCTGCGCGGTGCCGTTGAACCGACGATTATTGATAAAGACAATCTCGCACCCGTGATGCAGCGCTTATTAAAAGCCAATGACATGCTTATCACTCAAGGTGCTGGTAATATAGGGCAGATTGCTGTCGATTTGGCCGCAAATAATCTTTATATCAAATAGCTTTTATATCGGTTTTATATTGAATAATTTAGAAAGAATTTTAGGAATGATCTTTATTAGGAACGAGCGCTATGTCGACGAATCACAATCAAGAAAACGTAAACAACCATAATAGTATTAATGCTACCGATGACGCTGAAGATAAGTCTGTAATTGTCAATCCAGAGCCAGCTCTAGCGGCTGCTGCACAAATAGAACAGGATAATGTGGCGAATGAAACGGTTGAAAATGACAAGGCGACTCACAAAGAAGCTTTAGGCACTATGACCAGTAAAGTAACAGATGCTAGTGATTTTGGTAAGGTGGCCGTGGTCTATGGCGGTAGCAGTAATGAGCGTAGCGTCTCTTTAGACAGTGGGGCAGCAGTATTGCAGGCGCTGCAAAATCAAGGCGTCGACGCGACTCACTTTGACCCTAAGCACCAAGATATTATTGAAATACGCGAGTATGACCGCGTCTTTAATGTGTTACATGGTCGCGGCGGCGAGGATGGTTTGTTACAAGGCGTGCTGCAATGGCTTGATATTCCGCAGACGGGTTCAGGTATTTTGGCATCTGCGCTGGGCATGGACAAAGTTCGTACCAAACAGTTATGGCAAGGATGCGGCTTATCGACCGCGCCATTTTCATTGCTCACTGCGGATACCGACTGGCAGCAAGTAGTCAATATGCTAGGACTGCCGCTTATCATCAAGCCTGTTCACGAAGGGTCCAGCATTGGCATGACTAAGGTAAATCATCTTGATGAGCTGCCGGCTGCCTATGCCACAGCAGTGCAGTGCGGCGATGCAGTAATGGCCGAGCGCTGGATAACGGGTCGCGAATTTACCATTGCTATTGTCGACGACGAGGCCTATCCGGTCATTCGTCTGGAGCCTGCCGATATCACTAACTTCTACGACTTTGAAGCCAAGTATAACCGTAACGACACCAGTTATTATATTCCGTGCGGTCTAAATGCCAATGATGAGAAGCATCTACAAGCATTAAGTCTGGCCGCTTTTCGTGCGGTTGATGCTAAAGGCTGGGGACGTGTTGATGCCATGCAAGACGAAGCGGGCAACTTTTGGTTACTCGAAATTAACACCGTACCAGGGATGACCAGTCATAGCTTGGTGCCGGTGGCTGCCAAGGCTCGAGGTATGGATTTTGATACGCTATGCTGGCATATATTAGCGCAGACCGTTTAATTATCATTTGAACGGTAGTTATAGTAGTTATATTTACGTCTAATACCGCAGCGCAACCGTGATTTCGCTATTTTCCAATAGTGTTTATCACGGTATTTATAATAAAAAGGGTATTTATAGAGAACGAGTTTTGTTAAATAAATACCAGCTAATGTATCGCTAGAGCTGCTATAGCACAGCATCATGTAAACTTGTGTAAATTCGTTGTCACTAGTAGGGGTTAGGCTATTGTTTAACCATAAAATACGTTAATATTGTAAGTATAGGTCTGTTTTAGTGAGGTTTATAGTTTTTATAGGTATAACCCACTATTAATTTATAACCTATCAAATCCATAAAGTTCTGCAAGAAAATATGCAGGTTCATATCCATAAATAGCATGAACAGTTTTATGCAAATATAGGGACATAGGTCGTCATGGCTCAAACTGTCAACGGGGTAACTGACTTGATGAGTGATAAAGGTAGTCGGCCAATATCTAAGTTCCAAGTACCAACATCGGTTAAGTATCTATTTATGGTGTTGGTATTAGGTTTGCTAGTGCTAATATTGATAATGGGTGGAAAAGCGTTACGTGATGCCCCTCCTGCTGCTATTCATGTCAACAACCAAGGTTTGACGGTTGCGCAATACAGCTCATTGCAACAGGTTATGAATCAACGAAAAATTAGCAGTTTTTTTACCTCTGATCTGCAAGCACTAAGAGACATTACGACGGGTTTGGCTTGGGTTGACCAAGTGAGTATCTCGCGTGACTGGCAACGCGGCATCGTGGTTACTGCCTTGCCCAAACAAGCAGTCGCCAATTTTGGTACAGAGCGTTTGGTCGATGCAAAAGGGGCAGTTTTTGTGCCTGCTGATAGTAGAGATTTAACGCAAGAACGCTTTGCTACCTTGCAAGGTGAGATAACACAAGCGCCGGTCATTATGCAGCAGATGCAGCAAGTCAATGATTGGTATGCGCCACTTGGTATACAAGTTGCAGATATTATTTTATCACCCAGAATGACATGGTTGATTCGCTTTGATAGTGGGTTACGTGTCATCGTTGATAATGAAGATACTGCGCAAAAGCTGCTGAATTTAAGTCAGCTGCTCGGCAATCAGTTAAAGGAACGCCGAGATGAGATACAGTCGGTAGATTTGCGTTATAAGAACGGTTTTACTATCGCTTGGGATATGTCCCAACCCCAAAATGGCGAAGCACAGTAGCCATAGATAGATTTATAGATAATGGTTTTAAAAACTAATGAGCATTTAAAGTTTTAACTTGACTGCTTTTATAGTATAAATAATGAATATAATATTTCATCGCGTCTTGATAGCGCTTTTTTTAATGATTTAATGGGCGATCACTTGGTCTTCCGTTTAGCGATAATTTGTCTGGTAACATGAAAAATACTGAAAATCTGGTTGTTGTCCATTTAAGTGCCACGGCAGTGTATGTCGTCATTGGCAATGTTGTCTCTGCAAAAGACATTCGTATTCTAGGTGTAGGGCAAGTCAAAAACAGCGATTTTTATCAAGGTCAAATAAAGCATCGTGAACGTTTGCAAGGCGCTATCAAACAAGCTATTCAAGAAGCAGAAGATATAGCCAATTGCCGTGTGCATAGTGTGTGGCTGACCTTAGCAACGCCTGAACTATCTAGTAAGAACAGCGCCGGCGAAGTACGAGTAGAAGATGATGTTGTACGTGCCAAAGATATGGTGCAGGCTTTGTCCAATGCCAAGTCACGCGACCTTTCATCAGATTACTACTTAATGCATTGCTGTCAGCAGGGCATTTATGTTGATGAACAAGACTTTATGGTCGACGATGCCATTGAAACAATGGCGCACAATATCACCGTGATGTATCATATGATGATGCTGCCTGTCGCTAGCCGTCAGAACATCCAAAAGCTATTGCAAAGCTGTGATGTGGGTATCGATCATATCGTATTCGATGCGGTGACCAGTGCTGAATATAGTCTAATGAGCGATGAGCGTCAGCAAGGTGTTTGTTTGGTAGACATCGGTGCTAGTACGACGAGTATCTGTGTTTATAAGGAAAATAAACTGATCTTTACCCATTGTATTGCAACGGGTAGTCATGAAGTCACCATGGATATTTCAGCAGATTTTGGAATTTCAATGATCGAAGCTGAAAAACTCAAAAAGACTCATGGTACTGTTGATGTCAATAGTGTCGATCCCAGCTCGTTTTTTATCTTTAAGCCACAAGGCTCAGGAGATGAAATTAATGTCGGTATTTATAATCTAGCCCGTATTATTGAGGCTCGCTACATCCAAATCTTTACCGAAGTGGCTCGTCAATTACATGAAGCAGATTTAATCAGTTATATTGATAAAGGCATCGTACTGACTGGTGGCGGTAGTGTGATAAAAGGTATGATACCCTTCACCAAAAAACTGCTTAAAATGCCAGTAGTGCTCACCAATACACATCCTGCTATTAGTGCATATAACCATTTCGATAATGATGAGTCATTTAAGCAACTGAATATTCAGGTCAATGATCGTGCTTATCAAACCGCATTTGGTACATTACTATATAGTCAAAGCGAGCAGTTCCGCCGAAGTGAAAAAAGTGAGCCTGAAGCGATTCAAAAGAACCGAGTGACAGGCGTTTTTCAAAGCGCAGGGCAACGTTTTGCTAGTGTGCTAAAAAAGATATTATAGGTTTGCTTTCTAGAGTGCCTAGAACCTAGCGTGCTTAATAAAAGGCCCTTAAACTATTTAAGAAAAAATACAGTTAAGTGAGCTCAAGCCACTTAAAATAAAGTCACGTAAAAAGCAATGCCCTGTGTGATGATGACCTATTGTTGTCTGCACATAAACTATTTAAGCCATAGCCCTGTTTTATTTAAATACATTTATATATAGTATGTCGATAGTGCGCCATATGAGTGCGTTACCACGTATCAATCATCACGCTATCTGCAACTGGAGAATCTTTTTTATGTCAAAATACACCATGCCAGATGATAACCAGCTTCAAAATAATGGCCAAGCGAGCTTCACTGTATTCGGTGTTGGCGGCGGCGGCGGTAATGCGGTTGAGCATATGGTACAACAAGGGATTAGAGGTGTAACATTTGTCTGTGCAAACACGGACAAACAAGCGCTCGATCGTCTGACGGCCCCTCATAAATTACAACTTGGCGCAAAAACAAACCGCGGCCTAGGCGCGGGTGCAAACCCAGAAGTGGGGCGTGAAGCGGCAGAAAGTGAAGAAGAAGCCATCCGCCAACTACTCGAACACTCAGATATGGTATTTATTACCGCTGGTATGGGTGGTGGTACGGGTACGGGTGCAGCACCAGTGGTTGCGCGTATTGCTAAAGAAATGGAAGTATTGACCGTGGCTGTCGTGACCACACCCTTCAAATTTGAAGGCGGTAAACGTATCAAAGCTGCCAAAGCGGGCATTGAGCAACTAACCAACTTCGTTGACTCTATCATCACCATTCCAAATGACAAGCTGATGAGTGTCTACGGCAATATCTCTATGCAAGATGCCTTTAAAAAGGCCGATGATGTTTTACTACACGCTGTTCAAGGTATTGCTGAAACCATCGCCAGTGAAGGTATGATCAATATTGACTTTAACGATATTCGTACCGCTATGACCGCCAAAGGTCATGCGATGATGGGTATTGGCCGTGCCAGTGGTGATGATCGTGCGCGTCAAGCGACCGAAAAAGCCATTAGATCTCCACTCTTGGATGATTTACGTTTAGAGAATGCCAAAGGCTTACTGGTCAACGTGATTTCTTCTGAATCTTTATCATTAGATGAAATGAGCAAAATTAGTACGATAGTCGAAGAAATTACCGATATCGATGATGCGCACATTTTCTATGGTTCTGTCATTGATGAAAAAATGGGTGATGACTTGCATGTAACCGTCATTGCAACAGGTCTGACTCTAGATGAGCACGCTGGCGAAGAGGCTGAAGTAGTAGAGACGCCAGTTCCTTCTGTTAACAGCACACAGCCTGTCGATCCAAACTTACATACCAGTGCTTTAAACAGTCAAAAACAATCTCAAGCGCAAATGTATCAGGATACTGCAGCGCGCTCAAATGCGCCACAAGAGCAGCCTAAAACCAAAACAAATAGTATTCAGGACTATTTGAAGCGTCAACAAAATAGATAGGCGTCTTGACTGTTTGAGATGCTCTGAGTGTTTTAAATATTTGAAATTAAGGAAAGCCAGCATCAATTGCTGGCTTTTTTGTGCTTATAAATTAGCGTTATTTGCCCAGAGAGAAGTATTTATAGTCAGTGAGAAGTAATATCGCTACATCACGTACTGCAGGTACCGTTTTTTCTTGCTTGCTGTGCCTACGCAGACAGAGGCTGCAAAAAAACTATACCCGCAGTATCGTAGCGTTTTTAAAGTATTTTAACTATATATCAAAAATTGATGAGGTAGACGAATGAATGAGGCTTTATTTTCATAACAACTGATGGGTTTGTGACTATTTATAGAATTTTTAATAAGTGGTTTAGAGAAAGGAATAATCAATAAAATATCGACGATAAGTGTTATCAATCAAGGAGATAAGAAAATTAGCCGTTTTTAATTGTGGCGAACTGGGGGTGTGTAATGATACACTATGGCAATTGTAACAAAATATGTGAGAAGACAGTCATGAACCAAAGAACCATAAAAACTGCGATAGCCGTTACGGGTACTGGTCTCCACAGTGGTCAGCCTGTTGACTTAGAGTTTCATCCGCAACCAATTGATACCGGCATTGTTTTCGAGCGTTCCGATATTGAAGGCAGCCAACCGATTCCAGCGAGTGCATTTTTGGTACAAGATACCATGATGTCATCCAATCTCGTATTTGGCGGCACACGTGTCGGTACGGTTGAGCATCTGCTCAGTGCGATTGCTGGCTTAGGGGTAGACAACCTGTTGATTCGTGTTTCGGCGTCTGAGATACCGATTATGGATGGTAGTGCTGCACCTTTTGTTGGGTTGTTACTTGATGCGGGTTTCTGTGAACAGGATGCCCTAAAGAAGTTTATTAAGATTGTGCGGCCTGTACGCGTCAAGGTCGATGATAAATGGGCAGAACTACGTCCTTATCAGGGGTTTGAGTTAAACTTTGAGATTGATTTTGATCACCCTGCCATTGATAAAGACTTTCAGCACGCACAGCTACAGTTTTCGACACAAAACTTCATCGAACAATTGAGTTCAGCACGTACTTTTGGCTTTTTACGCGATATCGAAGCGTTACGTCAGAACAACTTGGCTTTGGGTGGCAGCATGGACAATGCTATCGTCATTGATGAGGCCAGTGTGCTTAATGAAGGCGGTTTACGATTCAATGATGAGTTTGTCCGTCATAAGATTTTGGATGCTTTAGGAGATTTATATCTGATTGGTTATCCAATTTTGGGTCGTTTTAATGCTTATAAATCTGGTCACGCGTTAAATAATTTATTGGTACGTGAGATATTATCTGACCATGATAACTTTGAAATTGTAACATTTGATGACAATGTAACTTGTCCTATCGAGTATTTCCCTTTGAGCGGCCTGACGGTTGAAGGATGAATACAGGAATATACACGAAGTATCGAAACATTTACGCAATATTACATAGTTAGGCTCTAGTTACACTCATATAATATGCTGATATTTGGATATATTGTTTAGATTACTTTAACAATTCTGCTCTAGGGTAGAGACCATAAAAGCTGTGGATAATTTCTAAATCATCTGTTGGTGACTTTCACATTTTGAAAGTCACCAACAGATGATTTTTTTTGTTCGCGTCATTACAAACTTGCTGTGTTACTACCCTCATTTTACGATTTTATTTACATAACTTTACGTTTGGGCACACCGTTTTTTAGTGATTTACCAAGCGCAAAAGTGCTTTTTTGAGGTTTTCATCAGTGGTGACATGGTCTGCGGCCTGTGATATAGTCCGCTTTGTGTTTTGGCTAAGAGCCTGATTTCCATTGGCTTTACCAGGTTTTGAAATGGGCACTGAAGAAGCTGATGATGATTTAGAATAATGATTATTGGCAGATGTCTTAGCTACTACGACGCGAATTTGCTTGAGTTGTTTAAATGTAATTGACTGCTCTGTTAACACTTGCAAGTAAGCGCTTTGTAAATAGCGAATATGGTTGGCAGCGGTCATCGAGCCAACACTGAGTATCAATTGCTCAGTAGTTAAGCCCACGACCCAGCAGCTATTGAGGATTTCCTCAGGTAGACAATCTACCAAAAGGGTTTTTACTTCAGTGGTTGCTTGTATATATAAACGCATATTGTCAGCAAGAGTTTGAGGTAGCGCACTACCAGCAAAAGCTTGATGGTCGATAAGCTGGGCAAGTCGGTTAGGTTGTTTTTTTGACATCGTAATAACTCATCTAATAGGTGACAGAATCGATGTTTATTATAAACAGCGCGCTGTTGTAACAAGGATTTTATCATGTTTATTTCATGACTATATCCGCTAAATTAATTCATGCTTTGTCACGGATGACGAGCAATCCTGTATTCACAATAGGTAGTAAATTTATGAAACAAGCTTTATTAATTTTGTCAGTATTGGGAATGGGTGTAGCACAGACGAGTGGTGCTGCCGAAACGACCTTTCAATCAAATAATACCTTGAGTCATACCATCACAAATATCTCTACTTCTGCGAACTACGGTTCTAGTCGCAATATCTATAGCACTAATAATGGTGCACATGTATATAGTAACGATGAGATCAGTCAAGCGATTGATAACTTAAGTGCTCATGCTAAGCAAAAAGAATATCAGCTTGCCTCATTGACCAGCCGTTTGTCTTACGAACAGCGCCAGCAGCAAGCAAGTCGTGTCCCTGATAGTAACTCTGCCCCTGCTATCGCAGCATCACGCGCATCACGTGTGGCATTATCTAGAAGCTCAGGCTACTGCGCTCGCTATGTGCGTAAAGCATTACAATCAGCTGGTTATGAGTTTACGCCTAATCCTTCAGCCTATCAGTACGCCTCTCGTGGTACGCTTGCCAATGCAGGCTTTACCAAAATCAGTAATGATATGCAGCCTCAAGTGGGTGATGTCGTAGTCTATGATCGTACATCTAGACGACCACATGGTCATATTCAGATATTTGATGGTAATGGTTGGGTATCTGACTTCCGTCAAAACAGCATCAGTCCATATGGCGGTCATCATAACTATACAACGTGGCGTGATTCACAATATGTTGATGATGCATCAAACAGTGGTATCTACCTAGCGATGGCTGATAAGTAATATTGAGCTCAGCTTAAGCGAACCCTTTTCTCCAAACCCAGTAATGCTCTTTACGACATTGCTGGTTTTTTTTGTGTTTTTAAATGCTGAGGTTTAAGAAGGGTGAAGGTTTTTTTATTGGCTTGAGTTATCTTGAATAGCTAAGGTATAAATCTCGACCAGTAGCGCTGATCGTGAAAATCAGGCGGAGAAGCATGTTTGGGAGCAAAATATAGCGCAGTCGCTCCAAACCATAAAATGACGCATGGATGTATATACTCAATAATAGTACTATTAATAGCGTATTGCGGCTTGGAGTTAGCGTTAGAAGGGCGTAGTTGCTTCAATGGCACCCGAAAACTGCGCTCATAATGATAGGCTATAGCAGAGGTAGGTTTCGTTAACGCTAAGGGGAGCTTGGAGCTTTCAAGCCAATCAATAGAGGCATAAGTCTGTTTATCTGCATGCAAAAGGGGATTGGGCGGCAGCGTTGCAGGGTTTCGATAACGCTGAAATTGATAAAGTGCATAGCGGCCATCTGGATTGGCATTGATTTCAATATAAGACGCTGTATTGTCAGTGTCAAAAGCTTCATAATCACCGACAGAACGACCAGTGATAAAACATTCAAGGCAGGTCTCTTCCCATAAATAATCAAAAAACCCTACTTGCTCTGCTTGCCATGCCGTCCAATCTAATTGAGCAGCCAAGGATTCAAGCGGCAGGGTCACGTGATACTGCAGTTGTAAATAAGCTTTTGGCTGCTGTATAAGGGTTGCGCTTATCTGTACCTGAATCCGTTGTAAATCTTCTATAGCAACACCGAGTTGGTATGCATCATTTGCTAGCGTTTCGTTTGCTAGGCATAAATCAAAAAATTGGCTCATAGCGTGCGCGCCCCAAAAGTAATTTATATCTTAAAAAGTCATATTTGCGATAGATAACGCATGATATTAAATATTGAATCATAGCAATTATTTAAGCCTAGATAACATAAAAGCCGCGAGCAAAGTTGCATCGCGGCTTTTATCATTTACTGTATTGATTAGCCTCTATAAAGTAAATCAACACCATATATTTGTTCTTACATCAACGATTACGCATTACGTGCAAGATTTGACAACTTAGGATTGGCATTCGGATTTTTACGTAGCAAAAGCGCCATACGACCAATAGTATGAACCAAAGAAGCATTAGCAGCCGCAGCAAGTTCAGCACCGATGACTTCACGTTCTTCTTTGGTGCCAGCAGGCAATTTAATTTTAATAAGTTCATGATCTGATAAAGCGCGATCAATCTCTTCAGTAATGGTCGGCGTGATACCTTTATTACCAATCATAACGATAGGTTTAAGATCGTGGCCAATGCCTCTTAGGCGTTTAATTGTAGCGTTATCGAGTTCCATAGAATTCCTAAGTGTGGGTAAAAATAAATGATAGTGCTATTAAGCGTAGTTAATGACCATTATAAATAATCTATGGTCATCTTGCATAAGATCAGCAGGATTTTGCACGATTTTACGTGATGAAAATGTTAAACTGAATATTTGGTCACATTATAAACGCTACTGTCTGATAAATCAGTGTTTTAACCAATAGAATTTAGCCAGTCTGCTACTGCGAATGAATAAAAAGCCTGATTGATAGTATATCCGAATGAGTTCGGCTCATCTCAAAAGTGCTTTATAAATATTTTGGCTGCTTCGGCAGTATGTATAGCCAATAGTACTGTCTCGTTTTTAAAGTGAACCCACTATATTAATGTTTTGCAAAGCAATAGGAGCAGGTATTTTGGCCACGCGTATCGAAAACAAAAAACTGTCAAAGAGTAGTAGTGCTTGGATGAAAGAGCATATTGACGATCATTATGTGCAAAAGGCTCAAAAAGACGGCTATCGTGCCCGTGCTGCTTATAAGTTACTTGAGATTAATGAAAAAACCAATCTTATTAAAAAAGGCATGACGGTTGTAGATTTAGGCAGTGCGCCCGGTAGTTGGTCACAAGTAGCTGGCCAGCTGGTAGGTGAAAAAGGCATTCTAATAGCCTCTGATATCTTACCTATGGACACCTTGCCTGACGTTACTTTTATTCAGGGCGACTTTCGTGAAGCGGAAGCATTCGATGCTATCATGGCGGAGGTGGGCGATAGACAGGTCAATGTGGTGTTGTCTGATATGGCGCCCAATACTGCTGGCAATAGTGCCATCGATCAACCACGCATGATGTATTTATGCGAGCTGGCAGTAGACTTTGCTTTGGCCACCTTACCAGAAGGTGGCGCGCTTATTATGAAAGTGTTTCAGGGCGAAGGTACACAAGAATTACGCAAGCAAATGCAGCATGATTTTAGTAAAATCCGTAGTATTAAACCTGGTGCTTCACGACCGCGCTCAAAAGAGATGTTTTGGATTGCGATTAAATAATCATCATTTCAATAAGTTGTTGTCATTGTAGCGGGTTTAATACGTCACTATAAACGGTGTTTATCGGCGTATTAAATCCGCTACAATCGTTAACTGAATAATAGTGAAATCGGCTTGAATTATGCAGGGTAACACCACATATCATGGTATATTAACTTTGTTTTAAACATATTTTTTAGACAAAGTCGTCTGATAGTAAGCGCTTGATAGGCTCACCTAAGATAGACTCTTGATATCCATGACTTGTTAAAAGTTAAAAACAGTCCTCATGCGACATTTGAAAAGCATAGGCTTGAATCGCAAGTTTTCGATATCGATGTGTTTATCAAAAATGAGCAATACGTTTATAGACGTCACGTGTCAAGTTGACACACCAATAAGTAAGGGATGGGAATAACTAGTGAGCGACATGGTAAAAAATACCTTATTGTGGCTGGTGGTAATCGGCGTTTTGGTGCTGGTGTTTAGCGGCTTTGACCAATCATCTGAGCCGGATAACCTTAACTACTCTGAGTTTGTGACCGCGGTGTCAGAAAATCAAGTAGCCAGTGTCGAGATCGATGGCGAGCAGATCACCGGCGAAAAGAAAAATGGCTCATCTTTTGAGACCATTAGACCAGCTGTGTCAGATGACGAGCTGATGCCAATGCTGCGTGAGAACCAAGTCGAAGTTCAAGGAACAGCGCCGAAGCGTCAAAGCGTCTTGATGCAGTTACTAATAGCCAGTTTCCCAATTCTATTGATTATTGGTCTGTTTTTATTCTTTATGCGTAACATGCAAGGCGGCGCTGGCGGTAAAGGCGGCGGCCCTATGAGCTTTGGTAAATCAAAGGCCAAAATGCTGACTGAAGACCAAATCAAGGTCAACTTTGAAGACGTTGCTGGCTGTGAAGAGGCCAAAGAAGAAGTCGTTGAAGTGGTCGAGTTCTTACGTGATCCTGATAAATTTACCAAACTGGGTGCGACGATTCCACGTGGTATTTTGATGGTAGGTCCACCAGGTACGGGTAAAACGCTATTGGCAAGAGCCATTGCTGGCGAAGCAAAAGTGCCTTTCTTTTCAATTTCAGGTTCTGATTTTGTTGAAATGTTCGTGGGTGTCGGTGCCTCACGGGTACGTGATATGTTCGAGCAAGCGAAGAAAAGCGCTCCTTGTATCATCTTTATCGATGAGATTGATGCGGTCGGTCGCCATCGTGGCTCAGGTACGGGCGGCGGTAATGATGAACGCGAGCAAACGCTTAACCAATTATTAGTCGAGATGGATGGTTTTGAAGGTAATGAAGGCGTCATCGTCATTGCTGCTACTAACCGCGCCGATGTTCTTGATAAAGCCCTGCTGCGCCCTGGTCGTTTTGACCGTCAGGTACAAGTGGGCTTGCCAGACATCAAAGGTCGTGAGCAAATTCTAAAAGTGCATTTGAAAAAACTACCGAATACAACGAGTGTCGATGCTCATTCACTTGCTCGTGGCACTCCTGGATTCACAGGTGCGCAATTGGCCAACCTTGTCAACGAAGCGGCGCTATTTGCCGCACGCCGTAACAAGAAAAGCGTCGATATGAATGACTTCGAGGACGCGAAAGATAAGCTATACATGGGACCTGAACGTAAATCAATGGTGATACGTGAAGAAGAACGCCGTGCTACTGCTTACCATGAATCTGGCCATGCGTTAGTTGCTGAACTGCTACCGGGTACCGATCCGGTGCATAAAGTGACGATTATGCCGCGCGGATTTGCCCTCGGGGTGACGTGGCAGTTGCCGGAGCACGATCAAACCAGCATGTATAAGTCGAAAATGCTGAGTGATCTCGCCATCTTATTTGGTGGACGTATCGCTGAAGAAGTCTTTATTAATCAAATGTCGACGGGTGCTTCTAACGATTTTGAACGAGCGACTAAGATGGCACGCGCTATGGTGACCAAATATGGTATGTCCGACGCGCTTGGCATCATGGTCTACGAAGACGATGATAGCTCACAAGGTTACTTTGGCGGTAGCCGCACTATTTCAGAAGCGACTCAGCAAAAGGTCGATGAAGAAGTTCGCCGTATGCTAGAAGAGCAATATGATATCGCCCGTGAGTTGATCGAAGGCAACCAAGAAAAAGTGCATGCCATGGTTGATGCATTGATGAAATGGGAAACCATTGACCGTGATCAGCTGCAGGATATTTTAGCAGGCGAAGAGCCACGTCCGCCAAAAGTGTATCAGCATAACGAAGTCAACTTAGCAAAAAATGATATCACCACAACGAATTCAACACCGCCACCATTACCAGCGATGTAGTTGTTAATTGATTAACCTTCAATAAAAAAAGCCCTTTTTGATAAAGGGCTTTTTTGTGGCTATCATTCTATGAACGCTTTAGGACAGAATAAGATTTACTGGTATCATAAGCACAGCTATAGTTAAAATACTTTAAAAACGCTACGATACTGCGGGTATAGTTTTTTTGCAGCCTCTGTCTGCGTAGGCACAGCAAGCAAGAAGAAACGGTACCTGCAGTACGTGATGTAGCGATATTACTTCTCACTGACTATAGCAATCATTAGAATGTTTCTTATGCCAAACCCAAGAATTACGATTAGCCGTGTCAAACTCGTTTAGTCTACAGTGCATAGCACTTGCACTCGTTTTCCTTGCTACTCTAATTTTTGTGAATGGTATTATAATAAATGGATTATTTATGTCCTTATTCCAGCTTTTACCCCAACAAAAAATATCGAGTCGTGATAAAACCTTAGATTTATCACAACCTCATGTTATGGGTATTCTCAATGTCACGCCAGATTCGTTTTCAGACGGCGGGCAGTTCAATGGGGTAGACAAGGCCGTTGCTCATTGTCAGAAAATGATAAAGGAGGGCGCTACAATCATCGATATTGGCGGCGAATCTACTCGTCCCAATGCAGATGTAGTAGCCACTAGCGATGAGGTACAGCGTGTCGTGCCAGTTGTTCAAGCGATTAGGCAGCACTGCGGAGATGAGATTTGGCTGTCCATTGACACCAGTAACCCAGCGGTGATGCAGGCAAGTTTTGATTCAGGTGCTGATATTTGGAATGATGTACGAGCGCTGAAACGCGAGGGTGCAGCGGCACTAGCAGCTGAGCTTGATATACCTGTGATGCTGATGCATATGCGCGGTGAGCCAACGACGATGAATAATCTGGCACAATATGACGATATAATAAGCGACGTGAGTACCGAGTTGTCAATGCGCATTGATGAAGTAATGAGCCTTGGTGTTAAGCGTGAAAACATCATTATTGACCCAGGCTTTGGCTTTGCTAAAAACTATGAGCATCATTGCGCACTATTAAGCCAGCTTGAAAGTTTAAAAGCACTTGGGTTACCAATCATGTTTGGTATTTCACGCAAGCGTTTTTTAGCGGAAGTGTTAAGCAAGAGCAGGGTTACAGCGGTTGCAACGACTCAAGCGTTAGATCGTGATGCGGTAGGCACGACGGCTGGCATTTTTGCGCTACAGCAAGGAGCAAGTATCATTCGTACGCATAATGTGGCTATGATGCAGCAAGCGGTGGCATTATGGAATCAATTATCTGCGTATAATCATCCTGAATCTTAAACATCATTTAAAATAGTGAGAGTATCTCTATGACCAGCACCATTCAGCCAGAACCAACCAATGAACAGCGCCGTATAATTTATCAAGCGCGTCGCGGATTAAAAGAGTTAGACTTTTATATCGATCCTTATGTCAAAGAGCTGTATTTAACGGCAGCGCCTGCTGAACAAGAGGTATTTGCAGAAATGCTCACTCATGAAGACCCTGATTTACTGGATTATTTCACCAATCAAAATCGCCCAGAAGATGAGGCAATATGGGCGTTGGTCAATAAAATAAAAACCTGGCGCCATACTAAAGAGTTGACTTAATAAATCTTATTAGCAGCTTATGTGCTTTAACTTGGAATAGCAGTTCACCATTTTTTGGGAGTACACTATGAGCTTGGCAACCCCATTACGTATTGACACTGCTATCCAGCCTACCAGCTACTTACGAGTATTGTTTTATATAGGTTTATCTGTTGTCATGGTTGTGCTTGCATGGCTTGCGGCTCTAGCCTTCTGGCAATATGTACTTATCTCGATAGTTGCGGCAGCGGTCAGCATTTATTTGATATTATCACGCCCGATATTACTACATCTTAGCCAGCCGCCCCTCAGTCAGCGTCTTGATCAACAGTGGCAACTATTGATGCGCACGGGGCGTGGTGATGAGCTATGGCAGGCACAATTAAAAGCGGTCCATCGTTATCAATGGGTGATGAGTTTTGAGTTCATAGTCATAGAGCCTTATCAGCGGCCATTATCAGTGACGGTGTTTCGCGATCAAGTAAACCCTGAGCAATGGCGAGAATTAAATATTTTAGCCCATGTAAGTTCTACTAAAACACGGTAATCCATTACTCTCTCGACTCCTATCAACCCTGCCTTTGTTCTATAGATTTACGAACACCTACATGTCATAACAAAATACCTATCTCTGTGCCGAAAAAGATTTGTTATATTGCAAGATAACAATAAATACTATGACAAAAAAGTGAGTAGATGATGAGTTTATTAGGGAATTTAGTGAGCCAAGTGGCCCGTAATGCGATGGATCCAGAAGATGCCCAACGCAATCCAGTCAACCAACATACTAGTCCGCGTCGTACAGGTGGCCTTGGCGATATACTGGGCGGTGTATTAGGCGGCAGCGGTGGTCAAGCGGATGGCTATAATCCTCGCCAATATGACCGTCAAACCGATAATGGTTTTGGTTTAGATGACATTCTCGGTGGACTAACAGGTGGTGGTTTAACAGGAAGTAGTCAGCGTGGTGATATGAGCTCAGGTGCGGGCGGGCTTGGCGACATATTAGGTAGCGTATTGGGTGGACAGACTATGGGTGGTCAAACTAGACAGTCTGGCTTCGGCGGTAAAGGGATGCTAATTGCTGCATTGATGCCGATGGTATTAAACTGGATCAAACGTAACGGCGGTTTGAGTGGTGCATTATCAAAAATTACTGGCATGGGCTATGAAAACCAAGCGAAGTCGTGGATGAGTAATCAACAAGACAATGACAACCTTGATCCAAACGAAATCAGTCGCTTATTTGACGACAGTGAAATCCAGCAAGTCGCTGCTCATACAGGTGCTAACGATACAGAAGTACGTCAAGGATTGGCTGAGTTACTGCCCGAGATCATGAACCAACTAACGCCGAATGGTAACTTGGATAATGAGACTGAGGCTAACCAAGAAGTTGATCAAATTATTAGTCAGCTATCAAGCCGATTGGGTGCATTAAAGTAGGATAATTCTTTCTATTCATTATTTTAAAGTGATAAAAATAAAAAAGAGTACATATCTATGTGCTCTTTTTTTGTTTTTTTAATGCTATAAAACAAGCTCATAGAAATGTATGGAACGGTAAAAGCACCCAGGAAATGGGGTGCATTTTTCATATTCAAGCACCATCAAACCTATATTTATTCATTTTGAACAGAGTATAAATATCTTAGATTAACACATGAAGTGCAATATCAAAGAGCAGGTGAAAAAGAGGCC
>NZ_RRYW01000149.1 GCF_014861365.1 Psychrobacter sp. FME6
GTGCGAGGCATAGCGAACGATATCTTTTTTGTGTGAGAACTTAAAGATTAACCGTTCGCTATTTTTTTTGCCAGAAATTTATATCCAATGTTCAACACGCCCTAGTTAGTCGGAAAGGATGCTTGATAAAAATGTCGACAGACAAGACACTTCAGTTTTCTTTTAGCCAAAGATACGCCACATTATCCAAAATAACCCTGCCATAATAATCGCTATAACCAATAATCGCTTCGCCCAATAAGGAACAAGCGGTTTTTTATAGCTTAAATCATTGAGCTTGCTATCAACGCCTTCTTGCAAGCTCTGAAAATTTTGTTCAGACGGCGTGGTTTTGACGCGGTTTTTTATTAATTTTCCAGACTCGTCTTCATCCTCAGCTTCTTGCTCTCTATCAAAGCTAATAGCATGGTTCGGGATGCCTTGCTTGCTTGCGATAGTATTGAGCTTTTGCTGCTGCTTTACTTTCAATTCGGTCTCGTACGCATCAATTCGAACTTTGGCATCATCCATACTGATATTTTCGTCCGCGGCCAATGTTTTAATGGCCATTGCCAGGTTGTTTTTTTCGATCATCATAATGATCGCTTTTGGCAGTTTTGCATTGACTGGGTTTGAGTTGGGGTCGGAGTTGAACATGACGATCCTTAGTACGACGTAGAAATGTGAATAGGCGGGACGGTTTATTATACCTACTTTAAATAGCTAGGGCGTGTCATCTTGATGACACAGCTTGACATTCAAGCAAAAAAATACCGCAGCCATCATCGTGTCTGCGGTATTTTTCATAAAGCCTATCTTATTTATGATAAACCTCATGTTATAAGCTATCCGGACTAATTATAGATCTTTCCAGCGCTGGATAGATTCTTTAATCACTTCTTTGGCTTCTGCAACGTCACCCCAAGATTCAACGACCGTTGTACCTGGTTTTTTAAGGTCTTTATAGTGGCTGAAATGGAACTCTAACTGGTTGATTAGCTGCTTTGGTAGGTCCGCTAGGCTGTTGTAAGCATTGCCTGTATCACGGTCGTCAGCTGGTACGACGACGATCTTGTCATCGACTTCGCCGTCATCAACGAACTTCATGACGCCAATTACTTTGGCTTTTAAGAAAATGCCAGTGGTTAAAGGCTGTTCTGTAATGATTAAGGCATCAAGCTCGTCGCCATCTTCATCAAGAGTCTGTGGGATAAAACCATAGTTACAAGGTTTGGCAAAGATTTGCGGGTCAACACGATCAAGCTCAAATACCGCCAATTCGCGGTTCCATTCGATTTTATGGCTGCTACCGGTTGGGATTTCTACTACGACGTTAATGATGCCGCCGTCGACGTCGCCTGCGTCTAAAATTTTATTAAAATCTGCCATAAATTGCTCCAATGTGCTTTTGTTATAAATACTTGAACAGTAAAGGGTGAAATGTTGGTGCGGCATAGTTATCGCTGCGCCCAGTTTGTGCCGCCTGCGATTATAACAAGTTTGACTCAAATTTTCTCATAATGCTTAAGTCCAAGCATGCAAGATATTATGCGTAAAAGGATTATGCAAAAAAGACTCAAAGACATTACTTTGACGCTTTTGGCGCTAACGCACGCAATTCAATGTGTCCTGCATGACGCTGAGCAATATTATCGATGAGCTTTTGCGTGACTTGCTCATAACTTAACGATTGAGGAGTCAGTTTGTTTTGAGTTTCGTCCAAGGCTGTAACTTTTGACTGCTGCTTTGACTGCTGCATTGGCACAAAGTCTGCCAATCGTAACATTTGCATCCCTGCATAACCGCACGGATTAATGGCGTTAAATGCTGACAAATTACAGTTTAAATTAAGAGCAATACCATGGTAGCTAAAACCGTGCTTGATTTTGAAACCTAGAGAAGCGATTTTCCCTAGCATGATTGCATCATCTGCTGGTGCGTTAGATGGCAGTTGTGACAGCTCATCAGATGAAGCGCTATATGAGCTGCCGTATAAGTAAACCCCAGGTGCATCACGGCGAGCATGGGCGCTGATATGAGTGCTGTCAGGTGACGATTGACTTTTTATACAATCGTTGACGACGTCTTCAATGGCTTGTTCGGCATGCGATACCATGTTGCGTACACTCCAGCCTAAGCTATTTAAATCAAACAACCAGTAAATAACCAGTTGTCCGTGCCCGTGCCAAGTTACTTGTCCACCACGATCCGTTTTGATAATAGGGGTGTTGGTACGTTGCAAAATGTGCTCTTCTTTACCGGCTTGTCCAAGGGTATAAACGTCATTGTGATCGACAATCCATAGCTCGTCTGGGGTACGTAACCCTTGCTCTTTTTTAAGTTCGATACGCGCTAGCGTACGCGCTAGCATGGCGTCGAGGGTAGGAACATAGTCGGCGGCTGAGAATGATTTACTGACTAGCATATCATTGAGCGGTTGGGGGGCATTTTGCATGAGGGTGGCTGTCTTCTGGTTTTGTTATTAAAAGGTAGGTCCATTACTGATATTCAGTGTAGCAGTTTTAGCATTTCTGCCCAAACTTAAATTTCAATAATAAATGCATCAATTTTAAGAAGATATCTATTAAGAAGATATTTATATAGGGCTATAAAAATAGCAGCAAATATCAGCAATATAAGCATTGCCTGACACGTATTTCATACAAACTCAGTAGTCAACTAAAGACGCTGTTCATCGAGCAGTCAATGCGCTACATTAAAGTACAATGAA
The DNA here is from genome assembly GCF_014861365.1 of Psychrobacter sp. FME6. Taxonomy (GTDB): domain Bacteria; phylum Pseudomonadota; class Gammaproteobacteria; order Pseudomonadales; family Moraxellaceae; genus Psychrobacter. The sequence continues at coordinate 2,711 of NZ_RRYW01000149.1, forward strand.
TGGAATCTCATTAGGGTTTGTTTACGGAGGTTACTATTGACGTAACACTCTGACTACCATCCTCTGATTAGAAATATAGAGCCTTTAACCCAATATAATATATCGACTCTAACGCATATAACAAGGAAGATAAATGACAGATAACAATCAAGATATCCATAAGCAACCCTCGCTCGATACAAATTTAGAGCAACAACTGGCGCCCAAAACGCTTAGCACAGCCAATACCGTTGACGAGATGCAAGCGCAATTTGCTCGCTTGCAGACATTGAGCCGTACCCAGCCGATTAATGATTGGGGGACGCGGGAAACGTTATTAGACAATTTAGAAGTAATGCTTAGCGACAATCAAGAAAGCTTTGCCAAGGCCATTAGTGCAGATTTTGGTTATCGTAGCGAATCAGAAACCCAGTTTGCCGAATTATTCCCCAGTTTTACTGGTATCAGCCATGCCAAAAAACACGGTAAAAAATGGATGAAATCGCAGCGAGCTTCTATTTCAGCGCTGTATATGCCGGCCCACAATGAAATCCAGCCACAGCCATTAGGGGTGGTCGGCATCATGGTACCTTGGAACTATCCGTTATTTTTAGCCATAGGACCGATGATTGATGCGCTTACTGCGGGCAATCGCATTATGATTAAAATGAGTGAAGCGGCACCGCAGTTTGCCCAGACATTTGCTGATGCTATTGCGCGCTATTTCTCCCCAGATATGATTTGTGTGGTGCTGGGCGAAGTTGATATTGCTGTCGCCTTTAGTGAGTTACCATTTGATCACTTACTGTATACCGGCTCTACAGCAGTCGGTAAAAAGGTCATGGCTGCTGCTGCCCCTAATTTGACCCCAGTAACACTTGAGCTGGGTGGTAAATCGCCTGTTGTTGTCCTAGAGGGTGCAAACTTAGAAAACGCGGTCAATCGAGTAATGATGGGCAAAACACTGAATGCGGGTCAAACTTGTATTGCCCCTGATTATGTGTTGATTCAGCGTCAATATCATGAAGAGTTTATCCGTCTGGCAAAAGAGTGGGTGGAAAAGCACTACCCTGATTTCGAAAATAATCCTGATTACTCGCGTATTATTAATGGTGAGCAGTTTAAACGCGTTAAAGGCTATTTGGATAATTTAGCGGGTGAGAGCATTCACCAGCTTACCAATGTTGATTCCAATATCGAAACCCGTCTTATGCCACCAGTTATCGTCAGCGAACCTGCGCCTGATAGCGATGTGATGCAAAATGAGATTTTCGCACCGGTGTTACCATTAATGCACTATGACACTCTTGATGATGCGATTGATTTTATCAACGAGCGTCCACGTCCATTGGCGCTATACGTCTTTGGTGACAATAGCCATGAGCTAGACAAGGTTCGTACCAACACCGTATCCGGCGGTTTATGTATCAATGAAGTCATGGTGCATGTATTGCAATATGACTTACCGTTTGGCGGCGTTGGCGATTCAGGCACAGGTGTTTACCATGGTAAAGCTGGCTTTGAGCGTTTAAGCCATATGAAACCCATCTTTGTACAATCTAAACTTAATGGTTTAAACGTTTTATTACCTCCATATGGTGGGCTATTTAAAAAGGCGATGGCACTGTTTTTAAAGTAGCTGTGCTTAAATTAGTCGCTGCCTAGATGCTGGATTCAATTTGTATCTAGGCAGTTATGAATAATAGGTTGTGATAAGCGAACTCATCAGTAATAACATCTACTTAGGTAGGTGTTATTTTTTTTGTAAAAATTTAGCGATGAGAGAACTATGATGAGAGAGCTATAAAATTGAATGACGCCCGTGCTATATATTATTTATTATAAAAATATCTGGTGGTGTATCAAAAAGTATGCTGGAGTAATAAAAGAAGGGTGACAGCCGAAGCA